>CAKZXL010000455.1 GCA_937883885.1 uncultured Aquincola sp. | reverse complement strand
CGGCACAACGGATTGCAGCGACCATCTGTTTCCAGGGAAAACAGCGGGACGCCATCTGCGCTGGCTTCGGGTCGGGCGGGCCCTTCCTTCGATTACGGCGCCGCCTGCAAGCAAGCGGCCCCACCAGCGGTCTTGGATGACCCGCCACCGCCCGTGAAGGCGGCAGCGGCCCACCAATTCATCAGGCAGCGCGCCAGACTCGCGCGCCGCCCTCGATCACATTACGACTGAGCGGTCAGCGCGATCGACGACGCGTCGACACGCACGCCCACGCCCATCGTCGAGCTCACGGCCACCTTGCGCAGGTAGACGCCCTTGCTCGAAGCCGGCTTGGCCTTGTTCAGGGCTTCCAGCAGCGCGGCCAGGTTGCCGACCAGCTTGTCGGAGTCGAACGAACGACGGCCGATGGTGCCGTGGATGATGCCGGCCTTGTCGACACGGAACTGCACCTGGCCCGCCTTGGCGTTCTTCACAGCGGTGGCCACGTCGGGCGTCACGGTGCCGACCTTGGGGTTCGGCATCAGGCCGCGGGGGCCCAGCACCTGACCCAGCGTACCGACGATACGCATGGTGTCCGGCGAGGCGATCACCACGTCGAAGTTCAGGTTGCCGCCCTTGATCTGCTCGGCCAGGTCTTCCATGCCGACGATGTCTGCGCCAGCGGCGCGGGCTTCGTCAGCCTTGGCGCCCTGGGCGAACACCGCCACGCGCTTGGTCTTGCCGGTGCCGTTGGGCAGCACGACGGCGCCACGCACGACCTGGTCAGACTTTTTGGCGTCGATGCCCAGTTGCACCGAGACGTCGATCGACTCATCGAACTTGGCGGTCGCGCATTCCTTGACCAGCGCCAGCGCGTCGTCGATCGGGTACAGCTTCAGGCTGTCGACCTTGCCCTGCAGGGCCTTGGCTTTTTTCGTGAGCTTGGCCATGTCAGGCTCCTTCCACGGTCACGCCCATCGAGCGGGCCGAACCGGCAATCGTCTTCACCGCGGCGTCCAGGTCGGCAGCCGTCAGGTCCTTCTGCTTGGTCTTGGCGATCTCTTCGATCTGCGCACGGGTCAGCTTGCCGACCTTTTCGATGTGCGGACGACCCGATCCCTTGTCCAGCTTCAGCGCCTTCTTGATCAGCACGGTGGCCGGCGGCGTCTTCAGGATGAAGGTGAACGACTTGTCGGCGAACGCGGTGATCACCACCGGCAGCATCAGGCCGGGTTCCATGCCCTGGGTCTGCGCGTTGAACGCCTTGCAGAACTCCATGATGTTCAGGCCGCGCTGGCCCAGTGCCGGACCGACCGGCGGCGACGGGTTGGCCTTGCCGGCCGGGATCTGCAGCTTGATGAAGCCGACGATTTTCTTTGCCATGAATGGCTCCTATCGAGTTCAAGCGCCCGCACTGCCGACGGCGGCAGGACGGGCTCCTCGTCCAGTGCGACCCTGTTGCGAAGACGGCGGGGGGCGCCGGGTCGCGCCACAGCCCCCGCCCGGAGAGATCAGACCTTCTCGACCTGCGAGAAATCGAGCTCGACCGGCGTGGCGCGGCCGAAGATGGTGACGGACACCCGCACCTTGGACTTTTCGTAGTTGACGTCTTCCACGGCGCCGTTGAAGTCGGTGAACGGGCCTTCCTTGACCCGCACCGTCTCGCCCACCGTCCACTCGACCTTGGGCTTCGGCTTCTCGACGCCCTCTTGCATCTGGTTGACGATCTTCATCACCTCGGCTTCCGAGATGGGGACCGGGCGGTTCTTGGCGCCGCCGACGAAGCCGGTGACCTTGCTGGTGTGCTTGACCAGGTGCCAGGACTCGTCGTCCATCAGCATCTCGACCAGCACGTAGCCGGGGAAGAAGCGGCGCTCGGTCACGGCCTTCTTGCCGTTTTTCAGCTCGACGACTTCTTCGGTCGGCACCAGGATGCGGCCGAACTTGCTGTTCATGCCGGCACGGTCGATGCGCTCGCGCAGGTTGCGCTCCACGGCCTTTTCCATGCCGGAATAGGCGTGCACGACGTACCAGCGCAGCGGCGACGGCGCCGGGGTGGCGGCGTCGGTGGGGGTCATTTCGGATTCGCTCATGCTTTCTCGCTTGTCGTCAACGCCGCCAGCCCAGGACCAGGTCGTACAGCACCCACTCCAGCGTCTTGTCGGTCAGCCACAGGAACAAGGCCATCACCAGCACGAAGGCGAACACGTAGCCGGTCATCTGCATGGCTTCCTTGCGGCTGGGCCACACGACCTTCTTGGTTTCGCGCGCGGAATCCTGGCCGAAGGCGATGAGCTGCTTGCCCGTCTCGGACACCAGGAAGATGCCGACCGCAGCCGCCAGCAGCACCAGCAGCGCGATCACACGCAGCCACAGCGGCTGCGCCGACAGCAGGTAGAAGGCCGCCACCGCGCCAACCACCAGCACGCCGGCGGTGGCCAGCTTGGCCTTGTCCGCGCTGCTGGAGACGGTTTCGACTTGAGGATTGGTGGTGGCCATCGCTTTCAATTCAGGTTCGGATCGTGGGCTGTGTGCGCCAGCAAACGACAGACGCACTAGCAGCAAAGCCCGCCGGGCCGGCGCAAGGTCTGCGCACCGCCCGCGGGCTGATTTGGCTTCACCGAGCGAGACGCGTCAGCGTCCGACGGTGGCAGGGGCAGAGGGTCTCGAACCCCCAACCTTCGGTTTTGGAGACCGACGCTCTGCCAATTGAGCTATGCCCCTGCAGCCTTGACTTCTTACTCGATGATCTTGGCCACCACGCCGGCGCCGACGGTACGGCCGCCTTCACGGATGGCAAAGCGCAGGCCTTCTTCCATGGCGATCGGGGCGATCAGCTTGACGGTGATCGACACGTTGTCGCCCGGCATCACCATTTCCTTGTCCTTCGGCAGCTCCACCGCGCCGGTCACGTCCGTCGTGCGGAAGTAGAACTGGGGACGGTAGTTGTTGAAGAACGGGGTGTGGCGGCCGCCTTCTTCCTTGCTCAGCACGTACACCTCGGCGGTGAAGTGCGTGTGCGGCTTGATGGAGCCCGGCTTGCACAGCACTTGGCCGCGCTCGACGTCTTCACGCTTGGTGCCGCGCAGCAGGATGCCCACGTTGTCGCCGGCTTGACCTTGGTCCAGCAGCTTGCGGAACATTTCCACGCCGGTGCAGGTGGTCTTCTGGGTGGCGCGGATGCCGACGATTTCGATTTCTTCGCCAACCTTGACGATGCCACGCTCGACACGGCCGGTCACCACGGTGCCGCGGCCCGAGATCGAGAACACGTCTTCGACGGGCATCAGGAAGGCGCCGTCCACGGCGCGCTCAGGCGTCGGGATGTAGCTGTCCAGCGCGTCGGCCAGGGCCATGATGGCTTGCTCGCCCAGCTCGCCCTTGTCGCCTTCGAGCGCCAGCTTGGCCGAGCCCTTGACGATCGGGGTGTCGTCGCCCGGGAAGTCGTACTTGCTCAGCAGCTCGCGCACTTCCATCTCGACGAGCTCCAGCAGCTCGGCGTCGTCGACCATGTCGCACTTGTTCAGGAAGACGATGATGTAAGGCACGCCCACCTGACGGGCCAGCAGGATGTGCTCGCGGGTCTGGGGCATGGGGCCGTCGGCGGCCGAGCACACTAGGATGGCGCCGTCCATCTGGGCGGCACCGGTGATCATGTTCTTGACGTAGTCGGCGTGGCCGGGGCAGTCGACGTGGGCGTAGTGGCGGTTGGCCGTCTCGTATTCCACGTGCGCGG
>CAKZXL010000454.1 GCA_937883885.1 uncultured Aquincola sp. | reverse complement strand
TGGCGCACATCATGCGGTGGGTGTTGATCACGCCCTTGGGCTGCTTGGTGGAGCCCGAGGTGAACAGGAACTTGCCGATGGTGTCCGGCCCCACCGCCGCATGGGCGGCTGCCTCCTGCGGGCCCGGCGCGGTGTCCAGCAGCGTGGCAAAGGGCGTGACGTTGCGGTCTTCCAGCGTGCCCTGGCCCAGCACCACTTCCACGTCGGCCGGCACCGCGTTGGCGATGGCGCGGGCAAAGCGCGCATCGGCCGCGAACACCAGGCCCGGCGTGACCTTGCCCAGGATGTGCTTGAGCTTGGCATGGTCGTTGGACACCAGCGAATACGCCGCCGACACCGGCACGTAGGGCACACCCACCCACAGCGCCGCCACCGACAGCGTGAGGTGCTCGAGGTCGTTGTCCGACAGGATGGCGATGGGCCGCTCGGCCGACAGGCCGCGTGCCACCAGCGCCTGGCCGATGCGCCGCGCGCGGTCCAGCATCTGCGCGTAGCTGATGCGGATCCAGTCGCCGCCTCCAGGCACCGACGGGTCGCGGCGGGCGACGAAGGTGCGGTCGGGTGCTTGGACCGCCCAGTGCTCCAGGCGGTCGGTCACGCGGGCCGGGTAGTCGGCCAGCGCCTCGGTGGACTGCAGCAGCAGGCTGCCATCGGCACGGCGTTCGACGTGCACGTCGAGGCAGCCGCCGACACGGATGTCGCGGTAGGTGGGGTTCATCGCGGTCCTTTCGGAACTGGGGTCGGGGCGCGGGTCAGCTGCTCTTGACGACCTTGCCGGCGCGCTTTTCCAGGAAGTCGCGCAGCCGCGACTTGGCGGCCTCGTCGCCCTGGGCGATGGCAGCCATCAGCGACTCGACGAACAGGCCATCGGGCTGCGACAGGTCGGCGATGCGCGGCAGCGCCTGCATCACCGCGAAGTTGGACAGCGGCGCATTGCTGGCGATGCGCGAAGCCAGCTCGCAGGCCTTGGCGAAGCCGGCGCCGTCGTCCACCAGGTACTGCGACAGGCCGCGCTGCAGGCCTTCTTCGGCGTCGAGCACGCGGCCGGTGAGCATCATGTCGGTCATGCAGGCCACGCCCACCAGGCGCGGCACGCGGGCCGAGCCGCCGCCGCCCACGAAGATGCCGCGCTGGCCCTCCGGCAGGCCGTAATACGCGCTGCGTTCGGCCACGCGGATGTGGGTGCTGCTGGCCAGTTCCAGCCCGCCGCCCACCACCGCGCCGTGCAGCACGGCCACCACCGGCACGCGGCCGAACTGCACCGAGTCCATCACGCCGTGCCACAGCCGCGAATGCAGCACGCCTTCGGCCACGCTGCGCTCGGCCAGCTCCGACAGGTCGAGGCCGGCGCAGAAGTGCTCGCCAGCGCCGGTGAGCACTACCGCCTTCACCTCGTTGGGCAGGTTGACCAGCGCCGTCTGCAGCTGCTGCACCAGCGTGTCGTTCATCGCGTTGCGCTTGGCCGGGCGGTTCAGGCGCACATGGGCCACGTGGGCGGCCAGGCTCACCTCCAGCAGGTCGAGCGAGGCCAGCAGGCCGGTGGCGGGTTCAAAGGCGAGGGTCATGGGCGTGTCCGGGGAAGTCAGAGATTCAGGCGGCGGGCGCGGTGTCGGCGTACTTGCCCAGCCGCAGCAGGCGCATCGCGTTGTCCTTGAGGATCAGCGGCTTGACCTCGTCGCGGAAGCCGGCCTCCTCGAAGTCCTTCATCCAGCGCTCGGGGGTGATCAACGGAAAGTCGCTGCCGAAGAGCACCCGGTCCTTCAGCAGCGTGTTGGCGTACTGCACCAGCTGGGGCGGAAAGTACTTGGGGCTCCAGCCCGACAGGTCGATCCAGATGTTGGGCTTGTGCATGGCCAGCGAGATGGCTTCGTCCTGCCAGGGCCAGCTGGGGTGGGCGATGACGATCTGCATGTCGGGGAAGTCGATGGCCACGTCTTCCAGCAGCATGGGGTTGCTGTTCTGCAGCCGCAGGCCGCCACCGCAGCGCATGCCCGAGCCGATGCCCGAATGGCCGCTGTGGAAGATGGCGGGCAGCTTGTACTCGGCGATCACCTCGTACAGCGGCCAGGCCATGCGGTCGTACGGCTCGAAGCCCTGCACCGTGGGGTGGAACTTGAAGCCCTTGACGCCGTGCTCCTCGATCAGCCGGCGCACTTCGCGTGCGCCCATCTTGCCCTTGTGGGGGTCGACGCTGCCGAAGGCGATCATGATGTCGGGGTTGTCACGCGCGGCCTCGGCGATTTCTTCGTTGGGGATGCGGCGGCGGCCGATCTGCGCCTCGGCATCGACGCAGAACATCACGAAGCCCACCTTCTGCGCGCGGTAGTAGGCCAGGGCCTCGGCCATCGTGGGGCGGCGGGTGGATCGGAAATACTTGTCCGCCGCGCGGTCGTACTCTTCGCCGTAGCTGTCGAACGGGTTCCAGCACGACACTTCCAGGTGCGTGTGGACGTCGATCGCGATCAGGTCGTCGGTCTTCATGGTGGATTGCAGGTCTGCCGGCATTCGCTTAATTTAATTAACTATTCGGGCGCCGGTGACTGGGGCTAACCCTGAGGCATTGGCGCCCCTTGACTGCCACCGGATCGGGGCTTGATTTGGTTCAGTGACTGAATCAAATTCTGAACTCGCGCATCTGGTGCTCCAGTTTGGGGCGCGGCGGGGGGCGGGGCCGCCCGGGGCCGCAGCGTGGAAAAAGGCGCTGTGCGCACACGCGTTTACCAATCGACATACTTTTGCCCCGCGCTTACGCTCGCCGGATGTCGGTATTTCCTCAGACAACGGCGGTGGCGGTATTGCTGGTGGCCGTTGTCATGACCACGTGCTTTGGCCTGGCGGTGCTGGTGCTTCACCGCCGCCATCGCGCCTCGGATGCGCATGCCGCGCGGCTCTCGCGCTTTCTGGCGGCCCTCTCGCGCACCAACCGCATGGTGCTGCGCACCGACGACGAGCGAAAGATCTTTGCCGAGACCTGCGAGATCTGCGTGCAGACCGGCCATGCCGTGCTGGCCTGCATCTACCTGCAGGACGGTACCTTGCTGCGCCGCGTTGCCACCGCGGGGCCGGCCGATGAGGTGCTGGCCAACGTGCCTGACCCGCTGGACACTGAAAACCCGGCGATGCAGAACACCTACACCGTGCGCGCCTTTCGCGAGGGCCGGCACCTGCTGAGCAACCGCTACCAGCAGGACCCGCTGTCGGGCCGCTGGCGCGCGGTGGCCGTGGCCCATGGCATCCATGCCATCGCCTGGCTGCCGCTGCGCAGGCGCGGCATGGTGTACGGCACCCTGATGCTGTGCGCCGATGCGCCCGACTTCTTCGACCCGCCGCTGGTGGCCCTGCTCGACGAGATGAGCGCCGACATCTCGTACGCGCTGGACAACATCGACCGCGAGGAAGAACGCAGCGCCGCGGCGCGCGAGATCGCCGCCGGCCGCGACCGCTTTGAACGCCTGTTCCAGACCGCGCCGATGGCCTCGGCCATCCTGTCGTTCGAAGACCGCAGCGTGATCGACGTCAACCAGGCCACCTGCCAGCGCTTCGGGCTGCGGCGCGAGCAGATGGT
>CAKZXL010000453.1 GCA_937883885.1 uncultured Aquincola sp. | reverse complement strand
CCCTCAGCGCTCGTTGCGGTGCGGTGACCACGCCTGGGCCGCAAACTCGATCTCGTCGGTGCGCTGCGGCAGCCGCACCCAGACCCGGAAGCGGTACGGACCATCCTTGGCCACGCCGAAGACCTGGCCGTAGCTGGCCTGGTCGTTGACCTTCATCGGCAGCAGATACTTCGCCGGCTCGTCGACGATGCCGGTTTCGCTGAGCTGCGCGCGCACGACCGCGTCCTCGATGCGACCCCCGCTCGCACTGTCGTAGAGCGCCACGACGAGGTGGTGCACCTGGCCGCCGCCCTTGGGCGGACCGCCGTGCAGTTCGGCCAGCGCGTGCTTGTCCGCCACGACCGCGGCCGGCACGAGCCCCCAGTAGAGGGTGACGCCGGGCCGCTCCAGCCGGCTCTGGGCCAGCGCCGGGCTGAGCATCGTGGCCAGCAGCAGCAACAGCCACGTGCTGGCCGCGAAACGCCGGCATGTCGCTGGCAGCGGGATGGTTCTCATGGTGGGCTCCTCGTGACGGTCGGTCGGCCCGTCAGCGGGCATAAAGTTGCTGGAACACCACCTCGGCCCACAGGTCGCGGCTCGTGCGCCACGACTCCCAGGCCTGGGCGCACGCGTCCGCACCGACGCGCTCCAGCTGGTACCAGGGGTTGGCGGTGCGATCCGGGTCGTGCGCGCCCCACTGGTCGAGCCACTGCTGCGTCCACGGCAGCCAGGCCAGGGCCGGCGTTGCCTTCTCCGACCAGATCTGTCGGCTGACCCGCATCGGATGCAGTTCGCGCAGCAGGCGTGCCGATTCCGGCGTGACCGCCATGCGGACCCACGGCGAGACCCATTGCGCGTAGGCACGCTCGGCGGCCTCGGACAGCGCCTGCACCCGGTCGAATCCAGCCGGGTTGGCGTCAAACGGCAGATCCTCGAGGCGGCGCGCTTCGAAGCGGGCGCCCGTGGCGGCATCGCCCGTGGCGGCATCGTCGAGAACCATCTCGTAGAGGCCGGGCGCAAGGTCCTGGATCGTTCCGGCGTGGTGCAGGATGGCGCGGTGCTCGCGCCGCGCCACGCCCGCCGACACGAAGATGCCGAGGTGGCCCACCTGCTTGTGCAGCAGGTAGACGACGCGCTGGCCAGCGGCCACCAGGTCCTCGGTCGTCGCAAACACTTCCTTGAGCCAGCCCAGCGCCTGGTGCGGCGGCGTGATGTTGTCGCCGTAGGAGCTGAAGATCACCAGCGGCGCCCCGATGCGTTTGAGGTCGGCACGGCAATGGCCGTCGACCACGACCTCCCCGTCCTCGAGACGGTTGCCGACGAACAGCTCACCGGCGATGGCCAGCATCTCCTCGCGGGCCAGCTGGTAGAAGCCGTTCCACCAGCGCTCGAACTCCAGGAAACGGTCGTGCTCGGCCTCCGGTTGCGCAAAGAGCGTGTCGTACTTCCGGAACACGCCCTCGGGCCGCAGCGCCTCGAAGTTCTGCACCAGCCAGGCACCGTCGAAGCGCCCGTTGCCCAGGTCCGACATCCAGTGCGCCGGCCAGACGCCGCCGGTGAAACCACCGAGCAGGCGCATGGGGTTGATGCCGCGCTCGCCCGCCCAGTACGACAGCGGCGAGCCATTCAGCACCGCCAGCGCCGCGCGATGCTCGCAATGCGACAGGGCCAGCGTGATCGCCCAGCCGCCCTGGCAGTTGCCGTAGACGATCGGCGCCTTGCCGCGATGGCGCTTGGCAACGATGTCGATGAAGGCCGCCAGCGTCTGCACGACGGCCCCCATCGTCTGTCCGTCGACTGGCTCCGGATCGAAGACGACGAAGTAGACCGGGTGGCCTTCGAGCAGCGCCATGCCGACTTCGGAATCGCGCTTGAAGCCGCCGATGCCGGGGCCATGCCCGGCGCGCGGGTCGACCACGATCACCGGTGCGGCGCCCTTGCGCACGTGCTTCTCGAGTGCGTCGGTGCCGCAACGCGTGACGCGCAGCAGCCGGTAGTTCGACGGCGGATCGAGCTCCCGTCCGTCCGCCACCGGCTCGGACTCGAAGTGCAGCAGGGGCGGCATGCCCGCGGCCTCGTGCGCGCTCATGTTGGCTGCACGTTCGCGCAGCGTGTCCGCCGCCGCAGTGGCGCGCCACAGTGCGTCCAGCCAATAGCGGGAGGCCAGGTGGGTGGGCGCGAGGCCCGCAGAAGCGGCCGTAGCGGCAGTGCTGGGTGTCGGCATGACGTCTCAACCGCAGCAGCAGCCGCCGCGGCCCTTGGCGCCCGTACCGGCACCTGCGCCGCAGCCGCCGACCGGATGCTTGTGCGCGTCCGTCGCACCGGTCGCGGCGCCCGCCTGATAGCCGGCTTCCTCCAGCGCAGCGATCAGTTCCGGCACCTGGTGCGCGGCGTGCTCGCCGCGGACACGCGCGATGCCGCTGCCGAGATCGACCTCGACGTTCTGCACGCCCGGGACGCGCTTGAGCGCCTTGGTGACCGACGCGACGCAGGACCCGCAGGTCATGCCATCGACTTTGAGTTCAGTGGTTTGCATATCGGGACTCCATGGGTTTCAGTGTTGGTGGCCGCCCTGGCCGCCGGGGGGAAGTTGGCGCGCGTCGTCCTTGGGCTTCGTGTCCGACCCGCCGCCATGTTCACCGTGGCCGCCATGCCCGCCGTGCCCGAACAGGTGCATCAGCGGGCAGGCCAGCAGGATGAGGAAGGGCAGCAGCTGTCCGAGGTGCGCGTTGTGGCGGAAGAACATCCAGGCCACCGCGGCTGCCAGACCGATCCACAGCACCCATTGGTTGATGCGGGACCAGTTCGGACCGGACGGGCGACCGTTTGCGTGTTCATGGGAGTGGTTCATGGGCGATCTCCTGGCTGCGTTGAAGCGTCGATTACTGGTTCTTGTGGAACTTCGCGTGGTCGTGCACGGGCTTAGTCCTCGCCTTGGCGTTGGCGCCGGACGCCGCTTCGGCTGCCGCACAGGGCATGGATTTGGTCGAAGGCGCATTGCGCTCGGCACCGTGGTCATGGCGCTTCATCGCGCCGGCATTGCAGTCCATGGGCATCGGCATGGAAGCCGCAGCAGCAGCCGAGCGTTTCTGTGCCACGGCGGCGGCAGCGCCAAGCGCAAGGGCGACAAAGGACGACAGCAAAACGAAGGGGGTGCGCAAGGCAAGACTCCGGACGAGAGGAAGGACACGGAACGGAAACACGAACGGGGAATGCCGCCGCCTGACCGCGCCGCTGCGGGCGCGAGGGCGAACGGAAGGAAGGACGCGGCGCGGATCAGATCCGCGCGGCGTCCGGGCGTGTCAAAGCGCGAGGCGCCGGAACGCGATGCGCGGCGGAGGCCCGCCGGGCAGGTGTGGCGAGTCGACCACCAGCCGACCCACCGTGGGCTCGGCCTGGCCGGCCACCGAAAGAGTGTGGGACACCGGCAGCGCGAAACCGAGCGCGGCCAAGCCGTCGCCGACAACCTTCAGTTGCGGGGCGCCGATCGAAGACTTCTCGCAGAAGTCCAGGCAGTTGACCTTGGCAAGGTCGCCCTGCTCGTCGCCATGTTGGTGCCTCTCGACAGCGTCGACGGCAGCCGCCGTCGCCACTTCGGAGCGGTGATGCGCCGGCTCGCCAAGAGCGCAGGCGTTGGCCACACCCATCGCGAGGCCGAACAGCCACACGAGCAGCACTTGGGCTGCCCATCGGCGGAGACGTCGGCGATCGCTGAACATGATGACGCGCGGGCGAGGTGAGGCAAATTTGATGAATCGAGAATAGGCGCGGACGCGCCAACGCCGTTTGATCGGCATCAACAATGCCTCCGTAGTCGACTACGGACTCCGGTCCTGTCCGATGACTCCAAGCGTGAAGCCCAGAGGCGGTCGTTTCAGCGCATTGCACACTTCGGCGCTTCGTCGCGCATGCAGCGACAGAAGCTTGCTGTCTCGTAATGCCGCTGACGGCTTGCCGTAATCAGCGAATGAACACACTCGACTCGATGCGCTGAGGATCACCCTGCGCTTCACCTTTCGCAAGCCACTCAACCCGGAGAAATCATGCTTAAGAAGCTCGCAATCATGGCCTCGATGCTCACCGTCGCAGGCGCCGCCTTCGCAGTCGACATGGGCAATGTCGCCAAGAAGTTCGACCTCAGAGATGGTTCGACCGTGTACGTGTTCAAGGACGGCAAGATGGCCATGGAGGATCGGCTCGGCCGGACCGTAGGCATGAAGGCCGGACACGTCATGGAAACCAAGGACGGCCAGAAGATCATCATGGTGGGCAATGAACTCGCCCGCCTCGAGATGATCAAGGCGGAAAAGCAAGGCGGCAACTGATAGTCGCCAGGTTTCCTGGAGGGCAATGGCCCTCCCCGCCGAGCTTTCGCGCGAACGTCGCCGCAGTTCAGCCCAGTGCCAGCGCCGCTCCGACACCGACGAGCGCCATCAGCGCATAAGCCGGCAGCACCTTCAGTGCCAGCGATCGACTATCGAGCACCCACAACAGCCCGAGCTTGGTGACTTGGTTGACAGCGGCCGCGAGAAAGACCGCCAGGCCCGCGACCGGCGCGCCGACGACCCCATCGCCGACCATACGGCCCACCGACAGCGTGATGGCATCGACGTCGACCAGGCCTGAGATCGCCGCCGTGACCAGCAGCCCGGCGTCGCCGAACCGGTCGGCGAGAAATCGACCGGCGAGCAGCACCGCTGCAAGAAACAGCGCGAACTGAACGGCTGTGGTCAGTTTCAGCGGATTCTGGGTCGACAGATCCGGAAGATCCCGCGCATGCTCGCGCGTGGTCAGGTACGCACCGAACGCGGCCCCGGTGACGGCCATGGCGCCCAGGGTCCCGACGATCGCCGCGCCGAGTGCCGGAGCGGCGACCGCGACGAGCACCGCCATGCGGCCGAACATCGCCGCGCACGCCAACGTGGCTCCGCCGGCCGCGAGCGGCCGCCACTGCGGGGCTTCCTTGGCCCAGCGCGCCAGCGTCGCGGTGGTGGCGGTGCTTGACACCAGTCCGCCCAGCAGTGCCGTGAGGGTGAGCCCACGCCGGGCCCCGAACCAGCGCATCAAGACGAATCCGAGAAACGAGAGCAACGCAAGCAGCACGACCGCCCACCAGAGCTTGTAGGGATTCAATGCCTCGAACGGACCGAACCCGCGATCGGGGAGGACCGGAAGGATGACGACGCTGATCAGCAGCAACTGGATGCCGCTGGTCAATTCGCCTTCGGTGAGCTTCCCGATGCCGCTGTGCATCGGCCGTTTGAGTTGCAGCAGTGCGACCGTCACCACAGCGACGGCGGAGGCGAGCAGTGTGCTGCCACCTGCCGCCAACACGCCGACGAGGAACGTGGTGATGGCTGCCATCGCCGTGGTCAGGCCCATGACGCTGTGCATGCGCGCCGTCACGATGTAGCCGGCCAGGACCAGCAACGCCACCACGGCCAGCACGACGCCCAGGACGATCGCTCCCCATCGTTGCGCGAGCAGACCGCTCAAGCCGCCGAGCAAGCCGATCAGCGCAAACGTGCGAAGGCCGGCCACGCGGTGGCCATCGGGCAGATCACGCTGATGCCAGCCTCGCTCCAATCCGATGAGCAGGCCCGCCGCCAGCGCGATACCGACGCCCAACAGGTCCGACAGCGACATACTGTTCAAGGATGCTCCTTCACGCCGACGCCAGTGGCGCGCGCACTTTCGAGGTGCTCGGCGGGGCTCGCCGGCGCACGTTCCGCGAGTCTGGAGAGCCACTGCTCGATGTGTTGCAGGCATTCGTGCGGCACCCGCAACCACGGATGGTGGTCCACGCCGCCGAGGACGCGCATCTCCCACGTCGAACGCGCAGCCGCGAGCTCCTGCGCCCCGGCCAAAGGCGCGGTCAGATCCGCACTGCCGTGCAACATCAGCACCGGCAGGATCTGCGCCGTCGCCTCCGCCTCGGCGCGCAGGTCATGGCGGTACAGTGCTTCCCACAACGACGAGGTCGACGACACCATGTTGTGCGCAACGAGGTCTTCGGCGACTTCGCGCGGGATGTCGCGAAGAAGACGCGGCAACAGGCGTCCGACGGCGCGCCGCGTCAGGATGCACGCGAGTGCGGTTGCCCACATGTTCGTGTAGATCCAGCCGCCACGTTGCCGAGCGAACCAGGCAACGGCTCCTTCGGCGCCGCCGAAGTTGGGAAGACTGATCAGCACGAGTCGCCTGACGACCGACGGATAGCGGGCGGCATAGGCAAGCGCTAGCGCGGCCCCGAGCGAGTGCCCCACCAGCGTCACGGAGCGCTCCCCGGCCAGGCTCGCATGCAGCGCCGCCACATGGCGCTCGACGCTGTAGCGGAACCAGGGCTTCGGCGACTCACCGAAGCCGAGCAGGTCGAACAGAACGGTGCGGTGACCCGGCAGTGCGAACGAGACTGGCCCGCAGGTCCAGTAGCGATGGGTCCCGCCCAGTCCGTGCAGCAGGACTGCGCAATGTTCACCGTGCCCTGCGTCGAAGCGCTTCAGCGGCAGTGTTTCGGTCCGCATGCGCATCGGCCGCGACGGTATCAGTTCTGGCGCTGAAGCCGAACGTCGATCCGCGCCCGGCTCGCCGACTTGTTGCTCCACATCCAGCAGTAGTCCTCGCGCACCGCGACCCGCAAGGTGTCCTGCCCGGAACTCACCTGCGCTTGTTTGGCCGGGAACTCGGCCTCCTTGCCCACGTGATAGTGAATGTTGAAGTCGACGGGCACGGACGCCGCGAACTCCCAGCGAATGGCGTCTCCCGGCGCAAGCTTGCCGCACAGCTCGACGAACTTCCCTGGTTCGACGCTCGCGCTGTGCGCAAACGCCCCGTCGCGACTCCAGGCAATCTCGACGATGTGGCTGGCCGCGAAGGCTTGCTGGGCCATAACCAGCGCCATGCCGGTCAGTGCAATCTGGGTTTTCTGCATGAATCGCAATCCTTCCTGGTTCAGCATCATCTTCGACGTTGCACGGCGCCGAGGCCTTGACGCGCAACATGTTTCGAAAGCAGCCTCATCGTCGCTTTCGGCGCTTTACCTTCCGAGGCTTCGGCCGCTGCGGCTGGTTTCCTTCGGCACTCCTGCGTCGGTTCTTCCAGGCAAGCACCAGAGCCAATCCGATGATGACCGCGGCGCTCGCCAAGCCACCGATCAGCATGAGCCCCAGTTCGGCGTGCGAAAGACTCGAGAGGTTCCTGAACTCGTGCGGCATCGGCTCAGCGCTGCTGCGACGAACTGCGGTTCATCTCGTCATGCTTGGCCCGGAT
>CAKZXL010000452.1 GCA_937883885.1 uncultured Aquincola sp. | reverse complement strand
GCGTCAGCGTGTGCACGTAGCGCTCGACATAGGCCTTGTCTTCGAGCTTCAGGCGCATGCGTTCCACCGCCTGCGCCAGATCGCTGAACTCGGTGTTGCCCGACAGGCGCCCCATGCGCGGCAGCTCGGCACGCTCGCCCTGCGCCACGGCAAGGGCATAGCCCCGCAGCCGCGACAGTGAGCTCACGATCCACCAGGTGAACAGCAGGCCGATGGCCAGCGAAATGCCCAGCAACCCCCATGACCAGGTCAGGATGCGCTGGCGGCTGCGCTGGATGTAAGGCTCCAGCGTGGCGTTGGGCCGCGACACGGTGAGCACACCGATGATGCGGTCGCCATCGCGCACCGGCGCGGCCACGTGCATCACCGTGCTCTCGGGCTGCCCGGGGCTTTCGGCGCTGGAGCGGGCGCCGTACTGGCCACGCAAGGTCTTGTACACGTCGTTCCAGCGCGAATGGTCTTCGCCCACCGCCGCTTTGCGCGTGTCGAACACGACGATGCCGCGTGCATCGGTGATGCTGATGCGGGTGTGGATGCGGTTCTTGTGAAAGCCCCAGAGATCGGCGTCGGGCTGCAGGGTGGGCAGCGCGCGCATGGCCTGCGCAAAAGGCCCGTGGGCGATGGTGCCGGCCTTCAGGTCGGGCGCGGCCAGCTGGGCCAGGCTGTAGGCGGTGTCCACCAGGCTGTCTTCCATCGCCAGCCGGGTGCCGGGCTTGACCTCTTCCAGGAACACCCGCAGCACCACGAACAGCGCCAGGCCCAGCACCAGAAAAAAGCCCAGCAGCAGGCGTAGACCGATGCGCAACTCAGGCCCGCAGCGAGTAACCCATGTGGCGATGGGTCTGGATCAGCTCGGCACTGGCGCCGGCCTCGCGCAGCTTGGCACGCACCAGCCGGACATGGGCGTCCACCGTGCGGTCGGCGGTGTCGGGCGCGTCGTCCCACACCAGGCTCATCAGCTCGGCGCGCGAGAAGATGCGCTGCGGCCGCCGCAGCAGCGTGGCCAGCAACCGGAATTCGTAGCGCGTGAGGGCCAGCCACCGGCCGGCGCAGCGGATGCGCTGCGCGCCTTCGTCCAGCTGGAGCATCGGCGCGGCCTCAGCGTCCGCCACAGCCGGCGCGACACGCACGGCGCTGCGCCGCAGGATGGCCTTGACCCGCGCGCCCACCTCACGCGGCGAGAAGGGTTTGCTCACGTAATCGTCGGCGCCCAGCTCCAGGCCCAGGATGCGGTCGATCTCTTCGCTGCGCGCGGTCAGGAAGAGGATGGGCAGCTCGCTGGTCTTGCGGATGGCACGGCAGACGTCGAAGCCGTTGCCGTCGGGCAGGCCCACGTCCAGGATGGCCAGATCCGGTGCCTGGTGCGCAAAGGCCGCCAGCGCATCGCGCACCAGCGTCAGGTGCGCCACCTCGAAGCCTTCGCTGCGCAGGCTGTAGATCAGCGTATCGGCGATGGCTTGTTCGTCTTCCAGCAGCAGGATGCGTTGCGCCACGGATCAGGGAGCTCAGGGGGAATTGGCTGGCGATGATAGGCGGGCGATGCGGTCCACCCTCGTTGCTGCAGCGCCGCAAACTGTCGGCCGCGTCCTACAACGCCGGGCGCGGCGGCCCGACAGTCGGACCCCGGGCAGACCCTTAGGCTTGCGTGATCGCGCCGGCTGCGGCGGCGCAACAGACAGACAGGAGTACGCCCCATGAACTTCGAACCTGCCCATCTCCACCGCCATGCCGCCCGCGGCACCGCTGCCGCGCACCTGCCCGCGCCGCCGGCCTGGCGTGTGGCGATGCTGATCGACGATGGCGTGGATGCGCTGTGCGTGGCGCGCCTGATCGCCGAACTCAACCGCGCAGGCGCCCAGGTGAAGCTGGTGGCGCCGCAACTGTCCCCGGTCAGCAGCCAGCTCGGCGGCCTGCTGGCGCCCGATCACACGGTGTCGCAGGTGTCGGTCGAGGCCTTCGATGCGGTGTGCGTGCCCTCCGGCCTGTTCTGCGCTGAAACGCTGCAACTCAGCGATGACGCGCTGAAGTTCGTGCAGGATGCCTACAACGAGGGCAAGACGCTGGCAGCCACCGGCGAAGGTGTGCAGGTGCTGCGCGCGCTGGGCATGCCGGTGGACGGCGGTGATTCGATCGACGAGCCGGAGGCCGGCGTCATCGTCGGCCACGGGGAGCACTGCACGCTCTCCAACTTCGGCCGCCGGATCGCGAAGCGTCTGAGCCGGGAGCCGTACCGCACACACCGGTTGTCATAATTCACCTCAACCGGTGGGAACCGGGGCCGATATCCGTGGTGCCGATGGGGAAAACCCATTCATGGCAGCAAGATGTCGTCACCCGAGAGGCCCATGCGTACCAACCTACCGGTCACCCAGCGCGAATTCCAATTTCCCGCGGACGCCACCCTGATGTCCACCACGGACTGCAAGGGGCGCATCACCTACGCGAACGCCG
>CAKZXL010000451.1 GCA_937883885.1 uncultured Aquincola sp. | reverse complement strand
GTCGGCCTGCGGCCAGATGAAGCGGCCGCGTTCGAGCCGCTTGGTCAGCAGGCACATGCCGTCGCCGTCGCTCCACAGCAGCTTGATGAGGTCGCCTCGGCGTCCGCGGAACGCAAACACGTGGCCGGCATACGGGTCCTCAGCCAGTACCGTGTGTACCTTGGCGGCCAGTGAGTCGATACCGCAGCGCATGTCGGTGACGCCGGCGGCCAGCCAGACACGGGTTCCGGCACGCGGGCCGATCATGGCGTCTGGCGCAGCGCGCGCAGCACGCTGCACAGACTGGCCTCGTCGACCGGGCCGCGCAGGCGCAGTTGCACGCCAGCCACTTCCAGTTCGATCACGCCGCCGCGCGGCGAGGGCCTGGCCGGCGCGGTCGGCAGCACCGGCGTGGTCGCCGAGGGCATCGCGAGCGCTTCGTCCGCTGGCGCGACTTCCACCGGCAGCAGCACGGTCGCAGCAGTTCGGGGTGAAGCGGCTCGCAGATGCTCCCGGCGCCACTTGAACAGCATGTTGGCATTGATGCCGTTGTCCAGCGCGATGGCCGATACCGACGCGCCCGGCTGCAGGCTCTGGCGGACCAACTCTTCCTTGAACCCGCGCTCGTGCTGCCGCCGTTGGCGCCTGGACGCGTCTTGCTCACTCTTCATGGTGTGCACCATCTCCACGAAGCGCACACCTCCAAGCGGGTGGCGCTTGGGTCCAGATGCTTGGCATCTGTGGGCGATCAGGCAATGGTGGGGGTGGTCGGACTATTACGTTCGATGGCCACCTAGTCGACCTCGATTCCCGCACGTCCGTTACTGCGGTGAAGAAGCTCAAGCTCGAGAGCGGTGACCTGCCGGTGCTGGACTGGCGAACGCTCAACCTGAACGACGCCATCAAGACGGTGCGCGGCAAGACCGTCCCGGGCCGCGTGCTGGTGACCTTCGAGGACCCGAGGTGCGGCTACTGCAAGGCGCTGCACCCACAGCTGGACAAGTTGCAGAACGTCACCGTGTTCACGTTCCCCATCGCCATCCTGGGCCCCGAATCGCAGGCAAAGAACGAGGCCGTGTGGTGTTCCGGCGACCGCGCCGGCGCGTGGGATCTCGTGATGGCCGGACAGGCGGTCAAGGCGGAGGGTGCCTGCGACGTGTCTGGCCTGGCTCGCAACGGAAAGCTCGCACAGGAGCTGAAGGTGCGCGGCACGCCCACCATGTTCCTGGCAGACGGCTCACGCATCTCCGGCTTGATGGACGCTGCGGCGCTTGAGGCTCGGCTAGCTGCCGTGCAGAAGTAAAGCGACTCCTGAGACCTTCTGCCATGGCCGTTATCGCTGGCATAGCCGGAGACGACGGATTTGCCCAAGTCGAAAGAACAGTGGCTGCCAGCGCTTCGTTGGCGTCGGAAGAACCCGCTGAGCTCTGCGACTGCGCCTCCCAAGTGGCCGGCCAGCAATCTTGCAGGGCAAGCACCGGCGGCTGGCCTGATGCATATGACGACGAAGGGCAGTGGTTCGCGCTGGCCCGCGGCCGCCGCCCCGCGGCAGCTCACTTCCAGCGAGCAGCGCGTTGAAACGCACTGCGCGGCAGCTGGCCGGCGCTGCAGTCGCAGGGGCCGTTCTCGGTGCAGCCATTCTGGCGATCATCGTGGAATTTTCCTCAAAAATCCACTAACGGCCCTTTGAGCTCACCAACACACACATAGCTGGCCAACGGAAGCACCCAACCAGTTCAACCGCAGCGTCAAGCGGCAAATATTGACCGTCACCCACAGAGCAGCCATGGTTAGCAGGGCCGTTAATCGACTTTTCTGTGCATTGGGGATAACGTGGGAGGTCAAGGTCGGCACCGGCATCTGAGCGCAAAGCGCGTTGGGTGGCCAAGCCGCTGGCTGATGACTCCCGACGGCAGTTGGGCGGTTGCACGCTGACTCTCGTTTCCGAAGCAGACCTTGCCAAGACGACATCGGTCAACTGGGAGGTAGCCTGCGGTACGTAGAGAAAGACGATTGGAAGTCGGGACGCAAACGGCACTGGGCGCTTGTTGCCATCACCACCTTCGCTGCCGCAGTGATGTGCGGAGGGGGTCTCCTGTACGAAGCATCGCGCAGCCGCGACCTGCATGGGGTGGTGCGCGAGCGGCTCGCGCCGACGTCACGGTCCGCAGCTCAGTTGTTGGAGACGCTGAGAATGCGCGCTGCGCTCGCGGCCGCGCAGGATCGCCTCGACGGCGCGACACTCGATTTCGCCAGCGTGCTTCCACAAGTAGAGCTGCGCTTTCTGGCGCGGGTCGGCGACGCCTACAAGACCGTCGACTCGCCACTGCTCAACGCGAACCCCGCTGACGACATTTTCAGCCTGCCGCAGGACATGGTCTCAGCCCGCGTAGACCAGGCTCCGCTTTTGTGGCCGGACGCGTCGCCGCAGACCATCGCCATCTGTGCGAACGCGCGTCCCGGGCGCATCGCTTGTGCCTCACTGCCGCTGACCGACTTCCTGGCGCTGTCTGCCGGGTCAAGCGCCCTCGCGCTCCGCTACTCCTTGAGTCATGAAGGCCGTGACATCGCCAGGACAGCAAAGTGGGAGGACGGTGACCCGACTTACGAGGCGCAGTTGCCGTTCAGGCTCGGGGACCTGCAGCTGAAGTTGACGGGGCGGGCGGGCAAGAATCTCAAACAATCCTACCGTATGACCGAAGGCCGCTACTTCGCCTTCGGCTCGGTCGCCGCCTACCTGATTGCACTGATCGCCCTGCTTGCTCGCCGCCGCGGCGTCATCCGCCAGCTCGCCCTGAAAGATGCGATTCATCGCAGTCGCGTGGTCGGAGCCGACCTCGTTCGCACCACGCTTCGCAGCGCCGCGAAGAGCGCCGGTATTCTTGTTTGGCTGGTGCATGACGATGAGCGGGTCGAGCTGATTGGCCCTTGGCAGGATTTGATCGGAATTCCAGAGGGGGACACCACGCTTTCGAAGGCAGTCGACTCGCTGCAGGATAGCGTGTCGGTTCGCTCCGGCATCCTAGAGGCGCTGCGGACACGCGCGAAATGGTCGAGGGTGCTACGGCAGGATCTCGACGGCGAAACCAAAACGTACCAAGCCAACTGCGCACCGCTGTTCGACGCCGAGGGCAGGTTCGTGGCCATGCTCGGCGTCAGCTCCGACATCACAGAGGCGCTGCTTGCACAGCTTCAGGTCATGCGTGGTGAGGCCGACCGCAATGCCCAAACCCACTACCTGCGCCACATGGCCCAGGCGGTGAGCGGCCCAGCAATGCATGTCCAGGCCGTGGTGGACCTACTGACCCGGCAGTTCGGAGTCAGCGGCAACCCTGAGGTGAAGCGGTTGTTGAACCTTGCGGCTGCAGAAGCTCGGCGGCTGTCAGAGGTTGTGCGCGGGTCGCTAGAGTTGATGAAACTACGAAGCGCCCATGTTCAAGACAGACTCCACGCTACGCGAGTGGATGGGCTTGTCAAGGAGGTGGCTGACGCCGTAGCTGCACGCGAAGGCGCGCATCGGGACCAGGTTGTCACCGTCGAGGGCGCCAGCGATAGGCAAGTGATGGTGCACACGCCATCGCTGATCTCGATGCTCAACATCGTGCTCACCAACGCCATGCGCTACTCGCCACCCGGCGGCCTGATCGAAGTCCGCTTAAGGGCCGAAGAGCGCGCTCTGCACGTTGAAGTCGAGGACTCGGGGCCGGGCATGAAGCCGGAGGAGCTCTCGCGACTCGGCGAACCATTCTTCCGCGGAGTGTCCTCAATCGGGGTCCAGGGCAGCGGGCTTGGCATCGCGACATGCCTTGAGCTCGCCAACCACACCAATTCGAGCGTCACCTTCGCCCGATCGAGCAACCCAGAGAAAGGTCTACTGGTCAACATCATCCTGCCTTGGTCAAAATGAGGAAAGGCGACGAGTCAGCGGCGGAGGGTCGCTGAAACTGTCGCCGCGTTTCGGGTCAGCCGTGCAGCACTTTTCTGACCCGTGGTTCAGTTTCACCAAGAAGAGCGGTATGCCCAAGAATGCACTCAGTAGCAGGTCGCCAGAGTCCCTGCTCGATAGTGAGGCCATATGGCGGCACGAGCCGATGGTGGCGTTCATGTCGCTGCTGACGTCGCAGGGCGGTGACTTCCAGCGAACTAACAATTCGACGTCGGTCCTGCCTGAGGGCCACAAGATGCGTGAAAACTCGGCACTCGTCTACGAGGCCATGTTTAACAAATTTTTGGCGCACCTCACCGAGCACGGAGTCCAGTTCGCAGATGCCTTGCCATCCCACGTCGACTCCTTTCTGACTGGTGCGATAGGTCGCAACACGAAGGAAACGGCCTGGCGCTACCTTCGACTCTTGGAGCGGGTCTACGACCATCTGGTCGAGCGCGGCATCATCCGAACCAATGCCGTGACGGAATGGGTCCAGTCTCGCATCGCCGCCGGCGAGAGTCCGAGGGTAGGGCGCGAGGGTGCCGCACCGGCGCTCGTTACGTTGGCCGACGTTGGCCGCATTCAAGACTGGCTGTACACGCAGGGCAAGGCCGAGATGGACGCGGGGAACTGGCGTGCAGCGCGCGACCTTACCCTGGGCTCTCTGAGCTTGGGGACCGGCATGAGATGCGCCGAGCTCCTGGTGCTTTCGAGGAAGCAGGTGAAGCACTGGCCTGGCAGCTCGGCCGACCAGCGCTTCGAGTTCGAAATTCCGGGTTGGGCCAGCGTTGCCACAGCTCGCGCTCACGCCACCCAGGCCGATGTTGCCTGTGTCGACCTGATGGAACGATGGTGGAGTCAGAGGTGGACCGGATTCCCGGCCCCGGCCCGCATCGGTAGCGCGAGTAGAAAAGCTCTCCCGGCCGGCGACCTCGTCTTTCCGGCGACGCTGGCTGGAACCAGCCTTGACCCTTCCACTGTCTTCAAGAACCTGAAGCGCCTGGCCAAAGAAGCCGTCGACGCCGGCGTCCTCAGCGAGCGAACGCAGTGGGTCCTTTCTCGGGGCGCCCAGGGCTTGAGGCGAGCCTATGCTTTGACCGAGCTCGAGGCCGGCTCAGCCGACCAGTTGGTGGCTTTCCGCATGGGCCTGTGGCATCAACGCTCCGTTCGACGATACCGTGAGCAGCTCGGCGCTGTCCGGCTGGAACGCGCCCAACCGGACTGACAAGCGCTGCTCAATTGAGCCACGCAGCGCTCAATTGAGTGACATGTAGCTCAATGGAGTGACGCCAAGTGGCGCCGACAAGGAAGTCAGCCACCAGCTGCGCTGCAGGGTTGCATGCGCCCGAGGCGAGACCATCCAGCGGTAAGCGACGGCACTCGAAAGAGCGCGCCGTCTCTCACTTGAGCGACGCCGCAGCTCAAATCGCAGATTTTTACGACGAGTCCCCTGGGGGTCGTCGACTTTTTCTGCGATTTGACAGCTCTTGACGGGCCGGCGCGCTCAAGGGCTCCCGTCCTTGTCGCATGTGATGGTGTATGTTATAGTTCATACACGTTCGCTCGCGATATGCACAACGAAACCATGTCCACAGGCTCCACCAACGAGCACCTCGATGAGGCCGCCTCGGCCGATGTCGCCGCCGGCGTAACGAGCGTCTCGCCACCGCATCCAACCGCCCGCGGCTTCAACTTCGGGCGACTGCGTGTGCGCCACCTCAAGTCCACCATGCGGATGGGCTGGGGGCATGACGAGGGCGATGCGGCATCACGCACCTTGTTCGCGTTGTCGAACATCTACGAGGGCGACCGACGAACCGCGTTTCGGATCATCGCCGGCCGCCACTCCATCTGGTTCTTCTTCTGAGCCGACCCCGCACGACGCCGCCAAGGTGTTCTTGAGCTGACCCACAGAGAGGTCGAAGGCCTCGCGAAAGGAACCCCATGGTCAAGGACTACGAGCTCGACGATGCTCAGCTCGAGATGGTGTTCGAGCAGTGCGGGCTGGCTGGCAAGGTGGTCTGCGGCATTGATGAGGCTGGCCGAGGCTGCTTGGCTGGACCTGTGGTCGCCGCCGCGGTTGTCCTGCGCGGGGTCGCGCCCGAGGGCCTCGGTGACTCCAAGGCGCTCAGCGCCAAGAAGAGAGACTCCCTATACAAGCAGTTGGTCGAGTCCACCCACTTCGGAGTCGGAGTCGTTGGCGCGGAAGTCATCGACCAGGTCAACATCCTGCAGGCGAACTTCCTCGCGATGCAGCTCGCATTGAGCGAGCTGGCCAGCAAGGTCGCGTTTGGCGACATCGGCAGTGTGGTGGTGGACGGGAACTACCTGACCCCCCGCCTGCAGCGAGACAGCGCCCGACTTGGGGCGACAATCTTCACCCTGGTGAAGGGCGACGCCAAGGTGGCGGCCATCTCAGCCGCCTCCATCATCGCCAAGGTGACCCGCGACCGAATCATGAAAGAGCTCGATTCCGTTCATCCCGGCTACGGCTTTGCCGACCACGCAGGCTATGGCAGCCCAGCCCACCTCGCGGCGCTGAGAACGCTGGGCCCGTGCGCAGTGCACCGGATGACGTTCACTCCGGTGGCGGGTGCGCGTCGGGCGGAGGCCGCAACTTGCTGAACCCGCGCGACATGCTGCAGCTCAGCCGCGCCGAAGAGCGCGAGTTCGCTGCGATGGACAAGGCGATGCGCGAAGCGGGCACCTGGCTGGACGATCCAGCCGTCTTCCAGCTGGCACACCCGGCCCGCCTCTCGGCAACGCCGGCAACTGCGCCGAACATCACACTGATGTCGATCGCCGAGCCGCGCCACCAGCCTCTGGTTCGGGAGCTGCTCGCAAAGCGCATGGCCACCATCGACGTCTTCCAGGAGCTCGAGCGCCGCGGCGACCGCCGCCTGCTGACCTTCTACTCGATGCACGCCGGCACAGCCGAGGCCTCCGGCGGCTTCGGCAATGGCGCGGCCGGCGCCACAGCGCAGTCACTTCGCTTTTTGACCTGTGCTGGCCGCATCTATTCCTTCAGCGACGAGCTCGTGCAGCTGCTCGACCGCACCAAGCTGGGCACCGACATCCCTGTGTCGGAGCTGAAGCTGCCCAGTCAACAGCCCAACATCTACATCGAGCTGGGCACCGCGCGGGACCCGACCGGACGGCACGCTCTGTTCAATGCGGAGTCCGGCTACCACGCTCTTGAGGGCGCCTACGTGTCTTCCGTGCACGACAGCGACGGCAACGACTGCCTCGAGGTGACCATGACTGGCTCGCCGGTTGGCCACACCGAGCTGATGGACGACGCAGTCGAATGGGTCTGCATGAAGGCGGCCGGCCAGGTCACCATCTCGCAAGCACTGACCGATGCGTACACGAAATCGGTCGGGCACGCAGAGCCGGGCGCCTACTTCGACGACCAAGCCCGACTACTCGATCAGGTAAGGGCGTCTGCTCCTCGCCTCGAGCTCATCACGAAATGCATCCTCTTCCTCGGCCTGCCTGAAGCGGTCAAGAAGAGCATCCTCGAGGGCACCGAAGCAAGGCAGGCGCTGGCCCGTGCCCAGTCCGGCGCGCACCGGCGCCGAGCGGCACGCGTTCTGGCCAGGAGCTACGACCGCGTCCTGGTCGAGGCCCCACCGGGTCCGGCCGCGGCCGAGGGCTCGCCCAGGGAGGGTCGGAGGGTAGGTACGCATTGGCGGGACGGCCACTTGCGAAATCAACGACACGGGCCCGGCTTCTCGCTGACGAAGGTCATCTGGATTCGACCCATGCTCATCAACGCAGACGCGATCGCGTCTGAGTGAACGACCAGGCGCCGCGCGTCGGCGCAGCGAGCCGACCTCCCGCTTGTGCCGATCCGCGCACATCAAGCTGCCGCGGTCGAATAGACCCCATATTGCCTTGTGGTGCGTCCACTCATCGCGGTGGACGATGACTGCTTTCTAGCCATCGCAGCTGCGCTCGGCCTACAGTCACCACACACGCTCACTCCAGTCACCTCATGCAAGTCCCGACCACATTGACCGATGCCAACGCAAGCGTCTCCGCGCATGAAGCGCTGCTTGAGCGGACAGTCCAGGTCTTCCTGAGCGCGAACCTGCAACTCCTCGGTCTAGGTCCGCTGCAGCTGCTCGGTATGGAGTACCCAGTCGACGGCGGCCGGATCGACATCCTCGCGCGCGGCGATGGCGTCCTTTTCGTTATCGAAGTCAAACGCGGGGTGGCCACCCGAGAGGCTGTTGGGCAGCTGCAGGCGTACGTCGGGCACATGATGACTGCGGAGCCAGGAATGAAGGTGCGAGGCATACTCGTCGCGGCCGACCTCGACGCTCATGCCAGAGCGGCCCTGTTCGCAACCCCGACGATCGACTTCTGGTCCTTTGCGGTAGCGTTCACTCTCACGAAAGCCGAGATTCCTCGGCAAGGGCAGGCGCTGGCGAGGGCCGGCTCTTCATCGAGACCAACGCGCTATTGCTCGTTCTGTCGTGACGAAAAGGGTGTGCGATACGTGCTGTCGGCCGCGCACTGCGTTTCTTGCGCGAACCCTTTCTAGGCGTTGCGTCCCGTCAGCCGAGTCGTTCACTGACGTGGCCATCACCGCGCAACCGCCGCAACAGCGCCCTGAGGCCCGGCTTGTGCCGGCGCCGTCGGCCGCCGCAGCAGCACGCCGCGCCATTCGCCAGACGTGGGCGATGAGTCCTGCATCTGGATGGCCATGGTCGACTTCGGCTGAATCCACTTCAAGATGTCTGCCGTCATCCCCATCCTGGAGATGGCCTGCTGGTTGAACTCGCTGGCGATGCCCAGCACCACCTTGGTTGCCAGGGATGCGATGAAGTCCTTGGGCAGCTCGGGCGTCTGGTTGGCCGCAATGACCGCGACTCCGAACTTGCGCGCCTCACGGGCGAGCACGCTGAGCATGTCTTCGCCGTCCTCGTCCGCGTACAGGTGCGCCTCGTCGACGACGATGATGTCGCGCAACCCCTTTACCTCACCACGCTCTACAGCGGCGTTGTACAGCTCGCGCAGGCGGAACAGGACGAAGAGACGTTTCTCCTCGCGCTCGAGCGCGCGGATGCGGTAGCGCCAGACGCGCGCGCTCGGATCGAAAGGTGGCGGCTCGCTCTTGAAGATGCCGGACGCCTTCAGCGACTCGAGCCGGTCGATGACCGATTTGAAGTCGGCCTTGTCGTACTTCAGGATGTTCTCGACCTCGTCACCGGTTCGCACCGCATCAAGGTAGCGACCGTAGGCCTCCATGGCCTTGCCGCCGGCGCGCTCCTTCGCGGAGCTGCTCGCTTCGAGAGAGTCCGGTCGATTGACGCCGCCGCTCTTGAGTTGCGCCAGCTCCTGCTTGTAGTGTGCGCGCGAGGCCTTGATGAAAGCTTCGAGAGCCGTGATGGCGCCCTGGTCGCTGCCCATGAAGGCAATCATCATCTGGCGCTTCGCGTACGCGATGACGTCATCGAGCGTAGGGTGCATGCGGCCAGCCGTGGCCGGCAGCCAGCGCATGATGGCGCCGGTGTACTCCTTGGCAGCGATCCACCAGCATCCGGCCTCGTATCCGGGCGCCCGCATGTTGCGGTCCCAGACCACGTTGCCCACGGACTTGGCCTCGTCCTTTTCATCGAACGGGATGTGCAGGTAAATACGGCCGTCCGAGCCATCGGACAGGTAGTGCGCCTGCTCCGGGTCGACATGCCACGTGCGCGCGTTGTCTGGATCGAAGCCGCGCGCCCGATAGACGTCCAGCAGCAGGTTGCGCAGCAGCGGCTGCTGCCGGGGACCCAGATTGCCGGTCACCTTGTTCAAGGTGCGCAGGAAAGCGTTGATGCACTTATTGACGCCGCCGAAGTGCGGGTCTGGTCCCACTTCCAGCGGGTTCAGGCCGTAAGGCGTTGACTGCGAAAAGATGACCTCGCTCGCGCCCGGAACCTCGAGGTCGTCGTGGACGTCGAAGATGTGCACACGCGCCGCGTCATTGCCCTCCTGGAAGGCGCCGAGGAACCGGCGCAGCTGGTGCGTCTTGCCGGCTCCAGGCCGACCGATGAAGAGCGTGTGCCCGTTCTGCAGGTGGGACGAGTCCCAGACGATGTTTACGTCGAGGCTCTTTCGCGCTGACGCAGCACATTTGCCAAAGTACGCCCTCATGCGCCCACCGTCGCGCAGAGGGCGGCCGTTGAGGCTCGGTCGATGACGAAGGTCTGGGACGAAGGCACGCCGCGGGCTCGGTTATGAACGATGGGCTGCATCTCACAATGCAAGCGTATGACATACATTGTACACAGTGAGCCAGAATCGTCAAGAAGGGTGGCGGACCAAACCTTCGTGGCGATAGCGGGTGCAAGGAGTGGTCGCCAGCAAGGACTTGGCACTGGCGCTGTGGGGTGCCCAGGCGAGACGCTCGCGACAGGCCTGCGGCTGTGGGAGTCCGGCCAAGCAGACGGCAGCGGCCTGCAAGCACCGGCAGCAAGTGCCGACGCCGACGCCGCGAAGCAGCGCCGCTGCGCCGAACGCTAAGCTGTCTGCGACGGCAGAACCGCTCCGGCCTTGCACCCGTGCATGGCGGCCGCCGGCTCGACTTCCAGTTGTACGATGGGGCCGTGCAGCGCGATCGCGAGCACTACAACACGAGGGGTGCCGATGGCTCTTACGCTGGTGGCAAGGAGCTTCTGCAGACTACGCAGGAATGGGCAAGCGCGATTGCGTTTGTAGGTCGGCATGTCTGGGCCTCATTCGGTGATTGAAGGCAGCCAGGATAGGGTTGAACCGCCCGACATGAAGGCCGTAGAAGCGGGCCTGAAATTCGTCATCTCCATGCAAGTTGAGCAAACTGTATCCCCTCGGTAGCCTCCGGCATAAGCGTTGCCAAAGTGCAGCTTGGCCAACAACCCAACGACGAATGACAGACCAGACCGTTCAGCGACTTGACCCGCGCGCCATCATTCCCAGCCGCTGGCACGCCCGCCAGGGCAACGCCTTCAGGACGGCCGCCTTTAACACTTTGAAGGAATCTCTCGCTCGCACCGCGGGCAACCTCGTGCCCGTGTACGTGCGACCGGAAGGGGACCGCTTTGTGCTGGCCTACGGCGTGCTGCGGCACCGGGCCTGCGCGGACCTGGGCTTGCCGGTGCTGGCCATCGTGGACCCGCACATGACTGAGCATCAGCTGGTGGGCGCCATGCTGGCCGAAGCGCAAGGGGGTACGCCCCTGTCTTCCTACGAGATGGGCGTGAGTGTGCAGAGCATGCTCGACGCCGGCTTGCTACCGTGCCGACACCGGGCAGCAGAGCACCTGGGTCTCATGGTCAAGGACTTGAGCGGAGCGCTGGCCATCGCCAACCTGCCGGCCGCTGTCCTGGCCGCCTTCGACTGCCCGACTCAGATCCGCACCTTGTGGGCGCCGAAGCTGTTGGTTGCCTACGAGCGCGACCCGGAGAGCTTCCCGCACCGCGTGGCGCAGGCGAGGGCAGAGCGAGTACGCTCGGATGCAAGAGCTCTCTTTCTAGCCCTCACGGCCGGCGAGTGAGGCGCCGGTGAAGCGCAACGAGCTGCGGAACATCCGCGCCCAGCGGGACCACCGGTTCAACCGGGCGTGGTGGGCGTTTTTTCTCATCGGCTGCCTGGCAGCCTTTGTGAGCGTCAGTTCAGCAGACAGCTTCAGCACGACACCCTGGCTCATCCTGGGTGGCCTAGTTGGCATGATCGTGGGGCGCCGGCAGCACGCCAGGCGCGTTGCCGAGGCTGATGCTGTCGAGGACTTGCAGGCGGCACGCGCTGAAGCGGCCGAGGATGCCATGGCCCGAGAGGCCACGCGGGCAACCGAACTGCAAGCCAAGCGTGACCAGGACGACCAGCAGGGCCCGCGAAGCGGTGAGGCACACTGAGCCATGGCCACCCTCATCTGGCAGGCTTCGCCGATGTACTTTTCGCCGGGAGACGAAACTGCGTTCTTCACCTGGCTGCAGTCCATTCCTGGCGTAGTCAGCGTCGGGGGCGCTGGTCTTGCGCTGCACATCCGGCTTCGGTCCAAGCGACTGTCTGCCAACAGCCTACGGGAGCTGATCGCGCTGTACTGGCGCTACGGCGGGTTTCTTCCGGACCTGGCGCAGTTCGAGAACCCTTCCAATACTGCATGGCTCAGGGCCCCTAAAGCCTTCTGGTACCGACGCATGTTCCCGCTGGATTCAGAAAGCCGTTCGCGGTAGAGCAGATCCCGGCGCCGTGCGCGGTGCCGGCGTGGCACTCATGCTTTGCGTCGCAGGAAGGCCAGTTGGGTAAGGCGGACGCCTGCCAACACGCCCAGCCCGATGACCAAGAACAGGAAGGCATGGGGCAGCAGCTCCGATTCGCTAGCTGCGAGGCCAAGCGCGACAGATCCACCCGCCACAGCGTAGACGCCGATGTATAGGAAGGCCTGCCAGCCCAAGCCCAGCCATACTGCCTGTCTGTTTCGGAGGGCGACCTGAAAGCCCAGCACCGTAGGAATTGCCACCAGCGTGAAAATGCCAACGAAGGCAAGCGCTGGCCACGTCAGCGGCGGCTGTGACGCAATGCCGGCGGTGAGCATGGAAGGGCCGCTGGCAGAGCCAGCCAGCACTGCAGCGGCGAACAACAACCGGCTCCAAGTCATCGATGCTCCTTCAGTGAGCTGAGCATATGGCGCCCACAGCGCCAAGCGCTTAAAGCAGATCCTGCTGCACAGGCGCCTTCGGCGCTACCGGCGCGGTGCCATCCGGCCCCGCGTCGAAATCATCGACGTGGGGCAGCACCAGGGCGGCTGTGGCCTCTTCGACGGTGCCACGAAGCCACACGTCGAAAGCTGAAGGGTGCAGGGGCACCACAGCACGCTTGTCCTGCATCGTCGCCGGCCGGTCCGGGTCAGGTCGGTGCATGCGGTTGAGCAGCGGGTGGTGATCCGCATTCAGCGTCACCATCGTGTAGGACTCATGCAGCTCGCCGGTTTCCTTGTCGGTCCACGTGTTCCACATGCCGGCCATCCCCCAGGGCTGGCCATCGGCCCGCCGGAAGCGCCACCACTGGTTTTTGCCTGTCTCCCAATTTGGCTCAACGTAGGACCAGGCGGGGATGATGCAGCGCTGGCCACGTGCCCACGGGTCTTTGTAGGTGGCCAGCTTGTGGATGGTTTCAAACCGCGCGTTGTTGGTCAGGATGGGCCGTTTGCCGGGCTGCTTCGGCGGCACGGCCGCCTTCGCAAACCAGCCGATGAGGCCCCACTGGCCCGCCACCTCCTCGAGCTGGCCACCCTCGCGCCGCAGGCGGATGAAGACGCCCTGGCCGAAGGGACCAATGTCCCGAAGGAAAAGCGGATCGCCGATGCGGCCACGGGGCGGCTCGCTGATGCCCAGCGTGGCCCGGTAGTAGGCCAGCTCTTCGGCCCGTGAAGGGTGGTAGCGGTTGCACATGACCCTATCCTAGTCACGCCGCGGCACTGCCGCACGCTCGGTCACCACGGCGCCAGCTGAGACCTTGTCGCCACTGAGGCGGCGAAAACGGCGCCGGCGGCCCGGACGGGGCCTTTTGCCGGCGTCGGCTCCGCGCTACGCTGCAGGCATGGCTGACCAAATCGCTCAAAAGATCATCTCGGTGGCGCTGGCCACCAGGCGCTCGCACCCGGATGCTCCGGCCCTCGACGTGCTGGACCTGGCCATGCAGGGGCACCACGGCGCCGACCTCAACATGGAGGCAGATGGCCAGCCGTTCGCCGACTGGCTGGACCCGCCCAGCGACTTTGCCAGGCTGCTGCGCGATGCTTTTGCGCCAGGCCTGCCGGCGGACCCGTTCTTCGGCAGCGGTGTGGACGTGTGGAGCGCTCAGCTCCCCGGCGGTCAGATCCTGGCCGAAGCCTGGCGTGAGCTGGTGCTGGAACCCTTCTCAGCCCGCTACGGCCTGTGGGGCCAGTGAGCGGTGGCCACCAACCGCCGCCTGCCGACGGGCCCACCCCTGACGGCGCTGGCGCCGATGCTGCTGGGGGAAGCCAGGCCGTTTGACGATCCCGCTTGGCTGTACGAAATCAAGTTCGACGGTTACCGGATGCTGGCCGAGGTGGACGGCCCGCACGTCTACCTGCAGTCGCGCAACGGCGCCAACGCGACAGGCTGGTTTCCCGAGGTAGTGGGATCGCTCGCCGGCATCGGCGGCGGCCGCCACGTCATCGACGGCGAAATGTGCGTGCTGGACGACATAGGGCGCTCCGACTTCAACCGGCTGCATGCACGCGCACGGATGCGCGGCTGGCGACCAGGCGCAGACCCGGCCGCTTTCTGCGTCTTCGACCTGCTGGTGCACGCCGGCAAGAGCACCATGGCCTTGCCGCTGATCGAGCGCAAGAAGCGGCTGACCAAGCTCTTCAGCGCCACACCCCCGAGCACGCTGGTGGTGGGGCACTTTGAGGGAGAAGGGCGCGCACTCTACGACCAGGCTGTGCAGCTCCGGCTGGAGGGCATCGTGGCCAAGCGCCAGGCGTCGCCCTACGTGCCTGGCCAGCGCTCGGCCGACTGGCTGAAGATCAAGAGACCAGGCGCAACGCCGGCACAGGCGTTCCAGCGCGAGCCGTTCTAGGGGGCCGGCAGATGGCCGGCGCCAAGAAGGAAGCGGGGCGAGCCGCTGCCCGCCCCAGTTTTCCGCCTAGTTGCTCAGGGCAACGAGGCAGGAGCACAACCCCGGCAGCGGCCCGCACGGGCCGCGCCATTCACCGACGAAGTTGGCCAGCGTGGCCAGGTCCACCAGCAGCTCGACGAGCTGGGTCACGATTTCCAAGTAGAACATGCAGTGCTTACTCACTTACGTTTGTGTACACGGCTGATTGCCGACCACACGAGCGGTGCATACACTGGCCTTCTCCTGCAAGAGAGGTTGTGTGTTGCCGGCTCTTGCGAGCAGTCAGCCGAAACCTGAACACGGCCGCGGTACCACCCGCGGCTTTGTTCTTTCTAACGAGCCCGAAGTGGGCGCCTCCCTTCTGTCCCTGTGCGACTACAGGCATGAGTCCGAGGATAAGGGGGAGAGCAGGCCCAAGAGCACGTTAGCGCAGGCCGTGAGCCAACCGATTGGCCCCTTCACCGAGAGAGACGCCCTGCCCGGGCTGTTACGAGCGCATGTTCATCTCGATGTACTTGTGGTGCGCGCTGGCCCATGGCAGTCTGAAAGCGCCCTTGACTGATCGAGCTGCTTCAAGGGTGCGGGGAGGGAGGGCGTTCAAGCCACTCTTCTGGCCGCCACCAGGCGCCTTCCTGTAAGGCAGGATCGCCAGCCTGGCCAACCGCCACCCACACCTGCAGGCGGCAGTGCTCCGCTGCACCCGCGGCGCCGGCAACGTAGCCACGGGCTTCGTCGGAAGAGCTGCAGTCTTTCCAGATCCTGCCGCCGTTGTCGAACTGAAGGTAGATCCGCATGCCGTGGCCTGGCAACGGATGTGCCGTCACCAGCAAAGTCGTCTATGGCGTGACACTGAAGCCTGCGGTGGGTGAAGCACGGTTCCCAGGCAGCGGGACCAGACGAATCGAGCGCCTGCACCTGAACCGGCTGCAGAAGCTCATCGACGCGGACGTTCATGGCCAGCGCCAAACGCTCGATGTTGTCCAGCGAGAGATTTCGCATCCTACGTTCCACGGGCCCGACGAACGTTCTGAGCAGCTCGGCTTCCTAAGCAAGCGCCTCCTGCGACCACCCGCTTTCGCACCGAAAGCGAACAATGACCTGAACGGGTGAAGCCTACGGGCCGTGAACCTTCCCAACTTCGGATTCGATTTAAGTTGACATAATTACTCTTGTCGATGCGCTCAGAAAGCTGTTTATACGTACAGCTATACTTTGGCGCCCATGATGGAGATCGATATCCGACGGCCGCACCTGCGGCGCCTGCGCGCCGTCTGGCAATCGGCCGGCTGGCCATGCCACGACATGCTCGAGCTAGAGCTGGTCGCGGCAGGTTTGCTGGAGCGCCATTGGGACAGCGCGGGTCGGGAGACGGTTCGTGTCAGCGATCCCGGCGTGCAGGCGTTGGCAGCGTCGCTGCAGCTCAACAGGAACGCGCTGGACGCACATGAACTGCTGGTGGAACGTGTGGCCAAGGCCTTGTGCCAGGCGGGTCGCCTGACTTGGCGCCGCCTGAGCTTGCGGTCCAATGTCAACGGCGTGTGGACGGTGTGCCGCCCTGACGTTTTCTCTATCCGCAGCACAAGCGTCGAGGCCTATGCTGAGCCGGTCGTCTACGAGATCAAGGTTAGCCGGGCTGACCTGCTCTCCGATCTCCGCCAGCAGGCAAAGGGCGCCGCCTACCTCGGCACGTCATCGCAGTGCTGGTACGTGCTCAAAGCGGGGATCGCGAAGGCGGACGAGATACCGCCACAGTACGGCGTCATGCTTGCGGATGACGGCGGCATAGAGGTCGCGCGGCCGGCGCCGCACCGCCTGATGAACATGCCTTTCGCGACTTGGATGGCGCTGGCGCGGTGCGGAGCCGACCGTTTTGATCGCCCCGAGCAGGCGATGCTTTGCACAGAGCAGGCAACCGATCTGCCGCCGAGTTCAGCCATGGACTGTCTTCCACGCACCACCGATGCCTCTGCGCAGGTGTCGTCCACTTCCGAGTTTGAAGGCACGGACCACTGCGACCAAACCCGAGCCTAGGGCGAACAAAACTGCGGTCGACGGCTCGGGTACCGGCAGCGCATAGTCGTGCATAGAAGCGCTAGCAAGCTGGACCTCGGGGGATAGCGCGTCGAGATAGAAGTGAGCGGAGTTGAACGCATCAACGTGAGCTGACGGAAAGGCTGCGCACTCGCAGTGGAGCGCTACCGCCGCGCCAGTCGTCACCCTAGCCTGCAGCGTCCCGACAATATTGAGAGTGGTTCCTACGGTCGTTGGGACGTCTAGATGCACTTCACGCGTGCCGTCGTGCAAATCCGCGCAGCCAAGTCGGTCGTCGTCGCCCACGACGTCGCACAGCGTTCCACCGACAGCCCTGCCGTGCGCAGCCCCGTACACCCACACGCTCGACTCGATCGAAGCGCTGCCCGAAGCGGTTGAGTAGACGGTGGTGGTGGCCCCGTCGGTGAAGCTTGTGCCGGCAAGTCGATAGGTCAGCGTTAACGTCACCGGCGCGCCCAGCTCCAGCGTTCTCGACGAGACGACTATGTTGTCTTGAAAAAATGTGCTTGCGGAGGCGACCGCAGCTGCATCCGGGCCGACGCCGTCTCGCCGCAGTGGGAGTTCTGATGCCTCAGACCTCGCGACGGCTCGAACGCCCAGGTTGCCGTAATCGGCTCTGAGCGCAAAGCCAGCGCCGTTGGGTGCATCGCCCACCTCGTACATGACTTCGGTCCCAGGCTCATACCTGACCTGACCCACCGCTGGATCGCGCTGCGTGCCAACGACTTCCACGCACGTCGACACGCCATAGGCATTTGTGGACGAACACGACCCCTGTGCGTCAATAGACCCTTGAGCGCACCCCCATCCAAACATGAAGGACGCCGCGACGCCGGCAAGCCCTGCGGATCTGAAGTTGGCGGTGAGACCCATGCGCGACCTCTCTGCATTGGAGTGGCAGCGTTGGTACCACGAGTGATGCGGGAGCGTCATCCCTAGGTCGTTGCAACCCGAGAAACCGGCTTGGAGTGGGCCATCCGACACTTCGCACTGCGTTGTGCAGAACTTGCCTGGCGTCCACCCTCCTACTCCTAGGGGGCGGTTCAAACACGGGGCGGTTCACAACGAAGGTAGCCCTGCAGCTGACTGCAGTCCTGTCGACGGGGGAAGAGCCGGCCGGGGTCAGCGCCGAAGCTGTTCCGCTACCACCGCAATGAAGGACTTGGTCTTGGCAGGCAGGAGCCGCAGGCTCGGCGTGACGAAGTAGATCGCGCCTGGCTCCCTCTCCCAATCGGCCAGCACCGGGATCAGCTGGCGTTTCATGGGGTGCCTTTCGAGCAGCCAGTCGGTCACGGCCGCAATGACCACCCAAGCCGCGGCGGTCACGAGCGTCTCGGCGTCGCCCACCACTAGCGCTGGCTGCAGGGCCACCTTGACCCGATGCGGGTGCTGTGGCTAGCAACGTAGCCGGACCGGACAGTTCGCGCGGGACGCGTCCGAGAGGTTCCGTCAGCGCCTTCCTACAGGCGCTTCAGCGCGACCCTACGTCGCCGGTGAGCAAATCCAATGAGGATGCTTGCCCGCGGCGACCGCCGAGCCCCGTGCGAGCACCAGAGCTGATGACCTGCGCCCACAGCGTGTTGATCGTCGACGACCACCCGGTCAATCAAGAGATCATGAAGGCGATGGCCGAGAGCATCGGCTATGCGGTGCTGCAGGCCTCAGACGGGCAAGAGGCTCTACAGGTTTGCATTCGAAGCGCGCCCTCTGCGGTCCTGATGGACGTGAACATGCCCGTCATGGACGGCATCGAGGCAACGCGTCGTATTCGCGCACTGCAGCGGTCCGGCTCTCTGGCTTGGTTCTCTATCCTCGGAGTCAGCGCCGACGCAACGCCAGCGAACGCAAGTGCGTGCATGGCGGCAGGCATGGACACCTTCATCCCGAAGCCGCTAATGCTGACGGACGTCGCAGCACAGCTGCGGGAACTGAGTGGATCGGCAGTTTAAACCGGCTCGCGAGCGCCGCTACGCTGTAGGCCGGGCACGCAGGCAGGTCCTGGACTCGCGACTTTGGCGGTGATTGCTGCGCCGGCTGTGCAGCGCCTTGAGCGTTTGCGCTTCCCACTGTCGGCGGTAGCCACATGCGATCAGGCGACGACCGAGGCGGGGCGCCATCGCTGCCGCGCTGGTGACGACCCGGCGGTTTGTCTGTTACCGCCGACAAGGAGCTCTCGGCCGGCAACCTTGCCCGGCCGGACGCCAACTGAGCGCCTTGTACCCGCCAGCGCGAGCGGTGTCATGGGACGAAACGCTGGGGCGCCGCATCGGATGCGCCACACCCTCGCGACGCTTGCCGCCGGCGCCCAGCTGACCACGGTGCGGCACTCCCCTGGCAGCGGCCAGGTCAAGGCGCCTACGCGACGCTGACCAGCCGGTCTGGAAGGGCATGCTGTTCACCAGCGGAAATGCTCAGGTGAGCATCACCTGAGCATCACTTGGCTACCGACTGCGCATCAACTAGGCGTCAGCGCAGCTCCGCCGTCACCATTTCACCTTCTGGGCCCTCTGGTGAGATTGACGTGCACTTCGGACCGGAAGACGCCCTCTCCCACCGAGTGCCGACGTGCTATGTGATGATAACTCGTACTATCATCACATACAGCTACTCCGATTTTCTGGCTCACCGAGACCCGAAACCGAGCTCCGACTGAAGCGCGACAACGACTTAGCGAAGGCACGATGAGCAGAGAACACCTTCCGGCCGGCCGGCGCGAGCTCACGCGCGCGCACATCACCTTCTACCGGGCGGTCATGGACGGCGTCGAGCTCGCACGCGCCTGGGACCTCTACCTTGGGGCCGAGGGCGAATTCAGCGACCTGCTGGCCAAGACGACGACCCAGTGGGTTCGCCAAGCGCTCATTCAGGAAGCGCTGGATGTCGGCCAACCCGGGCTCATCGGTTTGTTCCGTCGCGAACCCTGGCGCGTGAAGACAAGCGCCAAGCCGACCTTGGGCGAGTTCTCGTCGCGCTTTGCGGGCGCCGGCGACTGGTCCGAGGCCGAGCTGTTGGAGATGTGGAGGCAAGAGTACGGCGGGCCGGACCGCGCCGAGGCGCGCCGTGAGCGGCTCAGCCAGCGACTGCGCCAGGCGCTGCAGCTGCTCGAGCACGCTACCCGCCGCCAGCCGAAGCGCTCGGATGCCGTGGCGATCTGGCTCACCCCGAACCTGGCAGCAAAGCTCTCGGAGGCGGGCCTGGGCACCCTCGGGTCCGTCCGAGACGCGCTGAAAGCCAGGAAATCGGCTCGCTGGGAGGAGGTGCCGGGGGTCGGGGGAGTCTGGGGTGACCGGCTTCTGGCCTGGATGGAGGAGCACGGGATTGAGCCGGCGCCCTCCCCTGCCCTGCCCTCCCCTGTCCAGGCCAGCCAGCTCGTCCCCCTCGAGAGGTTCGACCTGCCCTTCCACCCGGTCCTGCCTGCCAGCCCGCATACTCACCCGGCCGCGCAGAGGCTCTCCCCTTACCCTGGCAACAACGCTTTGGGCGCGCGCGACGACAAGCACGCCATCGAGCTGTGGCTGGCCGCCAAGGCGACAAACCCCAACACGCTGCGCTCGTATCGCAAGAACGCAGAGCGGCTGCTGCTGTGGTGCTACCTGGAGCGCCGGGTCACGTTCCCCGAGCTGACGGTCGCCGACTGCATCCACTACCGCACCTGGCTGCACGACCTGGGCCGCAAGACGCCGGAGGAATGGGCCTCAGCGGGCTGGCGGCTGCCCGCTGAGCAGTGGATAGGCCCGCGGGCGGCCAAGCGCCACAGCGAGGCGTGGCGACCATTCGAGGGCCCCCTTTCGCCCGATTCCGTCGTGCAGGACCTTCTGACCGTCCGTTCCCTCTTCGAGTTCCTGCTACGTGGGCACATACTTTCGCTGAACCCCTGGGATTTGATAGGGAAACGCCTTGTCGCCCGGGCCAAGCTGAAGACGGCGACGGAGCAGTTCACCGCACGCAGCTTCACGATGGAGCAGTGGCACTTGGTCATCGAGGGTCTAGACCCGAACGGCCCGGAGCTCGAGCGCCGGCTGTTGCTCGTGCTTTGGCTCGGCTTTGCCTGCGGCCTACGGGCCGCGGAGATGTTGTCGCTGACCCTTGGTAGCCTCGTTCCTGGGCGTGAGAACTGGAGGTTGCGCGTCCTGGGCAAGGGCGACAAGGTGAGGTCTGTTCCCCTGCCCTCCCCTGCCCGCCAGGTCCTGCTGGCCTACCTCGACAGCGTGGGCGCGCCCTACGACCAGGTCGTGGCGGCCGCCCTGGGCCCTGCGGACTCCCCTGCCGCCCAGCAGCCAATGCTACGTGGGCGCCGCGGCCGCCGGCGCGCTGACGGAACCATGCTTCCGTCGCAGCCCCTGCACTACACCCGGCTGTACAACGTGCTCAAGGGCCATTTATCCGCCCGGGCCGTACTTCTGGACAAGCGCGACCCGGTGGCTGCGGCCAAGTTCAGGGAGGCGTCGACGCACTGGTTACGGCACACGTGCGCGACGCTGGCGCTCAAAAACGGTGTTGCCCTGACCGGCGTCCAGCGGCTGCTGGGCCACTCTGATCTGAGCACGACCTCAACCTACGTCACTGAGCTGGACGAGGTTCTGCAGGCCGAAATGGAATCGTTCGCCCTGCGTGGGACCGCTTGAACCCGTGAAAAGCCCCCCTTCTTGCTCACATTCGAAGGCACCGGACGTTGTCGAGAGGACACTCATGGTGTATAACATATCTTCCGTGCAAGCATCGTATGCTGCACCCATTGATAACCCCCGAGGAAATGCATGTTCAACCGACGCTTCATGGACTTGGTCAGGACCCAGCTGATCCGGGTTCTGGCCCAGCAAGCTCGAGAAGCCAGGGCTGGCGGCCAGGCGGCGGTCCCATCCCCCCTTATGGAGCCGGTAGCGCACGCCCTCCGATACACGCCATCGGACGTTATCGCCTTCGTCGACTTGCAGAACTTGCACTACTTCCTGAAGGAAAACTGCCGTGTCGCGGCGACCCAGGTGCACATTCCTGATCTCCTGCGAGCCTTTGGTGCCCAACACGGGATGCCCCTGACAGACATCCACGTTTTCACCGGCATCCACGACCCGAGGCGCGAGCCTCACCGCCATGAGTCGATGTCAAAGCGCTTGCGCTGGCTTAACCGCTGCGGCGCTAAGGTCACCGTCCTCCCCCTCTCCTACTACACCGACCGCGAGACGCAGGTCGTTCGGGCGCAGGAGAAAGGGGTGGACGTGCGTATCGCCAGCGAGATTTTGCGGGCCGTCAACGATGGTCTGCGCCAGGCGATTGTCATCAGCCAAGACAAGGACATCGCGCAAGCGATATTGGTCGCCGGAGAAATGGCAGCTGAGCGCGGCCGCTCGTTCCAGGCTTTCACGCCAGAGCTGGCCGGCGCCGATTGGGAGTTCAACGGCAAGTGCGGCATGCACGGCCTGCAGGGCACCACGCGGCTGCCCATGTCTGTCGAGCTGGTGCGCCGCTTCGTCAGGCCCGATCGGCAACGTGGCGCCGACCCGGTGTCAGTCGATTCGCAAAGAGAGGACCACCCCGTAGCTCATGAGCAAGGGGCGTGACGGTGTTTGCAATGACTCAACTGGTGTCCGCGCCTGGTGCATACCGTCGCCGCCGTTTCATGGAGTCGTCAGACTTCAACGGCGCCGCGAAGTACATCTTTAACGGGCTTCGCAAGGCTGTAGCGGACGGACGGACCATAGGTGCGGTGTTCATTGCGGTCGAAATGGACCCGGCTACGCCGAGTGTTGTTACCTCCGCAGTGACGGTCTCGTTGCAGCAGAAGGGGATTGCTTTGGCCATGAGCGGGCACCTCGGCGCGCCTGGCTCTATGGAAGCTGCCTTCAAGCGCCTCCTTGCCCAGCCTGACACGCCAACGGACCTCGCTGTGTACGTTGGTCCGGAGAACGCCGTGGGACGAGAGCATGGTGACGTTGCTAAGCAGAGCGTCGGGCTGCGTTTGGAGATTCGATCAGTCGACCTTGCGGCTGTGACCGTGTTTCGACTTCGGCCCGAAGCGGCTCCGAAGTTGCGTATGGCATTCGCCCCATTGAACTTTCGGGGCCTGATAGGCGCCTGACTGCGAGGCCCTCCCCTGCCCCTCCAGACCAGGTCAGAATGCCTAATGGTCACATCAAAGCAGCTTCAACGCCTCGCCACCAGCCCAGCCGACATGATGTTGTTCCAGGCGACTGGTCGATTGCCGTCTGGTGTCAAGCCGTCCTCGCCGCTCATTACGTTGCTCGAGCAGATCGGCGCCCGTGATCTGCGGCGAATCGTTGGCCTGACCATCGACGAACGGCTTGGCTACGCCGGCAGTCGTACATTCCACACTGGAGCCCAGGCGATGACTTGGCTGAAGCCCACTCCCGAGGTGTTTGGCTCTTTTCCAGCGGAGAGCTGGCGGATGAAGGCCTACTCTCGAAAGCTGTACCTGGAAGACTTAATAGGCTGCTGCACGGAACTTCCAGACGCCCTGTTACGGGCGCACCCAAGGCTGCTGAGGGAACGGTCGACACGTAGCCCCCGCCCGTAAAGTCCGTACCCGTCCATAGTATGGACGGTGCCTCCAACTTCACCGTTGCCCGACCACCCGCCCCTCCTTCGGGTGCGAGTTGGACCTGCACTGCGCTGAGTATCCTGCTGTGGATCTCAGGCGCCTCCGCCTCTTGGTGCAAGCCAGTCCTTGGTCAGGAAGCCCCTTGGGAAGAGTCTGGACGAGGTCCGCCTCCATTTCCTGCCCAGCGATCGAGCGCCCGACTGCTCCTCGTTTGTATGCGTCAGGGCGACGTTCCCACGCGTACTTGAAGGGTCCGTCCATAGTATGGACGACTAGCGATTTGATATCTTGACCCGCCCATCGGATAGCCCGAAGGACCACGCGGAGGCGGCCTCGAACACGG
>CAKZXL010000450.1 GCA_937883885.1 uncultured Aquincola sp. | reverse complement strand
GCTGCGGGACGTCGAGTTCGGCCAGGCGGCCAAGGACTTCGACAACATGGCGCTCATCTACAAGCGCTTCCTGATCCTGCTGTGTGGCCTGGACCATCGCCTCAAGCTCTTCGGCGACTTCTATCCGCCTGAGCGCCAGATGCAGTTCATGGAAGTCAGCTTCCAGGAAGCCTATTTCCGCTTCCTGGCTGACGACGACGGCGACCGGCTCATCGGTGACAGCCTGCCGCGCCTTGAGGCCTGGTGGCAGGAGAAGAACCGCATGCTGCAAAGCGGCTCACGAGTCTTCATGCTCAACAGCTCCGGCATCACCAATGCCGCCCCCGAAATCAAGCGGCGAAACTTCCTGCGTCCGACGGAGGCCCAGTTCCAGAGCCCCTTTGTTGTCGTCAAGGAAAGTGGTGAGCTTGCCGTGTGCCTGCAGGCGCGCGACCCATACGGCAACCGTGGTCCTGTCGAGAACGTTAACTGCTTCCTGAAGGTGGGCGACAACGACCCCCACGAAGAGGCTTGGTGGATCTGCGTCGACAACGTCTGCGCTGAGGAGGTGAGTCGTTTCCGGCACAGCCGCATCAACCGCTCGATGGGCGTGTCCTATCTGCGTCTGTTCCGCCGCCTGGAGGACTACCTGGGCCGCGAGGCGGAGGCCGAGCGCGACGCCCGCGCCTACCTGCTGGATGCGGCTGTGGAGTTCGGCGGTTTGACGCCTGAGCAGGCCCGAGCCGGCCTCGGAAATGCCGTGCGCAACTGGCGGGCGGCGCGCCGCGGCGCACCGCTGCCCACCATCGACGACAAGGCAGCCCTGAACGAAGTCCTGACGCTGATGGTACCGGCCGGCCACATGACTCCTGAGCTGCGGTCCATGGTCGAGGACTACCTGGCGACGAGCGGCGTCACCCCGCTGCTGCTGACTCGCTCCGGGAAGGCCAAGCTGATGCTCTATGTCGTCGCCAGCGAAGAGGATCGCGCGCCGTACCCGAACGTCCTGACCTGGCGCTGGGTAAAGCGCATCACGCTCGATCCCGGCAAGACCAAGCTGAAGATCGGCAGCCAGACCCTGCTGTGGATGTCCAAGGTGCTGCCGGCCTCCGAGGTCGAGGTGCGCCGCTGGGAGGGGCTCGACGCTTGGCTCAACGACAAGGAAGAGCCCATCTCGCTACGCAAGTACGGCGCCATCCCGGCCCTGCTGGCGGGGTCCGTGGAGTGGGAGCCGGTGCTGCGAGCGGGTCCAGGCGCCGGCGTGCCGGAGAGTCTGTTCATGCGGGTCTTCAGCGAGACCTTGTCGCAGAACGCGCGCAATCGCACCAGTCACACCATCGACGTGATCCTGGCCCTGCCCATCGGCGTGTTCAGCAAGGACGGCTACGCGCTTGAGATGGTGTACATGCGGGCCTATGCGGCCAGCGTCCTTTGGGGTTACGGCACCGTCGAACAGCGAAAGGCTGTGGAGGCCCGCCTTTCACGCTCGGCTTCGCAGCGAGCAAAGCTGCGAGCTCCGGTGTGGCAACTGACGACGGCCGCCGGCGACAAGTTCGCCGCACACGACGTGCCGCCTGGCGAGCACATCCCTCGCAACACCTGGAACCCCGCGTTCAAGAATCGCCGCATCCACATCAACGCCAAGCGCGACAGCTTTCACAGGTTCCAGGGCCGCAACGACGGCAAGAAGTCCGGCCCGTCCCTCACCGAGACAAGCGTCGAGCTGTCCTTTGATCGTGCGCTCGGCGAATTGCTGGGGACGGACACGCGTTGGTTGCGCGCCTCGCACAACAAAGGTCTGCGCAACCGCGCGGCCAAGGTCGGCGACTTCTTCTGGAGGACCGGGCGCGACGACAAGTTGCAGGGCGAGGATCGCGCCGCGGCCATGAAGGCCGACCGCAAGGCTATCCTTGCGACCCCTTACGTGCATCCGTACCGGGCACAGCTGTCGCCGCTGGTGTGGTCTGCGGAGAAGGGGCGCCCTGTTGCCAACGCCAGGTTCGTGGCGCCATTGCTCTCCCAAACGGCTTCAGGTAACCAGACACCGGATTGAATGGCTGGTCCGGAACGGTTGAACAAACGCTTACACTGCGGCGCCTCAACGTGGGGAGACAAGCAGATGCGCGCGATGATGTTGCTGGTGGCGGTTTCCACGCTTGCGGCTTGCACAAAGGTAACGGAGCCGCAGCCGGTGACTTCGAATGCAGCATCACCAATGGAGCTGCAAGCGAGTGAATCGCCTCGAACCTTGTCGCCGCTCATCGCAGCGGCGACTGAGTGCCTGACGCTCTGCAAAACGGTCTTCAAGTCAACGCCGGACACCCGTGAGTACCTGGACTCTCGCCTACCCCACCAGTTCAATGAGTGGGCGAAAACGCATCAGGACTCCTTGATGGCTGCAGTCGCGAAGCTGCCGGCCAAGTTCATGCCACTTGTAGTCAGGGAGCCGGATGACGACCCGCTGTTCCAAATGAACAGAGCTTCGCTTAACACCGTCATCCAGCAGGGCGACACGAAGGTCTACATCTACCGCCACGTCGGGTTCAGCCGGCGTGAGCTTCACAGCCTGTTGAACGTCGCAATTGACGAGTCAACCCATGAGACGGCTGCAATCGTGACAGCCAACCCTAACCAAGACGAATACTTCCTCAGCGGCCCGCAGCGGCTGCAGGCTGTGCTGCTAGCCGAACTCGCCATTGACCAGATGGTTGATGCGAAAGCCAGCCTCGAACGTGCGCACAAGGACGAGGCTTGGTCGCCATCACCTATTTATCGCTTCCCGCTCGATGGAGCGTTTCAAAGCATGGGTCTGGAAAGGCTTACCCACTTCAACACGGTGCTGAGGGACGGGAATATGCAAGGCGTCCTGCAGCCAGATGACCGATTGGAAGAACAAAGAATACGAGAGGCGGCTGCGTGGTACGGGGTCAGCTCGACTGAGACCAGCTGTGTTTCGACATCATTCTCCCCAGCAAAGCGTATCCAGTTCATCCGCGAGGCAGGCATCCAGCCGGAGACACGCGACACCTTAGATGCTGCAGGCAACCTGCGCATTGTCGAAGTATCTGCATACGAGTCCGGCTACACCAGAACGTGGCGATACTTCAAGCGGGAAAGCGACTGCGTCGCGTCGTTGCCCATCAACGGCGCACCCATCCCAGACCGGTACAGGTAGTTTTTGAGCCTACGGAAGCGCCCTCTGTTTGAATACTTCGCTCAGGTGCCAGCTGAGGAACTCCGGCTTCGGAAGTTCCTCTTGGCGCCGCGGCAGGGTCATCACGCGGCCGTGATGCTTCAGGAGTACGTCGTCGACTGCCGGTGAGCCGTTGACCTGCTCAGACACGAGCACCCGGTGGTCGTCCGCCACCGTGAACGCGCCGAAGTCAAACAGCTTGTGGTGGAGTGAGCAGAATGCGATGCCGTTGTCCACCGAGTCCGGCCCGTGCGCCTGGTGCCATTTGATGTGGGCAGCCTCGAGCCCGACAGTCAGAGTCCCGACCCGTAGGTCGAGTCCGCACATCGCGCACCGAAACTGGTAGGCAACGAGCACCGCCCTGCGGAAGTTGGGATCTCGGCGCCGCCGGGTCGCCACCGTAACGCTGTCGTCCAGGCCCACGGCATCCAGGATGTCCTGGTGCAGCGTCTCCGGGAAGGACTGCTCGAGCACCTGCTGCGCGACGGCGCCGATGGTGGCCGGCTGCTGCAGCAGCGCACGCTGCACGTCCTCCGTGAAGGCGCCCTGGGCGTTGGCGCGCCGTAGCTCGCTGCGCGGCGGGTCGTTGTTGCTTGCTCGCGGGCGCATCGCCTCGTCTGCCGTCACCACCCACAACCCGTCGTTCTGCAGGCGCCAGAACGGGTACTCGGGGTGATATGCCTTGCGGGCGGGGCCAAATTCCTTGAGCAGCTCGACGAGCCTGGGCTCTGCCTGCTCGAAACTCAGCGACTTCTCGCCGCGGGAGAGTGCTCCGAGTGCCAAGAGGATGAGCAGCGGCTTGTGCGGGGCCCTCTCCGAGCCGCGCTGCCAGACGCTCAGTTCTTGGAACCGGTCGAGGATGCCTGCCATGTCTTGCCCAGTGTATCGGGGGTGCTGAGGCCGGGCGTGTTGCGCTAGGATTAGCCGAGGCACCCCTATGCGCATCTTTGACGTCGAACTCCGCTTCCCGAGCCAGGCTGACCTGCTTTACGTCCCCTTTGCGGCCGCAGGCGGCACATACCTTGGCTCGATCATCCAGCGCCAGACTGACGGGTCCTTAGCGCCCGTGGCGGGAATGGCCGCGGCCGCCGGTGTTGCGACGTTCCTCGCCCTCTCGGGCGCGGACCTGGACGCGGGCTGGCGAGGGGCAGCCCTGACGCTTGGTGGCGCAGTTCTGGCGTTCGCGCTGGTGACCGTGACGATGCTGCTGCTTCGCGCCTGACGGAACATCGGCAAAGCGGCAGTCCCTCGTTTTTGCCGGGGCAGAGGTCAGCCGCCCGGCCAAGCGGGCGCGCGCGTTTTTTGAGCACGGAGCCTGACAGCTGCGCGGAGCGATCTACTGTGCCTCGCAGCCAACAGCCTTAGGCCGCGCTGCTGGGGATGGCGTGCTCACCAGGAGTGAAGCGCCAGCAAGCGTTTCTGAACCTGGGTCCGGCAGCTGCGCAACCCGTTTTCCGCAGGCCGCCTTGCGGTGCCCTCGCAGCGAGTGACGGCGCTCGGTCAGTGGAGGTGCCTTCGCACGCCAGCTAGGCCGAGCAAACCGACGACTAGAAGGGCAGCAGGAGTAGGCTCCGGTACGACCGCCGCATGACGCCAGTCGAAGCCAGAGTCGTCGGTCACTGTGTAAGGAACCTCTTCGCCTTCGAAGGTGACAGACTGGATTCCGCCCCACCATATCGTGTGTGAAGCGTCGGCGATAGCAGTTCCGCTGTGGACGGAGCTCGCTCCCACCGAAAGGTATGCCTGGGTGGTTTCCCTCGCGCCAAATCGGAAGTCCCATTCAACCCGCAATTGGCTGCCGAAGGGCACACTCTGTCCGTTAAAGTCTGCTGTATCCCGTGCCTCACGCTTCAGCGGAAAGCCTGCGTAACTCGATACAAAAATGTTGCGGTTTGCGTGGCTGATGAATGTGTCGTCATTTGCCTGAACGATAGACCTGAACGACACATTGACTAGAGCTTGGGAATTGGTGCCGACGTCCGCACTGACGGTCGAGTCGAGATTCCAAAAGGCGACCGCGTGACCCAGCTTGCCCTTCAGGGAACGGTCGCTGTCAATGATTCGAAATGTGGAGAAGGATGCCCTGGCGGTCGCTTCGATGGGGACTTGTAAGCCCCGGTCGGGGTCGGGAGGGGTCGCATAGGCCTTCGCAGATGCGCGCAACACTCCAACCTGCGCAGAGGTCGTGCCGATGCTCCGGCCGTAGCTTGTCTTGTTCTCACAGGAGCCGAAGTTATTGACTACGCCGCTGTGGCAGGTGGACGCGGAGGATGTGCTCGCCGAGACATGGACACATGACAACGCGAGCATGGCGCCAGCAGCAAGTCTTGTTGGGTCACGAGTCCGAAAGTTGTACATGCGGCCCCCTGAGGCATTGGCGTCGGCAACGCACTGCCGGCCAACTTGAACCTGCCGGTGGCGAGCGGCAATCCCTAGGGTGAAGCAACCGTCTCGCGGAACGCTACTGCGTTACGCTCCGAAAGGTCCAGGAGCCGTCTGAACGATGGGACTATCACCCGCCGGGGCATGTCCAGACGGTCGAGCGGGTCATGTGGGTTGGCTCGCCGGCGGGGAAACTACGCGCCGCACCGCTCAGGCCCGTGGCGAGAGGTGACCACGTGGTGCGCCAGCTTGGCCAAGTCGAGGGCGTAGATGCCGCTATTGCTCCAGCCGTCCAGATGCACCGGGCGTTCTTCCCAAACAGATGCGGGTGGCGCCGTCCAGGGGGTCAGCCGGCTGTGCGTCTGGGCTTACGCCCGCCGGGCCAGTGTCGATCAACGACCCGACCTAAGCCGCACCTGACGTAGCCCGGGCCGCCAAGCACGCCCCGCACAAGCACGGAGTGAAGTTGCTGGAAGGCCAGGCCAGCGGGCGATGGCCGGCTCTGCGTCACCGCTCTTCGGCGAGCTGCCTACTGGTCGGCGATCCCGCCACGTATCCGAGCGCGCGGCGCCGCGCTTCGGCGGCAAGCATGGCCTTTCAGAGGGCATTGCAAGCGCCCGACAAGGCGTGCGCCCGATAGAGAGTTAGCTCACCGGCGACGCGTAGCTCGCGCAATGTCTGGCGGACCACGGCTACACGTTGCGCTGCGAAATCTATCATCTGCACTGCGGCTCGCAGACGCGACGCTCCAAGAACAACGCCGACCCAAGAGCTCAGGTCGGCGTCCCCAACAGCAGTTGCCACATCGAAGGGGAGAAATCGCTGTGCAGATGATACGCGGCACGCATGCGCCGCGCCTATTCGTCGTCAGCGCGGCACGCCGCCAGGACGGGGTCGCACTTATCCACTCCATTGGCCACGGCCATCGCACGGTAGCTCGAGAAGAGCTCATGACCACCGTCATGGACCTGGTCGAGGTCGAGGTCGCCGCGTGAAAGCAGCAGCCGCACGCCCAGGTTGTTCTCGCTGTTGCGCAGCAGGAACCCGGCGCAAACGGCGGGCTTCTCCACCCCGCTGCTGTGGCATGCGAACGTGTTGGGCGCCATGTCGTAGGCGGTGCTCGCAGAGTGCTTAAAGGCCTCGGCAGGGAACTCGCCGACGGCGTCGCGGCGCCACGGGCATTTGGGACATGGCTCGCGGCGGTAGATACCGCTGCGGCCGCCCTCCACCGTCACGACCTGGTGGTCGACGCCAGCGGGGCGCACATTGGTGATTCGAGTCTGGCGGGCCATCAGAACTCCCGAATCCGAATCCCGTGGAACTTGAGCATCATCTTCCTCTTCATGACGTAGGCCTTGTCCGCACGCGTCGGCGGTGATTTGGTGTCGTG
>CAKZXL010000449.1 GCA_937883885.1 uncultured Aquincola sp. | reverse complement strand
CGGCGCCTTCCACCAGGTGGGCCATGCCACGCCCGCTCGCGGGGGCGTGCGGCGGCGCCAGGTCGGCCAGCTCGAAGGGGATGTCGGCCGGCCCGGGACTTTCCTGCCTCAGCATCCAGCGCGCCCACAGGTGCATCAGCCCCAGGTAGGCCGCGTAGGCGCCCACCAGGGCCAGCGCATGGCGCAGCGCCAGGGACTGCACGCCGGCCTGCATCAGCAGGGCCGACAGGCCCCAGCACGCCGCCAGCGTGAGCATGGCGATGCAGCACACATGCAGCCGCAGCCAGCGGCGGTTCAACAGGTCCTGCCGCACCTGCCTTTCAAAGCTCGCGGCTTCCGCCGCGCCCCGGCCCACGGCGCCTTCAGGCCGCCGGCTCGGGCGCGGGCGCGGTGGCGGGCTTGGCCGGCAGCAGGGCCGACACCTGCGTGCCCAGGCCCGGGGCCGAGCGGATGGTGAGCTGGCCCCCCGCGGCTTCCACGCGGTAGCGCATGCCCAGCAGCCCGTGGGCCGAGCGGGTGGGCTGCGTGGTGTCGAAGCCGGCACCGTTGTCGCGCACGGCCACCTCCACGCCACCGTCCTGCTCTTCCAAAGTCAACTCGACGCGGCTGGCCTGCGCATGCTTGGCGATGTTGGTGAAGGCCTCCTGCACCAGGCGGTAGGCGGTGAGTTCGTCGGCCGGCTCCAAGGACACCGGGCTGAGGCGGCTGAACACCTCCAGCTGGCTGCGCTCGCCGAACTCACGCGCCAGGATTTCCAGCGCCGGCACGAGGCCGAAGTTGCTGAGCGTGGAAGGCCGCAGGTCTTCGATGATGCGGCGCTTGAGCGCGATGCCGCTGTTGAGCGTCTCGCTCAGGTGGGCCAGCCGTTCGGCCGCCTCGGGCGAGTTGCCGCCCAGCCGCGACTTGATGCGCGCCGCATCCAGCTTGGCGGCGGTGAGCAGGGCGCCCAGCTCGTCGTGCAGCTCGCGCGCCAGCCGGCTGCGTTCGTCCTCGCGGGCGGTTTGCAGGTGCTGCGCCAGCTCGGTGAGCTGGCGGGTGCGTTCGGCCACCTCACGCTCCAGCTCGTCGCGCTGTCGGGCCACGGCCAGCGCGCGCTGCTCCTGCTCGGCTTCCAGCGCGCGGGTCTGCCGCAGGTACATGAACAGCGCCAGCAGGCTCACGGCGCTCATCGCGCCCACGCCCATGCGGTGCAGCATCAAGGTGTCGTAGATGCCGCGCCGGCTCGACGCCACGCGCTCCGACTCCACATCCATCAGCGTCTGGGACAGGTTCCTGATCTCGGTCATTTTTTCTCTTCCGATGTCCAGCAGCAGCAGTTCGCGCCACGCATCGTGTCGGCCTTCGCGGTAGAGGGACATCACCGTGGCCAGTTCCGAGAGCTTGGCATCGAGCGCCTGGTTCATGCGCCCCATGGTCTCGGCCTGCGCCGGCAGCGGGGCGTAATAGTCGCGCAGGAAGCGTTGCGATGCATGGATCTCGTCGAGAGCCGCACGATAAGGGTCAAGGTACTGCTCCCGGCCGGTGAGCAGGAAGCCTCGCTGGCCGCTTTCGGCGTCCACCGTGCGCCGTAGCAACGACTGCAGGTGCTCGCGCGCATCGGCGATGCGGCCGGTTTCGTCCAGCGCCCGCGTGGCCTGCAGGTAGGCCGTCTCGGTGATCAGCACCATGGCCAGACCCGCGATCAAGGCCAGCGGAAACAGGAAAGGACTGCGCTTGACCCGCGCCAGGATGTTCAGGGCCGCGGCTTGCATCTACACTTGCCTTCGTATATCAGACGATCGTTAGGGTTGTATCGAGCATGATCAGAATCGCCATCGTGGATGACCATGCCATTGTGCGCTCCGGTCTCAAGCAGTTCTTCTCGGAGCAGGTGGACCTGCGGGTCACCGGTGAAGCCGCCAACGGCCGTGAAGCACTGGACCTGGTCCGCAAGGGGGAAGTGGATGTGCTGGTCATGGACTTGTCCATGCCCGACCAGAGCGGCGTCGATGCACTCGCGGCCATCAAGGCCCGTGCGCCCGACCTGCCGGTGCTCATCCTGAGCGGCTTCCCCGAAGAGCACTACGCCACCACCTTGCTCAAGCAGGGGGCCAGCGGCTACCTCAACAAGGAATGCGATCCGCAGGAGATCGTCACCGCCATCCGCACGGTGTACCGGGGCCGCAAGTACATCACCTCGGGCGTGGCCCAGCTGCTGGCCGATGGCCTGTCGGGCGCGGGCGACAAGGCCCCGCACGAGACGCTGTCCGAGCGTGAGTTCCAGGTGTTTCTGCGGCTGGCCAAGGGCGAAACCATCGGCCACATGGCCGACAGCATGTCGCTGAGCGTCAAGACGGTGAGCACCTACCGTTCGCGCGTGATGGAGAAGATGAACCTGTCCTCCAACAGCGACCTCACCTACTACGCCCTCAAGAACGGGCTGATCCAGTAAGAGGAAGCGCCCGCGCCCGCCAGGCGCGGGCAGCGCCGCAGCCTGCCGGGAGGGCAGGCTGATGGCGCAGCGCTTCAGATCAGGTCGCCGTGGTGGGTATCGCCACCGCCGCCGGCTGCCAGGCGCTCGCAATAGTTGATGAGCGCATCGATCTCGTTGCTCTTGTCGAACACCTTGTCGGCGCCCAGTTCCAGGCACTTGCGCCGCATGTCGGGCGTGGCGTAGTTGCTGAAGACCACCAGCTTGCAGCTGCCGCGTGCCCGCACGGTCGAGCGCAGCACGCCCAGGCCCGAGCCGCCCTTGAGGAAGATGTCGATGATCACCAGGTCGCATTGCTGCGCATGGTGGTTGAGCCAGTAGACCGCGCTCGATTCGTCTTCGGCGGTGCCCACCACTTCCAGCGGCACCATCTCTTCCAGCGTGGCGATCAGGTTCTCGCGAATGACAGGGCTGTCTTCGACGATGTAGGTCTTCAGGTTCACCATCGAATCTTGCGGCATCTGGGCATTGCCCGGCACCGCCGATGGGGGCGATGCGAGCTTCGTTCTCGCCGGTGGGTGATGGCTACCAATGATCAACGACACGATTCATGCCCCGGCGCGCTCAAAAACTCTAACAGCCACCCGTGGTGCTGGCCGTCAGATGTTTCCTACAGCGCGCGCGACCGGTAGGCACATCCGCGGTTCACGGGACGAGGTTTGATTGGGCCTGCGCGCCCGCTGGCGGGCCATCGGCTTGCAACGCGAGCCGGTGTCGGACATCGCCTTGCGCAGCAGGCGGCGGTAGGACGCGAACTACGCCGCCTCACGGCGCAGTCCGCTGGGCCGGGCCGTGGTGGCGTCCAGATACTGCACCGCACTGCAAAACCCTGTTGCAGGCATTGAAGGAGATTCGCATGAACAAGACCCTGACGCTCAAGACCGTTTTCGTGGCCGGCGTGATCGCGCTGTGTGGTGGTGCCAGCGCTGCCGACCAGATGCCGCGTGCCGAATACAAGGCCATGAAGGAGCGCATCAGCGCCGACTACAAGGCTGACAAGGCCGCCTGCGATGCGATGTCCGGCAATGCCAAGGACGTTTGCCAGAAGGAAGCCGAAGCCAAGGAAAAGGTGGCCAAGGCCGAGTTGGAGTACCGCCACAGCGGCAAGGCCAAGGACGGCGAGAAGCTGGCCATGACCAAGGCCGAGACCGCCTATGAAGTGGCCAAGGAGCGTTGCGACGACAAGTCGGGCAACGACAAGGACGTGTGCGTGAAGGAAGCCAAGGCCGCCGAGACCCGCGCCAAGGCCGACGCCAAGGCCGCCAGCAAGACCGGCGAAGCCCGCAAGGACGCGATGGAAGACAAGCGCGAAGCCAACTACGAGGCCGCGGCCGAGAAGTGCGATGCGATGAGCGGCGATGCCAAGTCGCAGTGCGTGGCCAGCGCCAAGGCCCGCTTCGGCAAGAGCTGATCACCGCGCGCGATGGCCGACGTGCTGCACAGCGTGGCGGATGACGAGTCTCGTCTGAGCCGGCTGCTGGAGACGTACACGGTGGTACAGGGCCGGCCCGACGCTGCGGCGGAAGGCCAGGCCCTGGCCGCGCAGCTGGCGATGGAGATGCATGCCTATTCGCTGGCGGTGCGGCAGGCCCTGCACACGGCCCTGCCGCATGCAGGCGCCTTGCTGCCGCAGGACAGCGACGGCCTGGCGCAGTGCGAATGGCTGGCCGCCCGCGCGGCAGCCGCCGACCTCAGCAGCCCGCAGCGCGATGCACTGGTGGGGCAGTTCCGCGAGGCCTTCGACACCATGCGCGCGCAGCAGCGCAGCCACCTGTGGCCGCGGCTGCCGGCCAACCGCCTGGCCGCGCTGGACGCCGACTACCGCCACAGCGCGCAGGCCGCGCGCGAAGCCTGGAAGCGGCTGCGCCAGCGCGACCAGGCGCCGGAAGACGAGTCCGCCGACCCGGTGGGCCCGGGCGACGCCGACACCTGAAGGGCGCGCCGCCAGGCGCGTGCTTCAGCGCGGGCTGCTGCCGCGGCGCCGCTGCAGCAACGCCAGGCTGGCCGCGGCCGCCAGCGCGCTGATCACCGCGCCCCAGGCGATGTCCACCACCACGATGTGCACCGGCCAGCCGCGCAGCGTGGCCAGGTTGGTCAGGTCGTAGGTGGCGTAGGCCAGCGCGCCGTACAGCGCGCCCAGCCCCCAGCCCTGCCGCGGCGCCCGCGCCCGCCAGGCCGGCAGCACCGCAAACACCACGACGCCCACCGGATAGGCCAGGTAGAACAACGCAGCCGCGCCCCAGCGGGGCTCGGGCAGCAGCAAGGGGCCCAGCGCCGCCTGGTAGACCGAGGGCATCACCAGCCCCAGCCACACGGCATCCAGCGCCAGCATGCTCACCAGCGCGCCCAGATAGGCCAAGATCGAAAGAGGCATCCGCAACACTCCCGGCAACGCCGGTCAGAGCGTCGCCTCAGGGTTCAAGTTCCAGTCGGGGCAGGGCCTGCATCAGGCGCTCGGTGGCGGCCACGCCGCTCAGCGCGGTCACCGCGTCGATCTCTGCCTCGTCGTAGGCCAGACCATAGCTCAGTGGATGGCCTTCCAGCCGCCGCGGGCCGATGCGGGTGGCGGCATGCAGCCGCCGAAAGCCCGTGTGGCGCGCATCGGCGCTGATGCGCAGCGCCAGCGCATGCACCACCTCGGCCGGGCCTTCCAGGTGGTGGCAAAAGCGCCCGCCATCGAACACCAGCAGGCCGGTGACCTCGTGCGCCGCATTCCACAGGCGGGCCCGGCGCACGATGTCGGCGATGGTCGAGACCTTGACCGACGGGTCCAGCTCGCTGGTGTAGAGCACTTCGTACAGGGGGAAAGGGGACACTGCGCCTCGGCTGTTCTTGTAACAGCGGGCAGGCTAACCGTGGGCGCCGCACCGCGCCATGTCAAATGACATGGCTGCCTCTGGCCGCGCCGCACCGCGATACTGTTGCAACCGCTTCCTTGCCTGGCCGATGAATACCAGCCTCGAACCACCACCGCCCCCGCGCGCCCCCGTGCCGTGCACCGCCTGCCCGCTGCGGCGCATGGCCGTCTTCAAGAGCAACTCGCAGGACGAGCTGCTGTTCCTCAACAGCTTCAAGGACGCCCACCTCACCGTGGCCGCCGGCCAGCCCATCGTGTGGCAGGGCCAGGCCGCCACGCTGGGCACCTTGTTCTCGGGCTGGGCCTTCCGCTTCAAGTCGCTGTCCGACGGGCGTCGGCAGATCCTCAACTTCGTACTGCCGGGCGACCTGATCGGCCTGCAGGACCAGAGCCACGAGGTGTCGCCGCACGGCGTGGAAGCCTTGACCGACGTGGAGCTGTGCCGCTTCGACACCGACCGGCTGTGGACGCTGTACAGCCGCTTTCCCAAGCTGGCCTACGACGTCACCTGGCTGGCTGCGCACGAAGAAAGCCTGGTCGACGAGAACCTGCTGACGGTGGGCAGGCGCAGCGCGTCGGAGCGCATCGCGATGCTGATGCTGCACCTGTACAAGCGCTCGGTGGCGCTGGGCCTGGCGCAGGACGGCCAGGTGCCCTGGCCGGTGAACCAGCAGCACATCGCCGATGCGGTGGGCCTGTCGCTGGTGCACACCAACCGGACGCTGCGCAAGTTGTATAGACAAGGCCTGTTTGCCGTGCAGGACGGCTGGCTGCACCTGCCCGACCCCGGCGCGCTGGGCCGGCTGGCCGACTACTACGAGCAGCCGGTGCCGCGCCGGCCGTTGATCTAGACGCTCAACCCCGGGCCACGAGGGCCACCACATCGGCCCAGCGGGCCAGGGCCGCGCGCATCGCGGCCACCAGCGCGGCCGGGTCGTCGCCGCCCGTGGCCGGCACCGTCACGTCGAACACCTGCGGCAAGGCCGCCGGCCCGGTGTTGCTGGCGTTCACGTCGCCCGGCCGCAGCGTCCACACCACGCGCAGCCGGGCCTGCGCCGGCGCGGCGCTCAGGTCGAAGCGCTGCACGTCGGCCACCAGGCGCCATTGCGGCGTGCCGCCTACGGTGGCCGGCCAGGCGGTCACGGTGGCGCCGGGCAGGCGCTCGGCCAGCAGCAGTGCCAGCGCACGCGGCAGCTGGGCCTTGACGGGTTCCACCCAGCGCTGGCCGTCCTGCACCGTCAGGCCGCTGCCGGTGGCCACCACCAGCGAAGAGCGATCGACCGCATCGGGCACCGAGATGCGGCCCACCTGCAGCGTGGTCACCCGGACAGCACCCGAGGCCGCCGGCGCCGGGGGCGTGGCGCCGCCCGCGGCGGTGCCGGCATCGGTGGGCAGCACGCTGTGCCATGAAGGGGGTGGTGAGCCGGCGCAGCCGGCCAGCAGCAGCGCCGCCGCCAGGCTGCCGGCCGCCATGAAGGTGCGCGGGTGGGTCATTCTTTCTCCGTCTCGAGGGGGTTGAGGCGCTTGCCGCGCAGCAGCGACTCGGGCTGGCGGTCCAGCGTGTCGG
>CAKZXL010000448.1 GCA_937883885.1 uncultured Aquincola sp. | reverse complement strand
CGCAGCGGCGGCTCCAGCACCGACAGCAGCTCGCAGTGGATGCCGGCGACCTGCGGAAACAGCTCGTCGTACAGCGCGTGCCCGCTGTCGGTCAGGCTCACCACCGCGCGGCGGGCATCACCGGGCCGGGCTTGACGCATGACCAGCCGCTTGCCCACCAGCGAGCCGATGGCGCGCGAGGTGCGCGCCCGGTCCAAGGCGGCTTCTTCCGCCAGCGCCGACGGCGCCAGCGGCCCGCGCGCGGCCAGCAAGGCCAGCAGCCGCCACTCACGGCGCGAAATGCCGTAGCGCCCTTCGCACAGCCGGATCACCGGTGCGCCGCCCAGCGTCAGCAGCCGCATCAACCGGTAGTTGAGCAACTCGTCGAGCCGTTGCGGTGGGGTGATTCCCGACATGGATTGATTTCTGCAACTGATGGGTCGGTGACTAGAGTGCAGGGCAGCTGGCAGCCCGACGGGCAGCCCCGGAGCACACCGATGAACCGCCACCCGCTGCATGCTACCGCCCGCCCCGCGCAGGCCCCCGACGCCCGGCGCCGCCGCCTGCTGGCCGCGCTGCCCGCCGCCGCCGTGCTGGGTCCATGGCCGCTGGCCGGCCGCGCCGCTTCGCTCGACGGCCCGCTGACCGTGGTGGTGCCCTACGCGCCCGGCGGCACGTCGGACGTGGTGGCCCGCGTGGTGGCCGAGCGGCTGCAGCCGCTGCTGGGCGTGACGGTGGTGGTGGACAACCGCACCGGCGCCGGCGGCCGCATCGCGATGCAGCAGGTCAAGCGCACGCCGGCCTCGCAGCACGTGATCGTGCTGGGCAACCCGGCGGTGATGGTGGTGGCGCCGGTGGTGTTCAAGGACGCGGGCTATGAGCCGGCCGACTTCGCGGCGCTGTCCAACGTCAGCCTCTACGACTTCGCCATCGCGGTGGGCCGCGAGGTGCCGGTCAAGGCGCTCACGCACCTGGTGGCCTGGCTGCGCGCCAACCCGCAAAGCGCCAACTTCGGCGTGCCGGCCACCGGCAGCCTGCCGCACTTCTTCGGGCTGATGCTGGGCGAGCTCACTGGCCTGCAGCCACAGATCGTGGGCTACCGCGGCTCGGCCCCGCTGGCCACCGACCTGATCGGCGGCTCGCTGCCGGTGGGCATCGACACGCTGGACGCGCTGCTGCCCCAGCATGCGGCCGGCAAGCTGCGCATCCTGGCGATGTCGGGCACGCAGCGCGCGGCCTTCGCCCCCGACATTCCCACCTTCACCGAGGCGGGGCTGAAGATCGCCGCCAACGGCTGGAACGCCTTCTTCGCACCGGCCTCGATGCCGGCCGAGCGGCGGCGGGTGCTGTCCGATGCCATCGCCACCGTGATGAAGGAGCCGGCGCTGCAGGCCCGCTTCACCGAACTGAAGTTGACCCCGGTGAGCAGCACCGCGGCGCAGACCGAGGCCATGCTGCAGGCCTACCGCGCGCAGTGGCTGCCGGTGGTCAAGCGCTCCAACTTCCAGGCTTGAGGCCGGCCGCACCCATGAACGTGCTTTTCATCATGGCCGACCAGCTGCGCTGGGACCACCTGTCCTGCGCCGGCCACCCGTACCTGCGCACCGCCCACCTCGATGCGCTGGCCCGCCGCGGCGTGCGCTTCGACCGCGCCTTCGTCAACAGCGGCGTCTGCGGCCCCAGCCGCATGAGCTACTACACCGGCCGCTACCCCATCAGCCACGGCGCCACCTGGAACCGCGTGCCGCTGTCGGTGGGCGAGGTGACGATGGGCGAGTACCTGCGCGGCGCCGGCCGCAGGCTGGCGCTGGCCGGCAAGACGCATGTGATGCCCGACCAGGCCGGCCTGGAACGCCTGGGCATCGACGGCCAGACCGAGCTGGGCACGCTGCTGATGCGCGGCGGCTTTGAAGAGGTGGACCGCTACGACGGCCATCACCCGCCCGGCAGCGAAAGCGGCTACCCCGCCTACCTGCGCGCCCAGGGCTACGACAGCGCCGACCCCTGGACCGACTACGTGATCGCCGGCATCGACGCCCAGGGCCAGGTGCACAGCGGCTGGCACATGCGCCACGTGCACCTGCCGGCGCGCGTGGCCGAGCGCCACTCCGAAACCGCGTACATGACCGACCAGGCCATCGGCTTCATGCAGCGCCAGGGCAGCCAACCCTGGGTGCTGCACCTGAGCTACGTGAAGCCGCACTGGCCCTACATGGCGCCCGCGCCCTACCACGCGATGTACACCGCCGACCAGTGCCTGCCGGTGGTGCGCAGCCAGGCCGAGCTGCAGCACGCCCACCCGGTGGTGGCGGCCTACCGCCAGCAGGAAGAATGCGTGAGCTTCCAGCGAGACGACTGCATACGCACCGTGCGGCCGGCGTACCAGGGGCTGATTCATCAGCTCGACGATCACCTGGGCCGGCTGTTCAACGAGATGGAGCGGCTGGGCGTGCTGGACGACACGCTGATCATCTTCACCGCCGACCACGGCGACTTTCTGGGCGACCACTGGCTGGGCGAGAAAGAGCTCTTCTACGACACCGTGCAGCGGGTGCCCTTCATCGTGGTCGATCCGCGGCCCGAGGCCGATGCCACCCGCGGCACGGTGGATTCGCGCTTCGTGGAAGCGGTGGACGTGCTGCCCACGGTGCTCGACCTGCTGGGCGTGCCCGGCGCCAGCCAGCGCATCGAAGGCCGCAGCCTGCGGCCGCTGCTGGAAGGCACGGCCACCGACTGGCGCGGCTTTACCTATTCAGAGCTGGACTACGGCTTTCGCGAAGCGCGCCGCACGCTGGGCATGACGCCGCAGCAGGCGCGGGCCTTCTCGCTGCGCAACGAGCGCTGGCGCTACGTGATGTGGCTGGACCAGCCCGAGCAACTGTTCGACCTGGCCGCGGACCCCGACCAGATGCACGACCTGGGCACCGACCCCGGCCATGCCGGCGTGCGCGCCGAGCTGCGCAACCGCCTGCTGGACTTTCTGGCGCGGCGCAAGCACCGCACCACGATGAGCGACGAAGCCGTGGAGCGCTCGACGGCAGCGCACAAGCGCGCGGGGGTGTTCTTCGGGCAGTGGTGACCTGCCCCCACGCGGACGGTCAGAAGAGCCGTTCCATCGCCACGTCGATCACCATGCCGGCCAGGCTGTAAATCAGCGAGCCGATCAGCGCCGCCACGAAGCCGGTGACGTAAAAGCCCTGCAGCACGCTGGCCGCCATCCAGAAGGTGATGGCGTTGATGACGAAGAGGAACAGCCCCAGCGTCAGCAGCGTGACCGGCAGCGTCAGCAGCACCAGCACCGGCCGCACGATGGTGTTCAGCAAGCCCAGCACCAGGGCCGCGATCAGCGCCGAGCCAAAGCTCTGCACCGCCACACCGGGGTAGAGATAGGCCACCAGCAACAGCGCGGCGGCCAGCAGCATCCAGCGAACGATCAGCTTCATGCGGCGCAGCATACCTGCTGCGCCTGGCCTGTCGCGTCCATCAGACAAGGAGAGGTTCTTAATGGGAACTGTTCTCATTCTTGTTAAGATCTCTTAACGTTGTCTCTGGTTCTTTCCCATTTCCAAGCCATGACCCTTGCACGACCGGCCGCCGCCGTGCCCGCAGCGCCCGCCCCGGCACCGCTGCGCCCACCGGCCCAGCGCGACGAACTGCCCGGCGGCGCCCGCACCGCGCTCACCGCCGGCATCGTGGTCGCGCACGTGGCGGCGCTGTGGGCGCTGCTGCAGGTGGATGCGGTGCGCCAGGCCGTGGCCGAGGTGGCGCCCATCGTGGTGGACATGGTGGCGCCGCCGGCGCCGGTACCCACGCCACCGCCGCCACCGCCCCCACCGCAGCCGCGCCCCAAGACCCCGCCGGCGCCCGCGCCGATCATCGCGGCCGCGCCTTCGCCTTCGCCCACGCCGCCCACCTTCGTGGCACCGCCGCCGCCGCCCGAGCCGCCGGTGCCGCAGCAGGTGTTCACGCCCCCGGCGCCGCCCGCGCCACCAGCCCCCGCACCCGCCCCGGCCGGCCCGAAGGTGGTGCCGGCCAGCGCGCTGCGCTGGCGCGTGCAGCCGCCCATCGAAGTGCCGCTGGCCTCTCGCCGCATGGGCGAAAGCGGCACCGTGGTGCTGCGGGTGGTGGTGGACACGCGCGGCATGCCCGCCCAGTGGTCGGTCATCCGCTCGTCGGGCTATCCGCGGCTGGACGCCAACGCCACCTCGGCCATGGCCCAGGCCCGCTTCGAACCCTGCACTGAAAACGGCGTAGCCGTCGTCTGCGAAAGCACGGCCACCTTGTCTTACGAACTGGAGCGTTGACCCTCGATGGAACCCACCAACACCCTTGGCTTCGGCCACTTCATTGCGCAAAGCGACGCCGTCGGCAAGACGCTGCTGGGCATCCTCATCGTGATGTCGGTCGTGTCCTGGGCCCTGATCGCGCTCAAGGGCATCACGGCGCTGGTGCGCAACCGCCGCAGCACCGCCTTCCTCGACTTCTTCTGGAATGCCCGCTCGCTGGACGCGGTGCAGCACGAGATCGCCACCCATGGCGCGCGCGATCCGTTCTCGCACCTCACCGCCCATTCGATGCATGCGCAGGCCCACCATGCCAAGCACGGCGCCGCGCGCCTGGCCGAAGCCGGCAGCGCCAACGACTTCATCACCCGCACCATCAAGAAGGTGCTGGACGAAGAAACCACCCGCCTGGAAAGCGGCCTGACCACGCTGGCCACCGTCGGCGCCACCGCGCCCTTCGTGGGCCTGTTCGGCACCGTCTGGGGCGTGTACCACGCGCTGGTGGCCATCGGCATGAGCGGCTCGGGCACGCTGGACAAGGTGGCCGGCCCGGTGGGCGAGGCGCTGATCATGACCGGCATCGGCCTGGCCGTGGCCATCCCGGCCGTGATGGCCTACAACGCCTTTACGCGTAGCAACCGCGTGCTCACCGCCCGCCTCGATGCGTTCGCGTATGAGCTGCACAGCTTCCTGACGCTGGGCGAAGCGCCCGGCGCCGGTGCGCAGCAATCGGCCGGTGCCAGCGTGCGCCCGCTCAAGCCCGCGGCCTCGGCGGCCTGACGCGGCGCCCAGGAGTCCACGACCATGGCTTTCGCTTCCTTCGACGCCAAGCGCAGCAATGCGCCGGTGGCCGAGATCAACATGGTGCCGCTGATCGACGTGATGCTGGTGCTGCTGGTGATCTTCATCGTCACCGCGCCGCTGCTCACGCAGGCCGTCAAGCTCGACCTGCCCAAGGCCGATTCGCAGGCCAACCAGCCCAAGCCGGAGCGCATCGAGTTCGCGATCGACGCCGCAGGCACCCGCTACTGGAACGGTGAGCCGGTGACGCGTGAAGTCGCGGCCGAGCGCTTCCTGGCCGAAGGCCAGAAGCAGCCGCAGCCCGAGATCCAGCTGCGCGCCGACCAGGCCGCGGCCTACCGCAACGTGGCCGAGACGCTGGCCGATGCCTCGCGGGCCGGCCTCAGCAAGATCGGCTTCGTCAGCGAGCCCGAGAAGCGCTGATCCCGCGCGGCCTGCAAGGGCCGTCGCCTTTTTCCGGATTCCGGCCAGCCATCGCCCGCCGGCAGCCGGTGGCCGCGCCCTGACGCGGCCACCGCTCATCGTCACGACCCCAGACACCAAAGACTGACTTGAGGGACAACCATGTCTAAACGCACTTCCCGCCCCGCGATGCTGCCGCTCGGCGCCCTGGCCGCCGGCTTCGGCTTTGCCAGCCTGGCCCTGGCCCAGACCGAGCCGCCCAAGAAGGAATCCGAAGCACTGCCCGTGGTGCGCGCCAAGGCCGCGGCCGAGACGGCCACCACCAGCAAGCAGAACGTGCAGGCCACCGACACCCGCATTGGCAAAGGCAAGCAGGAGCTGCGCGACGTGCCCCAGTCCATCACCGTGCTGACCGAGCGCCTGATCGACGACCGCAACCTCGACACGCTGAAGGAAGCACTGAAGAACACCGCCGGCATCAGCTTCCAGGCGGCCGAAGGCGGCGAAGAAGACATCCGCCTGCGCGGCTTCTCGCTGCAGTCCACCGGCGACATCTTCATCGACGGCCTGCGCGACCCCGCCTTCTATGAACGCGATTCCTTCAACTGGGACCGCCTGGAAGTGCTGCGCGGTTCGGCCTCGATGCTGTTCGGCCGCGGCTCCACCGGCGGTGCGGTCAACCAGGTGAGCAAGCAGCCCTTCAGTTACGACCAGAAGGAAGTCTCGGTCACCATCGGCTCGGGCAACTTCGTGCGTGCCACGACGGACCTCAACGTCAAGACCGGCGAGAACTCGGCCCTGCGCATCAACGCCATGGCCAACAAGGCCGACAACTGGGGCAACAAGATCGACAAGCGCGGCATCGCGCCCACCTTCCGCTGGGGCATCGGCCTGCAGGACGAATTCAGCGTCGGCCTGTACCTGCTGGACAACGACAACGGCGTGACCTACGGCCTGCCCTGGCTGAACGGCGCCGGCAAGGACGGCGGCCCCGGCCTGGTGCCGGTGAGCCCGAAGGCCTACTACGGCATGGCCAGCGACTACGCCAGCGCCAACGTCACCATCGGCACCGGCAGCCACCTGCACCGCTTCGACAACGGTGGCGAACTGCGCAGCGTGCTGCGCATCTCCAAGTACCAGCGCGACCAGCGCGCCAGCGCCGTGCGCTTTGCCGCTGCCAACCTGCAGCCTGGCCGCCAGGCCGTCACCCGCGACACGATCAGCGACGCCACGGTGCTGACCCGCGGCACGCAGAACAAGATCATGGACCTGGACACGGTGGCGCTGCAAAGCGACTACACCGGCAAGTTCAAGGGCTTCGGCGGCACCCACGACGTGGCGGCCGGCGTCGACTTCACCGGCGACAAGTTCAT
>CAKZXL010000447.1 GCA_937883885.1 uncultured Aquincola sp. | reverse complement strand
GCCTGTGGTGCAGGCTCCGAAGCCTGCTGGCCCTGATGGCTTTCGCCGACGAGGCTCCCATCTGAACATCGAGCTCGGGCGCTCATATGCCCTATCGGAGTGTCCTTGTCCCGTGCCAACCTGTCTGTCCCATCACACGGGTGGTCGCTTGCTCTCCTTTGCACCGGTGGGATCCTTTGACGCCGCTAGGGAAGGTCTGCACAACTACGTGCCGATCCGAATAGCCTGACCGCCCTGCGCCAGCGACGATCACGCTCATGAAGCAGCTCGGACTTGGCCTGAACCTGTCGACGAAGAAGACCCGAAAGCGCGAGTTCCTCGAAGAGATGGAACGCGTGGTGCCGTGGTCGGCGCTGATGCAGGTGGTGGAGCCGTACTACCCCAAGGCCAAGACCGGACGGCCGCCGTTTCCCATCGAGACCATGCTGCGAGTTCACTACCTGCAGCAATGGTTCGCGCTGTCCGACCCGGCGATGGAAGAGGCGCTGCACGACATGCCCGTCTTCCGTGAGTTCGCTCGTTTGGGCGAAGGTGTCGAGCGATTGCCCGACGAGACCACCATCCTGAGGTTTCGGCACCTGCTGGAGAAGCACGATTTGGCCACCGACATGCTGCGGGTGGTCAACGACATCCTCCAGGCCAAGGGCCTGATGATGAAGAAGGGCACCGTCGTCGACGCCACCTTGATCGCCGCGCCGAGTTCGACCAAGAACGCCGAGGGCGAGCGGGACCCCGAGATGAAGCAGGCCAAGAAGGCCAACCAGTGGTACTTCGGCATGAAGGCCCACATCGGCGTGGACGCGCACTCCGGCTTGGTGCACAGCGTCGTGGGCACGGCCGCCAGCGTCAACGACGTGACGCAGGCCGGCGCACTGCTGCACGGTGACGAGGAGGTCGCCTTTGGAGACGCGGGCTACCAAGGCGTGCACAAGCGCATCGAAGCCCAGGGGCCGCAGTGGCACGTGGCCATGCGGCCAGGGTTGCGGCGCAAGCTCAACCCGTTCATCGCGCCGCACTTCGAGGCGCTGAGCCTGGAGAAGTGGAAGGCAAGCATCCGGGCCAAGGTCGAGCATCCGTTCCGGGTAATCAAGCGGCAGTTCGGCTACACAAAGGTTCGCTACCGAGGATTGGCCAAGAACACGGCGCAGATCGCCACGCTCTTCGCGCTGTCAAACCTGTGGATGGCGAGGCGGCAGCTGATCGGAGCGCAGGGATGAGTGCGTCCGCGGTGCCTTGCAGGGGCCTGCGGAGCGCTGCAGCAGGCCCAACCGGGGCCTCGAAGACGCCGCGAATCGCCTCGGTGCAGCCAGACGGCGGTTGGCGATCATCGAATCGGCTCGACGGGCGCATCGCATCGCGTTGTGCAGACCTTCCCTAGCTCAGTTGGATTGAACCGGCCCGGGAATTGTGGAGGCTCCAACCTTTGAGAAGATGGAGCCATGAACAAGTCGAACAAGTTCTCGCCTGAAGTCCGCGAGCGCGCGGTGCGCCTGGTGCTGGAGCACCG
>CAKZXL010000446.1 GCA_937883885.1 uncultured Aquincola sp. | reverse complement strand
CGCCGCACCCCCCATCAGCGCCGCCAGCCGCCGCAGGCTGCCCTGCCCATCGTCCGGCGTGGCCGACGACATCGCGGCCGAGGCGGCGGCCGCGGCTTGCGGCGGCATCATCAGCGCGGGGTAGTCCTTCATCATCTGCGCGCCGTACAGCGGCTTGTAGGCGCCCTGGTGGCAGGTGGCGCAGTTGATCTTGGCCACGTCGTGGTTGGGGCCCAGCCGCTCGATCGGGAAACTGTCGGTCAGCGGCTCCAGCCACGAGACGTTGAGGTCGCGCACCATGCGGATACCGTAGTACGCGGTGTAGCGCTGCGGCGAGCTCTGGTCCCATTGGCCGAACGAGCGCGAGTTGTGGCAGAAGGTGCAGTTGACGCCCAGCGACTGGCTCATGTGCATCATCAGCCCGTAGGTCCACTCGGCCTGCTTGGTGGACTGGCGGTTGCCCGCCGGCAGCGCACTGGTGCCGATGACGCGGATGTTCTCGGCATGCTGCAGGAAGGGCGAGAACGGGTCGTTGGGCAACGAGGCCCAGGCAGCTTCGGGCGCGGCGGCGTTCTGGCCGGCACTGTTGCCCAGCAGGCTGCGCGAGCTGGCCGGCGCCAGCGGCTCGAACCAGGTCTTGCTGGGCACCGGGTTGCCGCGGTGGCAGCTGTAGCAGGTGACGCCAGTGCCCGCGACGTGGGTCTTCCAGTCGGTGTTGATGTGCTGCGTCATCTGCAGCATGCGGCGCGCCACCACCTTGGTGTACTTGGCGTCGCTGGCCAGGTTGGCGCCGTCGTGGCAGTACACGCAGCCCTGCTCTGGCGACACCCATTGGGTGATGGCGGTCATGGTGCGGGTGAATTCGCCGATGCTCAGGTCGCCCAGCACCTTGACGTTCTGGAACACCTGCGAGGCCTTGGGCCCGTCGGGCGAGGCCGGTGGCGGTGCCTCGGGCGCGGTGTTCAGCGCCGCGTTCTGGGCCAGCAGGCGCGGGTTGTACACCTGCTCCATGCCGGCGCCGCGGTAGCCGGTCTGCACCGTGTCCACCGGCGGCCGCTCGCAGCCGGCCACCAGCAGGCTGGCGGCCAGCACCGTGGCCGTGGTTGCAATGTGCTTCATGGCTTGACCCCTTGCAGCAGCAGCGCCGGATCGGTCACCGGAGCAAAGACCTGCGGATACACCGGCGCCACGCCGTGCTTGACCGCCCACAGGAACCAGTTGTCCACCACCGTGCCGGTGAGCAGGATGCCGATGCCGCCCGTCAGCGGGCTGAGCACCGCGAACCACCAGGCCCAGCGGTGGATGGATTCCATCGTGGCATTGAAGCCCATGGTCCAGCGCCAGAACAGGGCCGCCCGTTCGCTGGCGGTGCCGCGGTCGGTGATCTGCTCGATCTCGCGCTCGCCGCCGAAGCGGCTGACCGCCAGGATGGTGGCGCCGTGCATCGCGAACAGCAGCGTCGCGCCGTACAGGAACGCGATCGACAGCATGTGGAACGGGTTGTAGAACAGGTTGCCGTAGCGCAGCGAAAACGCCGCCGTCCAGTCCAGGTGCGGGAACAGCCCGAAGGGCACCGCCTCACCGAACGAGCCCATCAGCACCGGGCGGATGATGCCCAGCACCAGCATCAGCCAGATGGCGGCGGCAAAGGCCCAGGCCACGTGCGTGCCCATGCCCAGCGCCCGCGCCCTTCGGTACATGCGGGCCCACCACAGCAGCACCGAGATGGTCATGCACAGGCCGGCCAGCAGCCACCAGCCGCCCTGGTTCAGCGGCGGCAGCGTCAGGCCGTAGGCCGGCGGCGGCGGCTCCAGCCCCAGCCAGGGCAGCTGGCGCACGAACTGGATCGGGTCCCAGCCCACGCTGGCCCACATGTTGAGCCCGATGATCTCGAAGGCCGCGAAGCCGAAGATCAGCGAAGCGATGCCCAGCCAGCCCAGGTAGATGGGTCCCAGCTGCGCATCGCCCAGCTTGCCCAGCCAGTGCGAATGCGTGCTGCCGCTGTCGCGTTCATGGTCGTCACGCCCCAGCGAAATGCCGGGGTAGGAAGCGCCGGCCACCTGCACGCGGGTGAAGAGGTTTTGATATTCGGCCATGCCAGGTCTCCTTCAACGCCACACCGGCAGGTTGAGCCACCAGGTCCACCACTCGGGCCAGCCGCGGGTCCAGAAGGGCCCGCTGATGACGATGCACACCGCGCTCCAGAAGCCGGCCGACAGCGCCAGGAACAGGCCCAGGCGGTGGATGCCCAGCGTGCCGATGGAGTAGCCGATGGCGTCGCGGAAGAAGGTGTTCTCGTGCTCGGCCGTCTTCACCGGCTCGCCCTTGGCGGGGTTGGTGGACGACAGGATGAGCGCGCCATGCAGGCTGAGCGCGAAGGTGGTGGCGAAGAAGAAGCTCACCGCCAGCATGTGCGCCGGGTTGTAGTGGAAATGCAGGTACTGGTAGCCGGTGTTGGACACCCAGTCGAGGTGGCTGATGATCCCGTACGGGAAGCCATGCCCCCAGGCACCCAGCAGCACCGGCCGCACCACCACCAGCGTGACGTAGGCGCCGATGGCCACCGCGAAGGCCACGGGCACGTGGTAGCCCATGCCCAGCTTGCGGCAGATCTCCACCTCGCGCAGCGCCCAGGACACGAAGGCGCCGATGGCGCACACCGTGATCAGCTGCCACAGCCCGCCTTCCATCAGCGGGGCCATGCCCAGACCGTAATGCAGGTCGGGCGGCGCGATGTTGATCTGCCAGAGGTTCCAGGTGGGCCCCTGCGAGGCACCCCAGATGATCAGCAAGGTGCCCACCAGCGAGAAGAACGCGGTGGTGACACCAAAGAAGCCGACCCAGAAGGGGCCGACCCAGAAGTCGAACAGGTCGCCGCCGATCAGCGTGCCGCCGCGGACCCGGTACTTTCTTTCGAAGCTCAGCATGGCCATGGGGCATCCTTTCGCCAGGACGTCTTGGACAAGTGCAGGCAGGTGCCGCAGCCGCGCCGCGGTGCCTGCCTGCGGTGGGGCGCTAGCGCGCGGGCGGGGTGGCCGCCGGCATCGCCGAGTTCTGCGTGGCCACGGCCTTGGTGGGGCCGTCGAGCCAGTTGAACTTGTTGGTGGACAGCAAGATGAAATGGATCAGCAGCGCGAGCACGAACAGGAACACGAACAGAGCGACGAGCGCGCGACGCGGATCGAACAAAAGCCAGATACGCCACATGGTGGGGCCTCCTATCAGTCGAGGTAGGACATGAAGGTGTACACGGCCGCCCGCACCGCACCGAGCAGCGAAGGCTCGCCCTCGGCGCCCGGCAGCCAGGCCCGCCAGGGCAGCATGAGCAGCTGCGCCAGCAGGGCGAACACCAGCAGCACGGCAAAGCCTGCGATGAACACGCCGACAGTGGCCAGCGAGTCCCGGGCAGGCGCTGCCGTGGGCAGCGAGTGATGGTGGGTGAGGTCGGTCATGACAACCCTCTCGTCAATGGGCTGTGGCTACAGCCACGGACGCCACATCCACACCAGGACGTGGGCCACGATGGCCACGGCGGTGAATCCGACGAAGCTCGTCATGAACACGCCATGGAATTCCTTCGCTTCCTGTTCTGTCAGGCCGGAAAGCGAGCCGCTTCTGGGATCAAGCATAGGGAGGGTTCCTTCGATCGATGGCCTTGCGGCCGGTGGTCTTGCGACCGGCACCGCGCAAAAGCCCGCGCGGCAAAGGCTGCCCTGGCCGGGCGGAGCAAGGCATGCAGGGCTTCATGAGGCCACCGCCGGGGTGCCCGCTTCGGCCGGCAGGTCGGTCAGGCCCACGCTGTCGCGGCCGGCGCGGCGGGCCGCGGCTTCGGCCGCGTCGCGCAGCGCCTTGGCCGCCGAGATGCGCACCAGCACCGGTTGCGCCTCCACCAGCGCATCGAGCTGCCGGCGGGCGTCTTCGTCCCAGGCCAGCGTGGCGTGCTGGCGGGCGGGCGTGGCGGGCACGGCGTCCATCTCGGTGCCCAGCGGCAGCACATGGAACAGCGCATCGAACAGGGCGTTGCAGTACTCCTGCAGCAGCCAGGTGGCGCCGGCGTACCCCATGTAGGGCGTGCCGGTGGCGCGGCGGATCACCGCACCGGGGAAGGAGGCGGCGATCCAGCTCGGCCGCGGGCCGGGGCGTGCGCTGCCGACCTCGGCCAGGTACATGCGTTCGTTGTACGAGCCGAACATCACCAGCGGCTGCTGCGCCTGCAGCTGGCGGCGCACCTCGGCGTTGTCGGTCTTGCTGCCGGGCTTGCGCGACACCGCGAACTGGCAGGGCAGGCCCAGCTCGTCTTCCAAGTAGTGGCGGATGCCGCGGGCGTAGGTTTCGCCCGCCACCACAGCGAAGCTGGCAGTGCCGAAAAAGTCCTGCGTGACCGAGCGCCACAGGTCCCAGATGGGCTTGAGCGTGGTGTGCTTCTCACGCTCGATGAAGGGCTCGGGGTCCAGCCCCGTCAGGCGGCCCAGCTCGCGCAGGAAGGCGGTGGTGGAGTGCAGGCCGATGGGGGCCTGCAGGTAGGGCCGCTCCAGGTGCTCGCACAGCAGGCGGCCGTATTCGCGGTACAGGCAGATGTTGACGTCGGCCTCCACCAGGCGCGAGACCTCCGACAGGTGGCTGCCCAGCGGAAACGCCATGTTCACTTCGCAGCCGATGCCTTGCACCAGGCGGCGGATCTCGGCCAGGTCGCTGGGGCCGTTGAACATGCCGTAGGCCGGCCCGATGATGTTGACGCGCGGCTTGTCGCCCGGCGCCCGCACCCGCTCGGGCACCTTGCGCAGGCCGTACTGCTGCCACAGCCAGTACAGCGCGCGGTTGGCGCACTGCCACTGGTCTTCGTCGATGGTGCGCGGCAAGAAGCGCTGCAGCGTGGTGCCTTCGGGCGTCACGCCGCCGCCGATCATCTCGGCGATGCTGCCGGTGACCACCACGCTGGGCAGGTCGGGGTCCAGCGTGGCATGGGCGCGCTTCATCGCGCCTTCGGTGCCTTCGCGGCCCAGCTGCTCTTCGGCCAGGCCGGTGACGACGATGGGCAGCTCATGCGGCGGCAGCGCGTCGGTGTAGTGCAGCACGCTGGTCACCGGCAGGTTCTCGCAGCCCACCGGGCCGTCGATCACCACCTGCAGGCCCTTGATGGCGGTGAACACATACACGGCGCCCCAGTAGCCGCCGGCTCTGTCGTGGTCAATGACGAAGCTCATCCCAACTGCTCCTGCGCCACCTTGAGCTTGATGACCCGGCGGCGGGTGTCGGCGCGGAAGGCGGCGTCGGGCTTGGGCGTGGTTTCCCACACGCCGGCCTTGTCGCCCTGGCCGGTGTCGCCGAAGAAGTCCTTCATCTGGTGAAAGCGGCTGCGGTTGGCAATCGCCGCATTGACCACCTGCGCCAGCGAGCCGGCACCGGCCGGCCCCATCAAGGGCCGGGCCGAGATGAGGTTGGTGAAGTACAGCGCCGGTATGCAGGCCTGCTTGGCCGCCTGCACCACCGGCGTGGTGCCGATGGCCAGGTCGGGCTGGGCATGCCGCATGGCGTACAGGTCCTGCTCCAGGCTGGCGCGGTACTGCACGTGCACGCCGCGGGCCTCCAGCCATTGGCGGTCGGGCTCGCTCCACGGTGTCGCGGGGCAGGCGGTGCCCACGTAGGGCACTTCGGCGCCGCTTTCGATCAGCAGCCGCGCCACCAGCAGCTCGCTGCCTTCGTAACCGCTGACGGTGATGCGGCCTTGTATAGGCAACCTGGCCAGCGCCCCGCGGATGGCCGGCAGCACCCGCTGCACCGCGCTGTCGATCAGCGGCTGGGCCACGCCCACCGTGCGGCCGATGGCCTGCAGCCAGGCTTCGGTGCCTTCCACGCCTACCGGCGCGGAGCCCACCACCGGCCGGCCGGCGGCCTGGAACTCACGCACGCTGGCGGTGTAGAAGGGATGGATGGCGGCCACCACATGGCCGTCGAGCGCGGCATACAGCTCGCGCCATTCACGTGTGGGCACCACCGGGCCGGCGGCCAGGCCCATGGGCGCCAGCATCATGCCGATGCCCACCGGGTCGGCCGGGAACATCTCGCCCAGCAGGGTGACGGTGGGCCGCGCTTCCACGCCGCCGCGGGGCGCGGCCACCGGGCCGGCCTCCGCCTCATGGCGGGCAAACTTGAGCATGGCGCCGGCCAGCACGTCCTTGGCCTCGGCATGGGTGGGCACGCCGAAGCCCGGCACGTCGATGCCGATCACGCGCACGCCGTCGATCTGCCGCGGCAGCAGCTGCAGCGGCACGCCGCTGGCGGTGGGCACGCACAGGTTGATGACGACGATGGCGTCCAGCCGCTCGGGGTCGGCATGCTCGAACACCGCCCGGCGGATGTCCTCGAACAGCTGGCCGGTGACCAGCGTCTCGCTGTTGAAGGGCACGTAGCCCACGCTGCGCCGCGCGCCGTAGAAGTGCGAGGTGAAGGTCAGGCCATAGACGCAGCAGGCCGAGCCGCTCAGGATGGTGGCGGTGCGCCGCATGCGCAGGCCCACGCGCAGCGAGCCGAAGGCCGGGCACATGCTCTGCGGCTGGCCGTGCGGGCCGGTGTTGCGGTCCACCGGGTAGTCGGCGGCGTAGCGCTGAAGGGTTTCGGCCTTGCCGGCCGCCTGCGCGGCGGCCTGCATGTCGGCGGTGGCGTGGCAGCTCATGGCTCAGGCCGCGTCGTAGACCACTTCGAGCGAAGGCCGCACCACCACCGTCTGGCCGGTCATGTCGGCTTCGGTGGCGGGCTGCAGCACCACGTCGCGGCCGACGCTGTCGGCCGAGAACAGGCCCAGCAGTTCGTCCTGCGTCTGCGGCTTGGGCCGCATCGGCGGTGCCTCGCCCACGTTGCGGGCCAGGGTCTCGACGAGGGGCGCCCAGGCCGTGCCGGGGCGGCCGATGATCTCGTAGCTGGCGCTCTTGCGGCGGATGTCCTCGTTGGCCGGAATCGCCGCCAGCACCGGGATGCCGGCGTTCTCGGCAAAAGCCGCGGCCTCGCCGGTGCCGTCGTCCTTGTTGATGACCATGCCGGCCACGCCCACGTTGCCGCCCAGCTTGCGGAAGTACTCGACCGCGCTGCACACGTTGTTGGCCACGTACAGGCTTTGCAGGTCGTTGCTGGCCACCACGATGACCTTCTGGCACATGTCGCGGGCGATCGGCAGGCCGAAGCCGCCGCACACCACGTCGCCCAGGAAGTCCAGCAGCACGTAGTCGAAGCCCCACTCGTGGAAGCCGAGCTTTTCCAGCGTCTCGAAGCCGTGGATGATCCCGCGGCCGCCGCAGCCGCGGCCCACTTCGGGCCCGCCCAGCTCCATCGCATACACGCCGTCGCGCTTGAAGCACACGTCGCCGATGGCCACCGCCTCGCCGGCCAGCTTCTTCTTGCTGCTGGTCTCGATGATGGTGGGGCAGGCCTTGCCTCCGAACAGCAAGCTGGTGGTGTCGCTCTTGGGGTCGCAACCGATCAGCAGCACCTTCTTGCCCTGCTGGGCCATCATGTAGCTGAGGTTGGCCAGGGTGAAGCTCTTGCCGATGCCGCCCTTGCCATAGATGGCAATGATCTGCGTTTCGGGCTTGTT
>CAKZXL010000445.1 GCA_937883885.1 uncultured Aquincola sp. | reverse complement strand
GCGTGATCTCGGACAGCGGGTTGGTCTGGTCCATGAACTGCGACAGCTGCGACGCACCGAAGAACTCCTTCAGCGCCGCGGAGATCGGCTTGGAGTTGATCAGGTCGTGCGGCATCAGGGCTTCGGTCTCGGCCTGGCCCAGACGCTCCTTGACGGCCTTCTCGATACGCGCCAGGCCCGAGCGGTACTGGTTCTCGGCCAGTTCGCCCACGCAGCGCACGCGACGGTTGCCCAGGTGGTCGATGTCGTCGACTTCACCGCGGCCGTTGCGCAGCTCGACCAGGATCTTGACGACGTCGAGGATGTCCTCGTTGCTCAGCGTCATCGCGCCTTCGGCCGAGTCGCGGCCCACGCGGGCGTTGAACTTCATGCGGCCCACGCGCGACAGGTCGTACGTGTCGGCGCTGTAGAACAGGCGGTTGAACAGCGCTTCCACCGCGTCTTCGGTCGGCGGCTCGCCAGGGCGCATCATGCGGTAGATGGCCACGCGCGCGGCCAGCTGGTCGGCGGTTTCGTCGCTGGCCAGGGTCTGGCTGATGTAGGCGCCTTCGTCCAGCTCGTTGGTGTAGAGGGCCTGCAGGTCCTTCACACCCGACTGGCGCAGCTTCTTCAGCAGCGTGTCGGTGATCTCTTCGTTGGCCTTGGCCACGATCTCGCCCGTGTCGGGGTCGACCATGTTGCGGGCCACCACGCGACCGATCAGGAAGTCTTCCGGCACGGTGATGTGGTTGGTGCCCGACTGCTCCAGCGCGCGCACGTGGCGGGCGGTGATGCGCTTGTCCTTCTCGACGACGACTTCACCGTTCTTGTTGGTGATGTCGAAGCGCGCGACCTCGCCACGCAGGCGGTCGGCCACGAACTCCATCTGCGCGCCCGAGTCCATCAGGCGGAAGTTGTCGAACACGAAGAAGTGGGCCAGGATCTGCTCGGGGTTCAGGCCGATGGCCTTGAGCAGGATCGTGACCGGCATCTTGCGGCGGCGGTCGACACGGAAGTACAGGATGTCCTTCGGGTCGAACTCGAAGTCCAGCCAGGAGCCGCGGTAGGGAATGATGCGGGCGCTGAACAGCAGCTTGCCCGAGCTGTGGGTCTTGCCCTTGTCGTGCTCGAAGAACACGCCCGGCGAGCGGTGCAGCTGCGAGACGATGACACGCTCGGTGCCGTTGACGATGAAGGAGCCGTAGTCGGTCATCAGGGGCACTTCGCCCATGTAGACCTCCTGCTCCTTGATCTCCTTGACCGTCTTGGCCTGCGCGGCTTCACGGTCATAGATGATCATCTGCAGCTTCGCCCGCACCGCAGCGGCGTACGTCAGACCACGCTGCTGGCATTCGCGCGTGTCGAACGGCGGCTTGGCGATGTTGTACTCGATGAACTTCATCTCCACGTACCCGTTGTGCGAAACGATGGGGAACGCGGACAAGAAGGCGGCCTGCAGCCCCTCGGGCTTGCGCTTGGCGGGCGGCACGTCCTTTTGCAGGAACGCGACGTAGGATTCCCGCTGCATGGTCAGCAGATACGGGACGTTGAGAACGCTCTCGCGCTTACCGAAGCTCTTGCGGATCCGCTTGCGCTCGGTATAGCTGTAGTTGGGGGATGCTTGCGCCATTGAACACTCCGTGTCGAAAACCCCCGCCTGGCCGTGGTAGAGGTTTCGTCGGCGACTGGCAACTCGGGTCTTGCACCCGAGGCTTGGTGGTTGGCCACTACCAACCGCTGGCGGACAACCCCGGCGTTGCACCGGAGTCCGACCAAACCCGTTCTCTGCAGTCGGATCAGAGAACACTTGGAAAAAGAAGGGCGCGTATTGTGTCGCGCTTTCGCTTTCCGAGTGACCTCAAGCCGAGTAAACCCTGAAGCGCGAAAGGCTGGGTGCCTGTAGAGCACCCAGCCTCGCTCCGGGCCCGTCGATTACTTGACTTCGGCCTTGGCGCCGGCTTCCACCAGCTTCTTGACAGCGGCTTCGGCGTCGGCCTTGGGCACGGCTTCCTTGACGGTCTTGGGAGCGCCGTCCACCAGGTCCTTGGCTTCCTTCAGGCCCAGGCCCGTCAGTTCGCGCACGGCCTTGATGACCGACACCTTCTGAGCGCCGGCTTCCACCAGCACCACGTTGAATTCGGTCTTCTCTTCCACCGCGGCAGCGGCGGCGCCACCGCCACCGGCGGCCGGAGCGGCCACGGCAGCAGCCGAAACGCCGAACTTCTCTTCAATGGCCTTGACCAGGTCATTGAGTTCCATCACGGTCATGGTGTCCAGGCTGGACAGGAAAGCGTCTTTGTCGAATGCCATTTTGGATTCCTAGAAACAGTTGAATTGCTTGAATGCTGTGCGTCAGGCCGCGGCGGGTTCCGCTTCGGCAGGCGCGGCTTCGGCGCCGCCGCCCTTCTTCTCCGACACGGCAGCCACCGCACGCGCGAAGCGGGCGATCGGCGACTGCAGCAGGCCGGCCAGTTGGGTCAGCAGGACTTCGCGGCTGGGGATCGAGGCCAGGGCCTTGATGCCTTCGGCGTCGAGCGCCTTGCCACCAAATGCACCACCCTTGACGACCAGCTTGTCGTTGGTCTTGGCGAAGTCCGACAGGACTTTGGCCGAAGCGACAGCGTCTTCCGAAAAACCGTAGATCAGCGGACCAGACATGGCTTCCGCAGCCACCTCGAACGGCGTACCGGCCACAGCGCGGCGGGCGAGCGTGTTCTTCAAAACATGAAGGTACACGCCCTTTTCCCGCGCGTCGCGGCGCAGCTTGTCGAGATGGGCAACGGTGAGGCCACGGTACTCGGCCAGCGTGAGGGTCTGCGAACGGGCTGCCTGGGCGGCCACGTCCGAGATCACGGTAGCTTTCTCGTTGCGATTGAGACTCAAGGTCTGCTCCTCACATCACGTGCCTCGGCACCCTGGCGGGCGCTCCGGCACAACGGATTGCAGCGACCATCTGTTTCCAGGGAAAACAGCGGGACGCCATCTGCGCTGGCTTCGGGTCGGGCGGGCCCTTCCTTCGATTACGGCGCCGCCTGCAAGCAAGCGGC
>CAKZXL010000444.1 GCA_937883885.1 uncultured Aquincola sp. | reverse complement strand
TGTCTTCGAGCACCAGCACGCGGTCGCCGGTGGCGGCGATCTCGGCCAGCAAGGCATTGGCCAGCGTGGTCTTGCCGGTGCTGGTGCCTCCGGCGATCAGGATGTTGTGCCGCTCGCGCACGGCATGACGCAGAAACTCGGCCTGCCCAGTGGTCAGGATGCCATCAGCCACATAGCGATCCAGACCGATGATGCTCACGGCACGCTTGCGCAGCGCAAAGGCCGGGCCGGGTGCGGCGGGCGGCAGGATGCCCTCGAAGCGTTCGCCGGTTTCAGGCAGTTCGGCGGTCAAGAGCGGTTGGCCGCGATGCACCTCCGCACCGACATGGGCGGCGACCAGGCGGATGATGCGTTCGCCATCGGCTTCGGGCAGTTCGACGCCGAGCGGCGCACGGCCAGACGACAGCCGATCCACCCACAATGTCCGGTCGGGGTTGAGCATCACTTCCACCACGTCCGGGTCTTCCAGCGCAGCGGCGATCACCGGCCCCATCGCCGTGCGCAGCATCTGGATGCGGCGATCCTGGGATGCTGCAGCGGATGAGCGCGGTTCGGGCGGGATTTGAGGAACGGCACTCATGACGCACGCTCCGCAGTGCGTTCATGGGCGGCGGCCATCGCGGCCGCGTCATCCATGCGCATCTCGAACTCACGATCCTGGGGATGCAGTTCTTCCACCACGTCCCGTACCAGGCTGCGGCCACGCAGCAGGTGGCGGCCTAACTGTTCGACGAACTGCTCGAAGCGCGCCTTGCCCTGCGCGCGAGCCGCATCCTGATGGGCCTCCGGCACCGGCGTGCTGACGGTCAGGTAGTAGCGGACGAATAGCGCCAGCGTCTCGATCTGGATGTTCTGGTCACGCTCCAGGCGCTCGGCCTGCCGCGACAGGCGATCCAGTCGTTTGGCGATGGCGGCCTCACGCTGGTCGCCGGCATCGGGTGACAGCCAGGACGCCAAGGCAGCGGCGACGATGCTGGACTTTGACACGCCTTTCTTCGCGGCCAGCTCGTCCAGACGCTTGGCGTGCTCGTGCTGGATGAACAGGTTCAATCGGTATTGGCTCATATGTCGATTCCGTCGTTGGGGTCGAGAGATGCCAGCCGCGCCGTGCGTTGCAGGGCGGGGTCGAACTGGCCGGGAAGCAGCGGGGGCATGTCGTCGTCATCGAGCAGCGCCAAGTCGCTGGGCGTGTAATCGGGTTCGGGGTCGTAGGCGACGGTTTCGGACAGCTCGGGCTGACGGCGGGGGCCGCCGTCGTCGGAGCCACCCAGGTCATCGGCAGATGCCGTGGCCTGTGCCGCAGGCACGGCCGGGATCGCCAAACCGCTCCAGTCATCGGGACGTGCAGGCGGCACATCGGCATAGCGGCCTGCCGTTAGCGCAGGCGGCGGCAGTACCCGCTGCTTGAAATTGGCATCAGCGTAGTAGCGCAACTTCTTGGCCTTGATCGGCGCGACGCTGGACACCATCACCACTGATTCGTCTGGCGCAAGCTGCATGACTTCGCCGGGCGTCAGTAGCGGCCGCGCCGTCTCTTGGCGGGACACCATCAGGTGGCCGAGCCACGGCGCAAGTCGATGGCCTGCGTAGTTCCGCTGCGCACGCAGTTCGGTAGCCGTGCCCAGCGTTTCGGAGATCCGTTTCGCCGTGCGTTCGTCATTCGTGGCGAAGGTCACGCGCACATGGCAGTTGTCCAGAATCGAATGGTTCTGCCCATACGCCTTGTCGATCTGGTTGAGCGACTGCGCGATCAGGAAACTGCGGATGCCGTAGCCGGCCATGAAGGCCAGCGCCGTCTCGAAGAAGTCCAGGCGCCCCAGAGCCGAGAACTCGTCGAGCATCAGCAACAGCTTGTGGCGGCGCTCAATGCCGTCGCTGCCATCGAGCGACTCGGTGAGCCGTCGCCCGATCTGGTTGAGGATCAACCGGATCAGCGGCTTGGTGCGGCTGATGTCCGAAGGCGGCACCACCAGATACAACGACACAGGGGATGCAGACGCGATCAGATCGGCGATGCGCCAGTCGCAGCGCGACGTGACTGCGGCCACGGTCGGATCACGGTACAGGCCGAGGAACGACATGGCGGTGCTCAACACGCCGGAACGCTCGTTGTCCGACTTGTTGAGCACTTCGCGGGCGGCGGACGCGACAACGGGATGCGGTACATCTCCAAGATGCCGCGTGGTCATCATCCGATGCAGCGTCAGCTCGAACGGGCAAGCCGGGTCACTGAGGAAGTTCGCCACGCCGCGCAGCGTCTTGTCCTCTCCCGCGTAGAGCACATGCAGGATCGCGCCGACCAGCAGCGCATGACTGGTCTTCTCCCAGTGGTTGCGCTTCTCCAGCGCCCCTTCGGGATCGACCAGGATATCGGCGATGTTCTGCACGTCGCGCACCTCGTGCGCGCCGCGCCTCACTTCCAGCAACGGGTTGTAGGCCGCCGAACTGGCATCGGTCGGGTTGAACAGCAGGCAGTGGCTAAATCGACTGCGCCAGCCAGCGGTGATCTGCCAGTTCTCGCCCTTGATGTCGTGGATGACGGCGGATGCCGGCCAGGACAGCAGCGTCGGCACCACCAGGCCCACACCCTTGCCCGAGCGCGTGGGCGCAAAGGTCAGGACGTGTTCCGGCCCTTCGTGCCGCAGGTAGTGGCCGTCATGCTGGCCGAGAAAGACGCCGGCGGGCTGCGTCAGCCCGGCCTTGCGAATGTCGGCGACATCGGCCCAGCGGGCCGAGCCATAGGTCGTCACTTTGCGCGCCTGGCGCGAGCGCCACACCGACATGGCGATGGCGACCACCACGGCCAGCAGGCCGCTGCTCGCCGCGATCATGCCGCCGGTGTCGAACACCTGCGGCGCGTAGGCGTCGAAGAAGAACCACCACTCGAACAGCTTCCACGGGTAATAGACCGGCGTGCCGTGGAAGTCGAACCAGGGCGCGCCCAGGCGTAGCTGGTAGCCCAAGGCGGCGGCGGTCCATTGCGTGGCACCCCACACACCGGCGATCACGATGCCGAAGACGGCGGCGATCTGCCCGAACAACACGCCCTGAGCTTGCATACCCTGGCCTCCGATTTCTCCTGCGCTGATTCCCCGTGGAAAACGCGGCACAAAGGCGTGCCGCAGGCGTCAGGATCGGTGCCGGTTCAGTGCCGGTCAAAGACCGTTATCGGCAGCAAGGTGATGCAAAAAGCATGGTGTCATGCAGAGGCGAAACCAGTAAAAACGCCGCAGGCGTGAGCGCGCGGCGGCGTGTCGAGAAAGAAAAATCAAGATTCGCGGCAGAAAGCCAACAATCAGAACTTCGGCGGCGTGTAGGGCGTGTTTCCATAGCCAAAGAAGCGCTTGTTCGTCGCCTCGGCCACCCGGTTGCACAGCACGTCTCCCATCGTCGGGCGTTCGGTCTTGCACTGGCGGCGCAGCTCCCTCAGGCGCGCAGGATCTGCGACCAGCTCTTCCACGGTCGGTACATTGGTTGCCTGTTTCGGTGTTTCGGACTGGCCGCAAGCGGACAGCGCGGCGACCAACAGGAATGGGGCGATCTGCTTCATGGTCATGACTCGACTTCCTCTTGGGAATCGGGTTCAAGGGGGGGCGTGGCTCTGATGCCGTCCGGCGATTCGATGGCCTGCACACGCTCGATAAAGCGTGACAGCACGTCCGAGGATCCACCTTCCCGGTGCAGCACATAAGTGGTCAGCATGGGTGAGCGACCCGCCAGCGGCCGAGCCACAATCCCAGGCTCACGGCTGCCTGCGATATGCGGCGCTCCGGCTAGGCCCAGCGCAAAGCCCGCCGACACTAACGCCATCATCAAATCGCACGAAGCCACACGTTCGGCAATCAGCGGCTCCATATCTATCCGGCGCAGTACGCGCTCGACTTGGCGAGCATGGCCTTCGCATACGTGCGGATCGCACAACACCAGCGGATAGCGCAGCACTTCTTCCAGCGGGATGCGCTTGTGCTTCAAAAGCGGATGACGTGCAGGAACCGCCACCATCAGCGCATCGCTCCAAACGGCTTCGGCAGTGATGCCTTCTCCAACTTCATCGGACTGGGCAAAGCCCACGTCGTAAAGGTCGTCATGCAGTCCCTTGATCTGCTGCGACAAGGGTACCTCGAACAGGCGAATCTCGACTTCGGGTTCTTCCTGCCGACACAGCGCCAGCAAGGACGGCAGGCGCGAGGGCGTGATGCCGTCGGACAGTGCGATACGCAACTGACCGTGGAAGCCGTTGGTGGCTGCATTCACGCTATCGCGCGCCTGCTGCAAGGCGGTGAAGATGCGCGGCACATGCTCCAGAAACAGCTTGCCCGCCCGTGTCAGCCGCGTGCTGCGGCTGGTACGAATGAACAACTGTTCGCCCAGGCTCTCCTCCAGCTCCTTGATAGTGCGCGACAGCGGTGACTGCTCGATGTGCAGCCTCTCCGCCGCGCGGGCGAAATGTAGTTCTTCGGCGACAGCGAGAAAGCAGCGTAAGTGTCGAATCTCCATTTCGCCTCCTGTTGTCAGTACAAAGGCCGTTTGAGAGTCGCAGCGTTGTAGCCGCTCATCTCACCGAGTTCATCCAGTTCAGGCCTGTCGCCGCTTTTGTGGCGCTGCGCGACTGCCTCGCCCTGCGGTCCGGGCAAGGCGTGTGACCAGCCGCCGGCCAGCGTCTTGTAGACCGCCACCAACGCCGTCGCCCTGCGGGTGGCGCTTTGTGCCAGCAAGTCTTCGGACTCCAAGCGTGAACGTTCGGCCTCCAGCACATCCAAAACATGGATGGCGCCGCCCTCAAATTGCAGGCGAGCCGTCTTGGCTGCCCGGCGGCTGGCCTCGGTCGCCTGTACCAGCATGGCGTACTCGGTCTGCGCGCGCGATAGGCGTACCAGCGCGTTCTCGGTTTCTTCCATGGCGCGCAGCACCGTGCGCTCGTATACCGCCAAGTTTTCGGCAGTGGCTGAATTGGCCGCCGCGATGCGCGACCGCACCCGGCCCACGTCTAGGAAGGAACCACCCACACCGAGCGAGATCATTCGCGTTTCACTATCACGCTCGAACAACGAACCAAAGCCCAACGCCTGCGTGCCGATCAGCCCTCCCAACGTAAAGCGAGGGAACAGGTCTGCCATGGCTACGCCGATACGCGCAGTGGCCGCAGCCAGCCTACGTTCTGCCGCAGCCACATCGGGACGGCGACGCAGTAGATCGCCCGGTGCACCGGCGTTGATCTGGGCGGGCAGCTCAGGCAAGGCTGCGGGGTGATCCAGCACTTCGGCCATCGCCGCAGGCGTGCGGCCAGTGAGCACGGCAATGCGGTGGGCGGCCACAGCAGCCTCAGCTTCAAGCGGCGGAATGCGCGAGCGTGTCAGCGCCAATTGCGTGCGGGCGCGGTCGGCATCGAACGACGTGCCCCGGCCGTTCTCGAACAAGACCTCGATCAGCCGCAGCGTATCGGCTTGGTTGATTTCGTTGTCCCGCGCGACCTGTAATTGCACTTGCAAGCCGCGCAAGCGGAAATAGGCGTCGGTCAACTCGGCCACCATAGCCACTTGTACGCCCGCCAGGTCGGCTGCGCTGGCCTCGGTCTCGGCGCGCTGCGATTCCACGCTGCGCCGCACTCGGCCAAAGAAGTCCAATTCCCAGATCACGGATAGGCCAGCCGAATGCAGATCGTTATCCCGGTCGGAGCGGGACGCATCCGGTGCTTGTGCAGCACTGGCGCGCTGGGTACTGATTTCACCGGACGCGCCCAGCGTCGGATAGTAGTCTTGGCGACGTTCGCGCGACAGTGCGCTGGCTTGCTCGTAGCGCGACAGTGCTATGCGGATGTCGTGATTGGCGTGAAGAGCATTCTCCACCAAAGAGTGCAGCACCGGGTCATCCAGTTCCCGCCAGAATTGCGCATCGGCCTCCGGTACAAGCTGGGACACGGCAACGGGGTCTTGGCGGGCATACGTCACTGCCTGGGGCGCGGCAGGTGCCTTGTAATTCGGCCCTACTGCGCAAGCTGCCAGCGTCAACGCCACCAAAGGGAGCAGTACCAGATGTGGCATCCGACGTAGGCATGGTCGGATGCGGGATGGCGTTTGAAGCATGACGGAATCAGTCCTTGTGGAGTCAGACATGGGTGGCCTCCATGGCGACATTTGCCTGGCGACGTGGCTTGCGCGTCGCGAGCCTGCGTAACGCGACGTAGAAAACAGGAGTCAGGAATAAACCGAACAAGGTCACGCCGAGCATGCCGGCGAACACAGTCACTCCCATAACCTGGCGAATCTCCGCGCCTGCGCCGGAACCGACCATCAGCGGCACCACGCCAGCGATGAAGGCGATGGAAGTCATGATGATCGGGCGCAGACGAAGGCGTGATGCCTCCAGCGCGGCATCGAGGATGCTGTGCCCCTTGCGCTCAAGTTCACGGGCGAACTCCACGATCAGAATGGCATTCTTGGAGGCCAGACCAATCAGCACTATCAAGCCAATCTGCACGAAAATGTTGCTGTCACCACCCGCGAGCCACACGCCCGTCATGGCCGACAACAGGCTCATGGGCACGATCAGGATGACGGCCAGCGGCAACGTCCAGCTTTCGTACAGTGCCGCCAGCACCAGGAAGACCAACAGTACCGCCAGCGGGAACACCACCAGCGCGGTATTGCTTTGCGTGACCTGCTGGTAGCTGAGGTCGGTCCACTCCAGTTGCATGCCTGGCGGCAGCACCTTGTCTGCAATGGATTGCACTTGCTGCAATGCCTGCGATGACGACACCAGACGCGGATCTGACTCACCAATCAGGTCGGCAGATGGATAGCCGTTGAAGCGGATGACGGGATCGGGGCCGAATGTCTTGCGCACGTCCACCATGCTGCCGATGGGCACCATGTCGCCATTGGCGTTGCGGGTGCGCAGTTTGACCACGTCCTCGACAGAACTGCGGAACGGTGCGTCCGCCTGAGCCATCACCCGGAAGGTGCGGCCAAAGCGCGTGAAGTCGTTGACATACGCCGAACCCAGGTACACTTGCAGCGTATCGAAAAGATCGGTCACGGCCACGCCCTGTGCCTTCGCCTTGGTGCGGTCCACTACGGCGTCAAGCTGCGGCACATTGGCCTGATAGGAACTGATCGGATATTGGAATCCCGGTTCTTGCGAGATGGCCGTCGCCAGCTCGGTGGTCGCCGTCTGCAATGCGGCATAGCCCTCACGGTTGCGATCCTGCACGTAAAGAGAGAACCCGGAACCCGCGCCCAGCCCCATGACAGGGGGCGGCATGATGGCAAAGGCCAGACCGTCCTGCTCCTGAGCGAAGCGCTCGTTCAACTGTTCCGCAATCTCGGTTGCAGTGTGCTTGCGCTCATTGATGGGCTTGAGTACGAAATACACTAGGCCGCTATTGGACGTGTTGGTCGACTGCAAGCCGTTCATGCCCGGGAACTGCACGGCGTTGTAGACGCCATCGGTCTTGAGCGCGATGTCGCTCACACGGCGGACCAGCGCTTCCGTGCGCTCCAGGGATGCACCCTCGGGTAGCTGGATGACACCGATGAGATACAGCTTGTCCTGCATGGGGATGAATCCGCCAGGGACGGCCTTGAACACAGCTCCCGTCGCCACCAGTAGCGCGATGTAGACGAGAAACACCGCACCACGCCGCCCGAGGATGCGCGACACGCTGTTTCCATAGCCATCCGCGCTGCGCAGGAAGAAACGGTTGAACGGCCGGAATATCCAGCCCAGACTGCGATCCAGCACCCGCGTGGGCAGGTCTGGCGCGGCACCATGCGGGCGAAGCAGGCGCGCGGCCAGCGCAGGCGACAGCGTCAGCGAGTTGATGGCCGAAATTACCGTGGAGATCGCAATGGTGACGGCGAACTGTTTGTAGAACTGCCCTGTCACGCCGGACAGGAATGCCATAGGCACGAATACCGAGCACAGCACCAGCGAGATGGCGACGATGGGGCCACTGACTTCGCGCATGGCCTGATGGGCCGCAGCCAGCGGCGCCAGCCCTTCGGCGATGTTGCGCTCGACGTTTTCCACCACCACGATCGCGTCGTCCACCACGATCCCGATGGCAAGCACGAGTCCAAAAAGCGTGAGCGTATTGATGGAAAAGCCCAGCATCAGCAGCACGGCGAAGGTGCCTACCACCGACACCGGCACGGCTAGCAGTGGGATGATGGAGGCACGCCAAGTCTGAAGGAACAAGATCACCACCAGCACCACCAGTCCGATGGCTTCCAGCAGAGTGTTGACGACCGCCTTGATCGACTGACGCACGAAGACAGTTGAGTCATACTCCACCGACCATTCCACTCCCTCGGGAAAGCGCTTGGCCAACTCGTCCATCTTCGCGCGGACTTGATCCGAGATTTCGATGGCATTGGCGCCCGGGGCTTCAAGGACAGAGATCGCGACAGCAGGCTTGTTGTTGAGCAACGACATCAGCGAGTAGCTGGATGCGTCCATTTCCACGCGCGCCACATCTCGCAGCCGGGTGACCTGACCCTGCGATCCGGTCTTGACGATGACGTCGCCGAACTCTTCTTCCGTCACCAGCCGGCCCTGCGCATTGATGGACAGGAGGAAGTCGCTTCCCGAGGGGTTGGGCGGCGCACCTAGTTGACCGGCCGAGACCTGGACGTTCTGTTCGCGCACGGCTTCGACCACATCGCCGGCGGTCATACCCAGCGCCGCAATTTTGTCGGGGTCCAGCCATAAGCGCATGGCGTAGTCGCCAGAGCCGTAGATCTTGGCATCGCCCACCCCCTGGATGCGTGCCAACTCGTCGCGTACATGGAGCACGGCATAGTTGCGCAGGTACAGCGCGTCATAGCGATCGCCCGGCGAGCGCAACTGCACGACCAGCGTTTCGTTGTGGGACTGTTTGACGGTCACCACACCTTGCTGGCGCACCGCTTCGGGAAGACGCGGCTCTGCCTGGGCGACACGGTTCTGTACCTTGACCTGGGCGTCGTCGGGATCGGTGCCAGGACGGAAGGTGACGGTCAGCACCAACACGCCATCACTACCGGCCACGGACTTCATGTAGAGCATGTTTTCCACGCCGGTGATGGATGCCTCCAGTGGTGCGGCTACCGTGTCGGCGATTTCGCGCGGATTTGCGCCAGGATACGTGGCGCGAACCTGTACGCTGGGTGGCACGACTTCCGGGTACTCGCTGACGGGCAAGAGCGGGATCGCGATCAACCCAACCACGAAAATGATGATGGACAGCACGGCCGCAAAAATCGGCCTGTCCACGAAAAAGCGGGCAAAGTTCATGATGGCTGGCTCTCCGCGCTCATTCGCTCGCCTGGGCGATTTGTCGGCCTGCAGGCGCCATTTCAATGTCCTGGGCCGTCACTGGCATGCCGACAGAAACCTTCTGGATGCCGTTGACGATCACGCGGTCGCCGGGATTTAGACCTTCCTCGACGATGCGCAGGCCTTCGGCCTTGCGTCCCAGCGTGATGTCGCGGCGCTGGGCGGTGTTGTTCTCATCGATCACATACACGTACTTGCGGCTCTGGTCGGTCAGGATGGCCTTGTCGTCGATCAGCATGGCCTCGAAACTGCCGCTACCCGGCAGGCGCACTCGGGCATAGAGGCCCGGCGTAAGCAGGCCGTCGGGATTGACCAGGGTGGCGCGTGCGCGGATGGTGCCGGTGGCCGCATCGACACGGTTGTCCACGAAGTCCACGTTTCCGGCGTGTGGATAGCCGTTCTCGCCGACCAGGCCCACCTGCACCGGGATACTTTCGCTGCGCTGGTCGGGGCGCTCTCCGTTGCGAGCCATGTGGGCGTAGCGCAGATAGGTACGCTCGTCGCTATCAAAATGCACGTGCACCGGGTTCAGCGAGACTACGGTGGTCAGGATGCTGGCCTGGCCGTCAGCACTCACCAAGTTGCCTGCCGTGACCAGTGCACGTCCGGCGCGGCCTGTGATGGGCGAACGTACCTGGGTGAACGACAGATCCAACTTGGCGGTCTCGACTGCGGCTTGGGCGAACTGCACGTTGGCTTGGGCCTGATCGGCGGCGGCGTGGCGCTGCTCCAACTCCTCGGTGGAGGCTGCTTGCAACGAAGCCAGCTTTTGAGCACGGGCCGCTTCGCTACGTGCCAGTGCGGCCTGCGTGCGGGCGCGGGCCAAGTCTGCTTCCGCGCGAGCCAGAGCAGCACGGTAACTGCGAGCGTCAATCTCGAACAGCACGTCGCCACGTTTGACGATCTGGCCCTCTTC
>CAKZXL010000443.1 GCA_937883885.1 uncultured Aquincola sp. | reverse complement strand
GATGAAGCCCACTGGCTGCTGCAGTGCTGGATGTCCGAAGGCGAGAGCATCGGCGCCATGCACGACAGCGTGTGCGCCGGGCTCGGCAACAGTGCCTGGGCAGACGCCACGGCCGTGCTGAAAACGCAGAACGACATGGACGTGCACATTCGCAGAACCAACACGGCTGGCGCTCCCCCCCTTAAGCCACGGACAGGGCGCAGGCGCATCGGACTTTGAGTCGCGTGCGCAGTGCGATTACGCTTGCACACACCGCCTGAATCCAACGGCCACACCCGAAACGCGACATGGCCGTTTTCACGGCTCGCCCTCAAATCTGAGATCCAGATTCCCCCCTTGACTCAAACGCCGCTCCATGAAGGACCCCTGTGACCAACGAATACCACTGCCCAACCTGTGATGGCATGCGCAACTGCTCGGTACACGGGCACAAGTCCACATCATGGGATTGGTCTGACGATTATGGTAATTCGGTGAATGGTGGAACAGAACATTCACTGCTGCAATGTGGTGGCTGCAACACCGTTTTCTACCATGCTTCAAACTGGAACAGCGAAGCCGTGGATATGTCGCATGACAAGGACGGCCATAGCCATGGGACATATATTCGGGAGATCACAACGTACCCAAAGCCGAAAAGCAGGTCAAAACCCCACTGGCTAGAATCCGCCCAACTCGACGCACTGCTCCTTGAAATCCTCAACGAGACTTATTCTGCGTACGACAATGAGAGCTACACACTGGCAGCCATCGGCCTCAGGACAGCGCTAGACCGCGCTACCGAGGTTCTGGAGATCAACCCAAACTTGTCGTTCACTGACAAGGTAAGCGAATTACTGCGACGCGGCCTGATCGGCACTGTAGAACGTGATGTGCTCGATATCGTCACTGAGGGTGGCAACGCTGCGGCACACCGCGCCTGGTCACCGAGTTTAGAACACGTGCACTCGTTGATGTCCGCGCTCGATATTTTTCTGCAACGTGCCTTCATCCTTGGGCATCGCGTGAAGATGGTCAAAGAGGAGATTCCTCCCGACGCAAGGAAAAAGAAGGCCGCCAAGAAAGCGTCTGGCGCAGCGAACGGCGAAGCGGCATGAATTGATGCGGCCAACAATGAAAAATTCAGGAGACAACTAAATGAAATGCACGCTCCTGCAGATCACGAAACCTTGCTTTATCGGACTGCTAATATTTGCGGCTGCGTCGTCGAAGGCGACCTGCTACCAGGTCTACCGCGGCCAGGCGCTCGTCTACCACTCTCAGGTGCCACCGGTGGACCTATCGCTGCCGTATAGCGAGACGGTACCCGCGCTCTTCGGCCCAGACGCATCAATGGTGGTGGTGCCCGGCGCCTTCAACTGCCCCAGCGAGGCTGGCGTGATCCCGGCGGCGGCTTCCCCGTCTGGCGGCGGCGCACAAGCGCCAACGAGTGCAGACCCAGGAGCGGCTTCGTCAGGGCAAGTGGACGCGACGCTCGCGCTCACAAGGCTAGCGCAGCGATACGAGGGGGCCGACGACGTTGAGCCCGGAACCGGCGCCCCGCTCGTTGCCGGCGGCTACCCTGGTGGCTACTCGGCGGGTGGCGCTCGGTTCACGCACGGCCCTCTGCAGACGGGACCACGGGGAGGCAGGTACTACATCAACGGCAGCGGCGGCAAGACGTACGTGGGTCGCGGAGGCGGTGGCGGTGGCGGTGGCGGTGGCAGGAGTGGCCGAGGCCGAAAATAGCAGGGTGTCGCCAATCTGCATGGTGAAGCGGCCTGGCGCCGAAGCCGCAGCCGCAGCCGCACCCGCAAAGGGCTTCCGCCGGCGTAGAACGAAATCCACGCCAAGCCGCCGCAGGCCACCCTTCCCATCGCCGTCGGCGCCGCCCAGCCACCGCCGCCTTCGCCAAGCACTGGCAGCCGGAGCGCTCGGTCCACAGCACATCTAGAACCCGTGTTCCACGATCAGTGCGGCCTCGGCGATATGCACTGGGCTACGTGGCATGCGGTAACAGCGCCTGGGGCGCATGAGCGAAACCGTTCGCATAGCTGGCCCTCAATGAACTAGGGGGTCGGTTGTCGCCGCGAAGCTTCAAAATCGGTGCACACCAGAGGAGTCGTATGAAGCACGACAATTTGCCGATAAGCACCCTGTGCGGGTTTCTCGCATGCGTTTGTACCAGTGCGGCGTATGCGGAGCACTACACCTTCGCGCAGATTGATTCCCCTGCCTTTTCGATGATCTCGACCGACCTCCCGAACAAGAGGCTGGAAGGTGAGGGATATGCGTATTCTGTCGGCCGGATAGGGAATGAGGATGTCGTCCTTGGCTTTACGACCGCCCGTAGCATCGCGGTGTCGGACTATGGCCGAAATCGCATCATGGCTTCCGACGCGTACCAGAACATCGTCTACGACCCCGGCAACGGGAGTGAACAGGGGACGGGGGCTCAGGTGTGGGCTAACGCCCTTGCGCGGTGGGGTGACACTTGGCAGGTTGGTGGTGGAGGGGATCAGACGGCCACCGTTACAGTCAAGGGACATGTTGAGTACGGCCTGTCGATCTTGGGCGTGCAATTTCCTTACGACTTCAGTGCGAACTATGGGCCAAGCTTGAACGCTTCCGTTTTCATCGAAGGCGGAGGCGCGCGCGTTATCGAAGGCCGAGAATTCTTCGAGCGATTCGGAGGTATTGGCAACAACACCAAAACAGCCCGAATTGACTGGAGCATGACCTTTGAGGTTACGGCGGGCCAACGTTTCGATGTAGCGTCCGAGTTTTTCGCCAACCCACATACCGTTAATTACGCGAATATCGCTTGCAGCGGCGGCGACTGCGTTGGCGGCTTCTCGTTCTACGCTACCAACACAGCTTCATTCGACGAGGTGTTCATCACGAACGGGCTGACCCTGACCGCTGACTCCGGCGCCCTAAAGAGTTCAGCGACTGGTGTCTACGGATACGTCACCAGTGTTCCAGAGCCATCGACGTACCTGCTTTTCGCAGCCGGTACCGTATTCCTGCTGCGGGCCTCAAGGCCTTCTTTCCGCCCGTCCGACTCTGCAGACGCCGGCGTGACATCGAAAGCCTCCTGAGACCGTTGAACGCGTAAAGTGCCGCGGAACCGCCGTTGAGAAGCCGCTGTTGCTGTGGCTAGGGGCGTTCCTCATACCCGCAGGGCTGCGCACCCACCAGGTGAGCTCGGGATACCTCTGGCTGCAGCTGCTGCCTGCCGGCGCCCTTGTGTATCCCTGGTCGCGTACCCAGGGCGGCGCTCACTCCACCTTTGGCTCGTTCCTGTCTCCATCGCGTCTTGGCTCTGGGTGGCAGGCGTCGGCCACTTGGCGATCTTCGGAAAGTAACTCGCGAGATGAACATCTCTTGATGCTCAGCTGATGCTCATGTGATCGCCAGTTGATGCTCACGTGATGTTCAATCGAAGTGCAAGCGGCGCGCTCAGCCGCCCACCGTCCCGTTCGAGGTGATCCATGGAAACGCCCCACGTCCGCAAGGCGCTCGCATCCGATCTCGACGAAGTGCACGGCTGGCTTGTGCAACAGGCCCGCGAAGGGCGAGAAGGCGCACTGCTCCAGCATTGGGAGTACGTCCAGCGCGCTGCCGAAGGCACTGAGTTGCTGGTCTTCGATGACCCTGCTCGGGGAGGCGTGGTGGGGTGCGCACGGAAAGGGCTTGGGTGTGACCTCGTGTCGCTCGACCTCGTCGTGGAAGTCAAGGCCTCCTGCCGGCGCCAAGGGATCGGCCGGGCACTCGCGCTGCACGTGTTGGCACAGGAGCTTGAACGCGGACAGAGCCTCTTTCTCGCCGCGTGCCCACTCCAGTCAGCGGTGCCGTTCTGCCGGGCGCTGGACTTCGAGACGTTCGACGACGCGCCCATGCACGACTACGTGTCGATGATGGTGCCGGTGGAACGTGACCTGCCCGATGACCTGCCGGCCGCTGCTGTCACCCTTGAGCTCTACGACAATCGGCGGCGCCTACCGGACGGTGGCGTCGCCCTGGCGAGGTTTCAGCCGAAGGCAGTGCAGAACCCGGCAGACGGCACTGTCCTGCTCGGGGAACGGGTGCAGTGGTTCGAGGGGTACGCGGCTCGCCGCCTAGTCCAAGAGTACGTGGTGCGTATCCTGGTCGACGGGCATCAGTGGTACCACGGCAAGACGTCTTACATCGGCGCCGCGGAGTCCGGTCTCCAACGCAACGCCGCCGGGTGCTGGTTGCCTGCGTCCGCGCACGGAATACTTGGGCCCCGACGATCCCACGCACACGGGACCAGGACCGGCGAACTGGACCTCCAACCTGGTCGCTTGATCCCCTGCCTCGGCAACTTGCCGGGCACTCACGGACGGCCGTGGCGCCAAGGGGACATGTTCTGCTGGAGGGGTGAGCAGAGCTGGCAGCGCGCTGACGCCATCACAGGCCCATCGAGCGAGTGAGCGCTTCTCCCGATGGGGTGGCCACCCAATGTCCGAATTCATCCTTGCTGGCCAGGCCGACTCGGCAGAGGGCCATCATCGTGTCCACGTTGCAGATGCGCGCTCCGTTCACCATGATGGCGCTGCCGGCTCCCGGCTGAGCAGTCCACCCGCGGCCGATCCACTTCATCACGCGTTTCTGTGCTTCGGTGAGCTTCGCGGCAGCGGGAGCCGACCGGGGCGGGGTCACGGCCGGGGCTTCGGTCGGGATCGCGACCGACTCACACGCGGGATGCGCATAGGTCGAAGGCATCTCTTGGATGGCCTTCGTCCAGCGCGACACGAAGTTGCCCGTCGCACAGGTACCGCTCTTCTTCATCGAGGACCCCTGTGTCCACTGGCGTGTGCTCGGCCGAGCGGCTCTTCAAATGAGAGGGCCGTGGGTTCGACCTGGATGCCGTAGTGCTTGAGCATCAACCCGCAGAACATGTCCCACTCAGCCCGGCCAGGGCGCTCGTGCGTGCAGTGCAGACACTGTCCGGCGCCCTCCAGCTGCTCGGAGAGTGTGGTGTGCACATCCATCCCGAACACCTTCGAGAATCGGCCCACCGTTGAGCCGTCCGGCCCATGAACCCAGACCGTCTTGCGGTCCTCGCTCACCTGCACGATGTCGTCGTAGCTAGGGGCGCTCATCGGGCGCCCTCGGGGGGACGCAGGCCATGGCGTTCGAACAGGTCTAAGCGGAACTGATGGACATCCACCCAGGCCCCAGCGGGGTCGCGCAGGACCCAGCGCTTGGCCACAGGATTGCCGTTCGGCGTGCGGCCGCCCTCGCGCTGGGCGGTGAAGCCGCTGGACGACTGGTACACGGCCGGAGCGACTTCGACCATCCGGTGGTCGTCGATCCCGGCGTGATCGAGGGGGTTCGGAAGCAGGCTCATGGGGGGTGCTCAGTAGATCGTGGTGCAGCGCTGCTGCCCGAGGTCGGTGATCGTCCAGTGGGTGTCCATGATGTTCTTGGCCAGCCCCTTCTTGACCAGGCCGCTCATGGCGCGCATGGGCGGCTCGTCCGCCAGCCTGCTCAGCCGATGCTCGTGGCTCGTGGACTGCTTGACCAGCCACTCCTTTTCCAGCGGCGTCAGATGGATGCTGGCCGGGTTGACTGCTTCCCGTGCCCGGGTCGGTTGTTCGTTCATCACCATCACCTGACTCTTTCAGCTCACCAGGGCGACCAGGTCGTTCGCAGCGAAGTCGACGACCACCAGGCGAGTCGGGTGTTCCTGCGGCGACTCGCCGCGGCGCCGCAGGTACGCGAGGTAGTCCTTGACCGCGGCCTCGCTTGATGTGAACAGCCCGCCCACGTTGATCTTCTGGACCTCGACGAACTGGCCCTCGCTATAGAACAGGTCCGACTCGCTCACCCGCTGGGCAGGACGCATCAGGGTGACGCCCTGCTGGGGAGTCTTCGTGTGCACATGGCGCCCAAAAGAGTCCCAGCGCGCAAGCAGCGGATTGAGCGGCGTGGTGTGCGTCTTGTTGGCGTGCTCAAAGCCGCAGAGCATCGCTCGGATGTGGTCAGCCAGCAGACCCTGGAAGTTGCTGCTGATGCCACGAGTCTCGGGAGAGCCCTCCTGTCCGAACAGGCCGTCCAAGACATCACACGCCGCGCTGACTGCCTCCTCGACGGCAGCGTCGACGTCCGAGTCGTCCACGCGGCGGGCATACAGCGGCTGTCGGGCCGGGACGTGCACCGCGCGCATCAGCTCCAGGCCACGCTTGACCACCTCGCTCGGAGACATCCCCTCCTCCCTCTTCAGGTCGGCAAGCAACTCGCGGTGGGCGGGGTTCGGGCGGAACGAGATCGGGGGGTCGGTGGCCATACTGTCGCGTTGTCATACATTTGTATGACTGAAGTATACGCATCCTCGTGCCTTTGTCCAGTTGCAGCCTCTGAATGTTGAATGTGCGGACGATATGCTCTGTGCTGTTGCTGCAGCCATCATCACCGTGGTGACTTTGAAGGTCTCACCAGGACAAGAGCGCCGGTTCTCAAAAGAGTGACGCAGCTCTAAGTTGATGGACGCTGGCGCTCAAATCGCAGATTTTTACGACGAGTGCCCGGGGGGTAGTCGACTTTTTCTGCGATTTGATGCCGTCAGCTGCCGCATCGAGCATCGCGATGCTGCCAGCACCGTACGTCCACAACCGTATCAGCGTGGGCCGCAACCTCGGATCACTATCCGTCCGGACCCACGCCGAAAGCCTGATGCCCTTCGCCATGCCGCTGAACAAAGAGCGCAACCACACCAACCCCTCCGGCCGCCACGCCCTGCGCACGGAGAAGCCGAACTCAGTGCCCGACAGCCTCATCGAGGAGCTGGAGTCCGTCATGGCCCGGGGCGGCTTCGCGCACATCAACACCGGCGCCCAGTTCATGAGCGAAGGGTTCACGGACAAGGACCTGGTGCTGTGCTCCGTCAAGTCCGATGGCCTAAGCTTCGGTTGGATGCGGGAAGTGCTGAAGTGGAACACGGAGGCCGAAGGCAGCGCGCCCGGTGGCTGGACTTGGGCGCCGCCGCTTCCCAGCATCGCCGACCGGCTCACCGTCTACCTCTATGTGCTGAACGTCGGCCGCGATCGTGTCGACGCCGTGTTCGACCCGGGGGCGCATGCGATGGCGCAGCGCGGCCTCAATGAGCTACTGCTCGAGCACCCGGTGCTGCTGCACCCGCGAGTCCGCGTGAGGGTCGGGGTCTCGGGAAGTCCCGCGGGCACCTGCTCAGTCGCGCATGCCATCGCGCTGAATGCGAATGCGCGGCTGCCGATGGTCTCGGATTGGCCTGAGGGCCTGGCGCCGCTCGAGAAGCTGGCCAGGTTTGCCGACCTGCCCATGGTACGCAGCGGCCTGTCGTTCAGGTCCCTGCGTCACGACGGGGAGGCCAAGCAGACGAGGGGTTACTCCGTGCTCGCGGCCGCCGTGAAGCTGAAGTCGGCCCAGCCAGGGCTGCTGGCGTCGCTCTATGACCTGGGGCGCCAGGCAACGGCACGCTACCCAGATCCGGCGCGCGGCGCCACGCCCAAGCTCGGCATCTTCCTGTGCGACTGGAAGACGATGCACAAGCCGGAGGACGGCATCCACCGCGACGGCGTCCTCGCCGACAGCTTCATGGATGCTTGCGGCGTGATGGGCCCCGGCCGCTCGACCACCGACGTCGCGCGGATGTACCGCGACGATGCCTTCCTCGACTACCTGGGCGCCCACTCGGCGGATGAACTCGTGAACGTCTGGCACCAGGTGCGCTCGCGGGTGTTCGAGGGCATCTTCGGCCGTGGCGCCAAGTCCTACCACACTGACGAGGTCGCCTATAACCTTCAGGCCGTCGTCACCGCGATGGTCCGGGTCGGCGTCTTCGGCGGCAGGGCCGAGGGAGCCGCCAACTGGATTCGGCGCTAGCTGCATGGTGTGGGGACGCCGGCGGTGGAGACGCACTCCGCACTCGGATTCATCCGCGGGATGTGGGCGTACGGAGTGCAGGTCGAGCCGCGCGACTTCAGCGTCTTCATGCAGAACGGCGTTCAAGTCGACTTCGAGCACGCTGCGCCTGGGTGGGCCGCTGCACTCCGGGTTGACGCGGCCGAGCGCGGGATGAACGAGGTCATCGCCACTGCACCGTTGCCGACAGAAGGGGTGATCCCCGCGGCCGCGGCGGCAGCACGCCGGCGGCCTCGCGCCGGCCTGTAAATCGTGTAGCGCTGAGCCAGCTCGGCTCCAGACCTGCGGTCAGCTGCCCTCGACCAGCCCGACGACAAGCCTTGCGGGCACTCCAAGTTTCCCATGTGCCGCACCCAGCAAATTGGCGCGTGCACCAAGGCGGCAGATGGGTGCGCGGTGCGCGCGCCGAGGAAACACTAGACGACGGCAGTCGCCCCTCACGCCTTGGCAGCGAGCGCCGCGCTAGCCGTGGCGGTGAGTCTCGCCCAGGATTGCGCGCAGGCCGGCAAGCAGCGCGCCAACGTTGTAGGGCTTGTCGAAGAACGCACCGGCCCCTGCGGCCAGCGCCGCCGACCGTGTAGACGGGTCGCCGTCGGCACTGACCACGACGACGGGCGGGTGGCGGCCGCCGCGTGTGGCGACTATGGTCTCGAGCACCGCGAAGCCGTCGAGATCCGGCAGGCCGAGGTCCAGCAGCACGAGGTCGACGTCGCCGGTGGCCAGCCGGCTCAAGGCCTCACCGCCGGTGCGCGTCACCACGCAGGGCTTGTTGGAAAGGCGCCGCAGCACCGTCTCCATCACTTCGACATTGACTTCGTCGTCCTCGACGTACAGCACCGTGGCATGACCGGCCCCCGCTGCCCGGGAGTTGTTTGGATAAGCGGCACCGGCCGTGGAGCCCCCGGCTGAGCGGGGCAGCCAGATCGTGAAGCAGGCGCCCTGCCCCGGCTCGCTGCGCACAGCGATGCTGCCGCCCATGTTGTCGACGAGCCGCTTCGAGATCGCCAAGCCAATGCCTGTCCCCTTGATGCCGCGCCGCTCCTGGCCCAGCCGGTCGAAGGGAACGAACAGGCCTGCGAGCTGCTCGCTGCTCAGGCCTCGTCCCTCGTCCTCGACCTCGACGCCCCATTGCCCATCGCCTTCGAGCACACGCACACGCACGACACCTCTCGGCCGGTTGTACTTGACTGCATTGGTCAGCAAGTTGAGCAGCGCCTGCCGGATCTGCGTCGGGTCGCCGCGGACGGAGCCAGGGCTGCCGCGCGGCGTCCAGTCGATCCGGATGCCGGCTTCACGCGCCAGCGAGTCGACCAGCGAGAGGCTGTCCTCGATCAATGCCTGCAGCGGCACGTCCATCGACCGGGCGTCCGCCCGACCGGCTTCCAGCCGCGCCAAGGTCAGCACGCCGTCGATCATCTCCAGCAGGTGCCAGCCCGCGGCTTCGATGCGCGCCAGGCTCTGTTCTCTCTCGGCGGGCTCCGACTGGCCTCCGCTGCGCAGGAATTGAGTGAAGCCGAGGATGGCATTGAGCGGCGTGCGTAACTCGTGGCTCATGCTCGATAGGAAGTCGCCCTTGGCACGGCTCTCCCGTTCGGCGTGCTGCCGTGCCGCCTCCGACGAGCGCAGCCGATCGACATCCGTGAGGTCGTCCAGCACCGCCACGAAATGCGGCGCAGCACCACGCGCATGCGCCGACGCCGTCAGCCTGCACATCACCCGCAGGTCCTGGCCGGCGGCGCAGGCCAGCGTCAGTTCGCACGACTCGTAGGTGCCGGGCGCCGCGCGCGCCGCATCGATCATGCCGGCCACCGAGCTCTGGTCGGCCACCTTGAACAGCTCCTCGAAGCGGCGGCCCTGCACCGTGTTTGCAGGCGCGCCCAACTGCCGGGTGGCCTCAGGGTTGCAGGATTCCACCGTGCCGTCGGGTTTGAGGTGGACGATGCCCACGCCGGCCGCCTGGTAGATGCTGGCCAGCCGGGCCTCGCTGCTGGTCAGCGCCCGCGTGCGGTCGTCCACTAGCCGCTGGATCTGCGACTGGCGGCCCGTCACAAGCAACAGGAAGCCGATGAAGAAGGCGCTGCCTACCATCGCCAGCGCATCGACCATCCAGGAGCCGAACAGCCGGTGGCGTGCCGCATAGGCAGGCTGGGCCGAGACATGCAACTGGAGCACGAGCCCGCGCACCTCGACGTCACGCCGGTGCTGCAGGATGCGCCGGGGAGATGCACACACGGGGCCTTGAGCAGCGGTGGCATAGCAGAGCTTGAGCAGGCGGGCTGGATCGGGCGGTACGAGCGACTGCAACGGCAAATGCAGCCACGCGCCAGGCGCCTTTGCGCCCAGGCGCACGAAGAGCTTGTCGTCGACCACCTGGGCGCCGGCCGACGGCGACAAACCTTTGGGCGGCGCCGCCGCCCACGCGGCGCCTTCCGGCATGCCAGGTGGCAGCGCCGGCTTCTGGCCCTGCGGCTGCGCAGCGGCGTCCGGCACAGATGGCAGCCGGTCGAGCGTCGCCTGGGCGGCATTGGCCAAGTCGTCCGCGTCGGCCTCGAAACGCTGCGCCAGCTGTGCCCGCTCGCGGTCCGTCACATAGGCCAGGGTCACGCTCACCAACAGCAAGCCCGCCAGCAGCGGGCCTACCAGGCCGCGCGCCCGATCGCGCCAGACCGACGTCTGCGGCGCCAGCAACGGATGCAACAGCGGCACGACCCACATGGCGCCTATGCTGTCCCCCGCCCACCACTTCAGCAGCACGAACGACAGGTCGCCCTCCAGCACCCGCTGGTGCAGCTGCAGCCACGGCAGGCCCAGCGCGGGGGCGATCCAGCAGCTCAGCGGTCCCACCAGCGCCATGAGCCCCAGCGACCGCTCGCCGGTGGCCAGTGGGTCATCGGCGCCGATAAAGCGCCTCGCCAGGCCGCCGCCCGCTGCAGCCTGCGCCGTCACGGCGGCAGCCAGGCCGGCCTCGAAGAAGTAATCAATGCCGGTGGAAGCGAAGGTGCCGTCGGTCAGCGTCGCAAGGGCCAGCCGGCCGGCGAAGACGGCGGGCAGTATTGACATCCCCCACCGCAGTACGGCCGCCGCGGCGATGCCCGCCGCGGGGAAGATGGGCGACGGGATAGCAAACCTCAGCGACAGGAAGACCGTCACAGCGCCGACCAGTGCATAGGCGGCCGCCACGAGTGAAGACAGATACAGCAGCCGGCGCAGGCGCATGGCGAGTGGGTGCGAACTCGGACATAACGACGCGGGAAGCTCTCACACGCCGGACGGGACCATACCCGGACGGTTCAGCGGCTTGAAATGTCAAAAGACATCGTAAGTAGTCTTGCGTACCACCAGTGGCCGGCCGGCTAGGCGCCTTACCACCATGGGTAAACGGAGTGGTCGCTCGTGACACTGGCCGCGTACTCGCCAGCGCAACAGCACTGGTGATCGCCCCTTCCTGTCTCTCCAGCCGAGACCACCCCGGCAATATGGGCCGAAATGCCATTGGCCACCACCGCCAGAGTCAGCAGTAATCTGCACACAGGTGCTGCGATCACCCTTAAACCGCCAGCGCTGCCGGCTGCGGCGTCATGCTGCCGGACATTGGCACCAACTGCGAGACCGCAGACCAAGCCGGCTTCGCACCCGCAAACCGGCGGCAGCATTGGAGAGTCGCCCCTGCCCGCCGCGCTTGTGACCTCGAGTAGACAGGCCCAAGCGATTAGGTCAGTTGAACTATAGATGTGTATCGTATATGTTCTATACATGATGACCGACGCAGAGCTAGAAGGGATGAACCGCCTCGTTGCAGATGAACTGAAGGCGGGTCGCACGGCTATTCAGGCGCTCGTCCCACTGCAGCTGCTATTTGAGCAAAGTGTCATCCGCACAGACGACCTGGTGTTTGACTCCTGGCAGAGCGTTGAGCCCCTTCCCGGCCACATCCTGGCCTGCAACGACTCATCGGTGCTTTCGTCGCAACCGAGCACCCTCTACCCAGCGCTCAGCGGGTGTGGCCCGCACTACAACGGGATGTACGGGGACTGCGAGATGCTGCGAGACAAGACCGCAGCGAGCTGCATCCAGGAGGGCAACCGCCCGCCAGTCTCGGTCGCCGAGCAGGTAGTGCTGTGCGTGCGGGTGCTGGGAACCAGCCAGGTGTCCCTCATGCCCGAGCTCGCAGCCGCCACCCGCCGGCACCTGAGCTCCATCATGCTGAAGTACCCGGTGCTGATGCACCCGGCCCTGCTGGTGCCAGTCATTCGCAGTGGCGAGCGCGAGTACGTCTCCCTGGGCAGCGCCCTGTCGCAGACTGCTCACGGCGCGCTGCCGCGCTACTCTCACTTCCGCAGCCGAGAGCAGGACAAGGCTTCTGGCGTCGACCAAGAGCTGATGGCGCAGCTGACCGCTTTCGCGAAGCACCCCTGCGTACGCCTGATGTTCGGCCGGGCTGCCCACCGGGTGCGCGCCGACCAAGCAGGAAAGACCGCCCGTGACCGGCAGGTGAAGATGGGCAAGGAGTCCCTCGTCCGCTCGATGCTGGGCATCACGGGACCCCGGGTTGAGTTTCTGGCGTCGGTGATGGAGCTGGACGAGCTTGCCGGCTCGCCTGCGGACGGCCCCGTCAGGCCCTTCTGGGCTTCGGTGGACGGTGAGGAGCACCTTCTTGCGCAGCTGGACGCCATGCTGGCCACCTCCATTGCTGCAGCCTCCGGGCTGGTGCATGTGGCTGCGATGCAGGGGACGCTTCCGGACCCGATGCGCGCGTACGCGCCGGACACTGCATTCCTGCTGGACATCAGGAATCGGCACGACCACCTCTTCGGCCCGGTGCCGGTCGAAAGCGCCATCGGCCAGTCACTGGTCAGGAGCGCCCAGAGGCGCCTGTTCCTCGGACGACAGGACTCCCTGGCTCCCACTGAGCTCGCCCACAACGTCCGAAACCTGGCCTTGGGCCTCGCCTACGTCGGCTTCTGCGGGTCCACTAGCGAGGCCGGTGAGTTCCTGCTCGAGGCCTGCGTTGGCGAGCTGCGCCCTGATGGAAACATGCCGCGCGCTGATGCGACCTGTGCTGTCGCATTCCTGAAGGCGGTTGATGAGCTGGGCGGTCTCGGTGGTACCGACGAGGCGGTGATCGCCACTGTTGAGCGCCTGAAGACATCAGCTACTCAGGAGCGGCGGCCGTTCACGGACGCCTGGGTTAGCGCCGCTGAGGTGTTCGGCACCGAGCGGACCATGATCTCGGTCATCAACAGGGTATCGTCCGAAGCGAAGCTCGCGGCGCCGGCCGCCAACGGCGCCGAAGCCAGTGCGGCACGGCGCCGGGCGAGGGCGGCGGTGTAGCGACAACACGAGAAGGGACGTGTTCTGTGCAGCTGCCCGGCCATGCCCGCGGACCCGGAAGTGAGATGGCCCGCGCGATGCGGGCCTTCTCGGTTGGGAACATCCAGCATCTCACCTGGCGACGAAGCCTCTACGCGCCCGTCTGCGGGCGACAGCGCCAGAAAAGCGCGGGCGTGCGCGGCAGTGCGGAGATCGAGGCCGGCAGGTGAGCGGCGAGGGCGAGGTAACACTGCTGCCGCTGCTCCAGGGTTTCGCGGCTCAGTGAGGCGCGCCGGGCGCGGAGGACGTGCCGACGTTTTCGATACAGCGGGCGCCCGGATGAGTCCAAATCCCAAGCCCCTGCTGTTCGCTCCTGCATCGGCAAGGCTTGCGGTCTTTGCGGTTTAGCGCGGCGACCTTTCAGGTCGATGGAGTTCAGCACTTGTGTCCCGCCCGGTCGCAGTGGCTAAGCTCGTCGCGCATTGTGTTGTTCAGGACGATTGCGCGCCGTCAGTGCAGATCGGCTGGACCTTGAGCAAAGGTGACGACCGCAGATTTGCTGGTCCCGGCAGCCGGATCTAGATGCGGGTACACCGCAAGCAGTCGACCTACGCCTTCCGCCGAAATATTGTCGCCCGCATCCGCCCCCTCGCGGTACCAAGCCAGCGCCTGACTCAGGTCGCGCTCGATGCCCACGCCCTGTTCGTAGCAGTGGCCGAGTTTGGCCATCGCCCTGCCGTTGCCCAACTTGGCCCCCTCACGGTACCAAGACAGAGCCTGACTTAGGTCGCGCTCGACGCCCTCGCCAAGTTGGTAGCAGACCCCCAAGTTGGCCATCGCTAAGCCGTCGCCCACCTGTGCCCCCGCACGGTACCAATGCAGCGCCTGACCCAGGTCGCTTTCGACGCCCTGACCAAGTTGGTAGCAGACGCCCAGGTTGGCCATTGCTCCGCCGTCGCCCGCCTCTGCCCCCTCGCGGTACCAATTTAGCGCCTGACCCAGGTTACGCTCGACGCCCTGGCCAAGTTGGTAGCAGAGCCCCAGGTTGGCCATCGCTCCGCCGTCGCCCGCCTCGGCCCCCTTGCGGTACCAGCCCAGCGCCTGACCCAGGTCGCGCTCGACGCCATCGCCACGTTCGTAGCAGAAGCCCAGGTTGGTCATCGCCCTGCCGTTGCCCGCCTCGACCCCCTTACGGTACCAAATCAGCGCCTGACCCAGGTCGCGCTCGACGCCCTTGCCCCGTTGGTACAGGACCCCGAGGTTGGTCATCGCCTCGCCGTCGCCCGCCTCGGCCGCCTTGCAGTACCAGGCCAGCGCCTGACCGAGGTCTCGCTCGACGCCCTTACCAAGTCGGTAGGAGTCGGCCAAGTTGCCCATCGCTCTCCGGTCGCCCGCCTCGGCCGCCTTGCGGTACCAGGCCAGCGCCCGACCCACGTCGCGCTCGACGCCCTCGCCCCGTTCGCAGCAGATGCCCAACCTGTTCATCGCACTGCCGTCGCCCGCCTCGGCCCCCTTGCAGTACCAAGCCAGCGCCTGAGCCAAGTCGCGCTCGATGCCCTCGCCAAGCTGGTAGCAGACGCCAAGGCAGGTCATCGCACTGCCGTCGCCCGCCTCGGCCCCCTTGCGGAACCAAGCCAGGGCCTGACCCAGGTCGCGTTCGACGCCCCTGCCATTTTGGTAGCAAACCCCCACGCTGACCATCGCTGCGCCGTCGCCCGCCTCGGCCGCCTTGCGGTACCAAGCCAGGGCCTGACCCAGGTCGCGCTCGACGCCCTCGCCCCGTTCGTAGAAAAAGAAGGGTGGCCATCGCCCTGCCGTCACCCGCCTCGACCCCCTTACGGCACCAAGCCAGCGCCTGAGCCAGGTTGCGATCGACGCCATTGCCAAGTCGGTAGCAGACCGCCAGATTCGCCATCGCTCTGCCGTCGCCCGCCTCGGCCCCCTTACGCCACCACTCCAGCGCCTGCTCGACGTCGCGCGAGACACCGCGGCCTAGCGAGCAAAGAAGACCAAGACTGGCCATCGAGCGGGCATCTCCGCGGTGCGCCGCGTCGGTCAACGCGTCGACGACGGTCGTCGGCAAAGGGCACGCCGCGCGACGAAGGCTGCGATCGATGCTCGCTGCCACCTTAGCGAGCGCTGCCGCAGCTGCGGCATCGGGCGGGCGGAAGTTCAGGATCTCACCAGCCACTGTGTCCCCTGGGAAGTCCTGCGCCAACCTGTTCAAGAAGGCCGCGGTTGAGTCGGCGCTCAACCGCCACGCCAGGCCCAACACTTGGTCGAGCGCAAGCCCGTAGCGCACCGTCCGCAGCACGAACCATTCGCCCAGCAGATCGGGCTGCAGGGCGGGTATGAACCGCGACGGGCCGCCCCCTGCGTTCCCCACGCCGGCATCGGTGAGGATCAGCGCGCGCCGCCGCGCCCGCGCGTCGGCATGCGGGATCAGGCCGCTGCGCTCTGCGGCGCCGCAGTCCAAACCGCCTGCAATGGTTGCGATCACGGCCAGGCGTTCGGCCACGCTGCCGTCGCCAAGACTAGGCGCCGCATCGCCGAGCGCAGCGCGCCAGCGCGAGCCCTGGTCACGATCGAGCGTGGCGTCGAGAAGTTCTTCGCGCTTCCAACCCGACCCCACCGAACTGCCGGCCGCCAGCGCTTGGCCGAAGAAGTAGGCGTATAACGGGCGGCCGGAGCTGTCGATCTGCCTCAGCCGCTCGGCGATTACGGCGTCCGACAGCGCAACCTCGGCACCCTCGGCTGCACCGACGCCGCGGACGATGGTTACGAGGTCAACCTCATCCAGACGGCCCAGCTCCAGCACGCCGTCCTCGAAGCGCGTAGCCTCCAGCCTTGGGTCGTTGCCGTCGACGCGTTCAGCCAAGGCCAGAAACCACTCGGCTCGCCCATTGTGTGCAACGCTTGCGCCGGCAAGGCCCATGCTGCCAAGAGCGCCGAGTCCGCCTCGATCCCAGCGCTGCCGCTCGAGCAACAAGATGCGAACAGGATTACGCAAGCTTCCTGCGCGCGCGGCAAGCGCCTGCATGGCCGCCTTGATGCTCGGCTCACGACCGACCACGTAGTCCAACACCAGCAGGTGCGGCCGACGCGGCTGCCACGCCGGCCAGTGGCCCTTGAATGCCTCCATGTCGGCGGCCTCGACAAGGCCGGCACGCCAGCCGTTATCCCTGGCCCACAGCATCAACTCATAGCCGAGCCGGCTCTTGCCATGGCCCCCGGCGCCGGCGATCTGCATCCAGGCAAAGTCACGCCTGCATTGCAGGAACCCGAGGAGGCGTGACAGCTCGGCGTCCCGGCCAAGCAAGGCGACGGCGCGCCGACTGTAGCGAGCGAGACCCGCATCGCCCATCGGCGGGTCGCTCAGTGTCGGTTGGGGAGATTCGGCCCGCCGGAACCAGCCGACCGCTCGGACGGTGAGCCGACCTAGCGGATTCGCGAAGAGCGTTACGACCGCTGCGACGGTGCCGACGAACGCGAGCGCCCCTTGGTAGTTCTTCCACACCTGTTCCAAGGGATTCAGTAGTTCTGCCAGCGCTTCCAATGCCCGCTCCTGGTCGCTCGACGAGCTTCTTGCCCTTGCAGCCCGCTCGGGAATGTTAGCTTCGCAAAGAAACGCGGCCCACCATTCGCCGGATGGCGGCGCACCGCATCGATCAGGGCCGCGGTCGCCGCGCACAGTCCGCTCTTTGGGAAGCAGCCGGCAGGGGCGCCGGGGTCTACTTGGCTCGAGCCCTCCGGCTTGGTGAGTCGATTCCGGTCAGTGCTGGGCGCCAATGGCGGAAATGGCCGCCTGGACGACCGCCAGGTTCTTGGCGCCGAGGTTGGCGGCGATCGACTCGGCTGTCTCGCCGGCGCGGAACTGGCGCCGGAGCTCAACAATCTCGGCAGGCGTCAGTGTGTCGCCGTGGTTCACTGGGTCCGGCCTGAGGAAATGGTCACCATGCCAAGCGAGCGCCACCATGTGTGGCAGTCCGGGCGGCGGAGGCAGAGCATCTGGATGCGTAACCCACTTGGCCAGGGCGTCATCCCTCTCCTTGATGGACACCCTTGGAGCCGACAGGACCCCTCTTGCGATCCCGGCCAGGCCGCCTGGCGCCGGATTGAGCCCGCCACCGGTGCCAGAGAGCTTGGCGATCTCGCGATCCTCCCAGTCCAGTGCGGCGTCTTCGGTTTGGTTGACCCCGACAAGCTCTGAGTGCAGGACAACACGGGCGGCGCCGACATATTTCTGCCACGCAGCGCTGAAGCGGCGGCTGGTGCCGGTGCGAACCTGGCGCTCGAAATCGTCCATGCAGGACATCCAGCCGCCAACAGAGACCCCGACATACGTCCAGCGCTCCAGGGGCTCCCCGTCGTCATCGACGAACTCGATCGTGTGCGCGAAGCATTGGAACCCCGTCGACGCATCGCCGCAAGAGACCACGAGGAGCTGAAGCGGCACGATCACCCACTTGGAAAGCCCCGAATCCTCTTGAAAGTGAATGCGAAGTCGGGCCCCTTCACATTCGCGCTGCCGGCCAGTCGCAGGGTTGCGGTCGGCAGGAGCGAATTCGAAACAGCAGCGTTGACCTGAGGCGTTGCACTCGACGACTACATCGGTGGCGATCGGCTCCAGAGCGTTGCAATGACCTGAGGTCGCGGCGCGGGCCGGGTCAAGATTCGACGATAAGAGGCGCCTCGGGATAGAGACCTCCCCTGCCAGGCAGGGGGCATCCGCCTCCCTCAGGAATCCCTCGAGACGAAAGAAGAGCATCGAGGCCGAGAGCGGGTAGAGGCTGCCAAGCAGCTCAAGGCAGGCTCCAGCATCAAGGAAAGGGGAGGCCTCGAACCCTACCCGAGATAGCGCCCCGCCCGGGTCGCCCATTGGAGTCTCTGGTTGACCGTTCCCTGTCGGCGACGCAGCACTCATCCCCCACCTCGTTCCTTGGGCACTTTCAGCCCTGCGACCCCATCGGGCCCAACTCGATTGTTAGAAAACGAAGTGCGTCAGTGAGCACTAACGTTGCTGGAAGACAAGCACACGAGTCGGGAGCTCCAGACGCCCGTCTCCTGATGTGGCAAAGACAGCGTATCAGCATGCTAACCGTTTGTTACATGGGATTCCCGCATCGACATCTCGTCAACACCCCTACCCATCGTCGCCCTCGCTTCAAGGCCGCCGGCCCCCATCCACACATGAGCGGGATGGAACACCCTGCTCCAACCCCTCAATCTCAACACCCGAGCGAGCGACGCATCGGTTGAATGATCCGAATCTGAGAGCGCATCGAGACCGAATGGCCCGCAGAACGTCAGCCACCGTGGAAGCCGCGACATCAACACATCGGGTGCTCACGAGTCGGCAAGGAGCTCTCTGCAGAGCCTCCGACGGAGCACCGAGCCTCCGCGCGCTCTGACGCCTCTGGCGTGGCTTGCAGGTGCCCCCTCAGCCTGGCTCGGAATCGGATTAAGGACACGGTTCCGCACCTATCTTTCTCCTCTCTTTTTGACCTGTGTGCACGTTACTAGGACACGTCCCTGTCAAGTCGTGCGCGTTACCTCTACGCCGACGGCCACAGCGCACGGCCGGCCAGAACCAACCACGCGCACCTCGATCCGGGCCCTTTTGGATGCTTTTTTGGAGCCTCCTGCGGGCCAATCTCCCGCTGTGAGCCTGTTCGTGCGAGCCCCTTAGCCGGGCCGGGGCGGTGGCACGCCGATTTCGACGCCGAGTTGGTGCGCAAGTAGGCATCACCTGGTGCTCGGTTGATGCTCACTTGATGCTCAACTGAGCATCAACTCGCCCAGACGGCCTGCAGTTCTGGAGTTGAGCATCAAGTGAACATCAAGTGGTGTTCATTTGGACATCAACTGATGTTTACATAGACCTCAACTCACTGCTGACTTGCCACTTTTCGTACGTTGTGTTCTATGGCGCCCGCCCTACTCCTCAAATCGCAGAAAAAGTCGACGACCCCCCGGGGGGTCGTCGTAAAAATCTGCGAATTGAACTGAAAATAGGCAACAACATTCCCCGCTTGTTGTCAAATCCCCCCGACCTTGTTTTGCGGATTGCCTCTTTTTCCGCACCGCAGACTGGATTTGGGCCTCACGCAGTCCGCGGCAGCAGCTCGGCCGGACTACACAGCCGTTCGAGTGGGGGCAAGTGCTGCTTCATCGTGCAGATGTAAGCCACCAGCGCGGCACGTCTTGTCTCATGAGCCGCTCCACAGGTCTTGTGCTCTGGAGCACCACAGTGGGCGTGAGCAGCTCGCGGGCCCTTGGAGATGGCCGCTGCAGGAAGACCGGGCTGTTGCCACGTACCGGCCCGCCGCGTTCGACCGGTCGTAGTGAACAGTGCGTTTTCCGCCTAGCTTGCTGAGCGCCCCAGCATGCCCAGGAAGATCGCTGCCCTGATTCGGTCGTAGGCGGAGTTGCGGAACTAGGTTGTCTCTCCGTGGGTTGAACATCGCTGCCCGCGCCCACCGGCCGAGGCTCAGCCGAGGCCAATAGCTGGTGGGATCTGGGCGCCGGGACGCTTCGGCTTGCCGGATGGCGTTGAGCACGCGAACGACCGTGCCTGCGATCGGCAGGCATCGCCATAGGCGCCGTGGGCGACGACTGAGCCCACGAGGTGGTGCGCGAACGGGTGGCCGACGCCGCCGGCAAGATGGTCACGCATGGCTACCTGGAAGCAGCTGACGAGTACCTCGTCGGCTAGTACGGCATCCTTGCCCGGTCCTCAGCCTCTAGCTCGCCAGGCCGGTCCGCTCAGCACATGCTGGCCGATGGCCCGCAGCAACCTCGGGTGCTGGACCACCAGGCCAGGCACTGGCCCGCCACGGGTGTTTGCAGGGTGAATGACCAGCGCGCGTGGTGTGAAGGCGCCAGCAGCGCAGTGCGGGCATGCGCAATCGCAAACAGGGACGACGGAACTGGGAGGCCCAGGGCGGGCAACGGTGCGGCGCGGAACAGCATTTCCTCGCCAACGCCCGCGCAGAGGGCGATCTGGAGCGGCCGCGTGCCCGAGAAGTCGAGCTACCGCAGCGCCGGCGGCATCTCTAGCCGGCGCCGCGCCGCTGGCCACCCCGGCGGGCCACCAGCCATGCCGCCAAGGTGACGGCTAGCAGCAGCGCGCCCTGCAGTGCATAAGCAAGCCGGCGCGTGCATCGGCCAGCAGGTCGATCGGGTGCCGCCATGCCATGACGGCCAGCGCGGCGACGCAGGAGAGGGCGCAGGTGGCGACCTGCCGTGCCAGTCCCAGCTTGGGCCGGGCGGCGGCGCTCACTGGGGCACGCTCGCGCTGCAAGCTATCTCTCCGGGAGGGGGCGCAGGCTTCCACACCGCCTCGACGGTGTGGCCGGCCGGGTCGATCACGAAGGCGGCGGGGTGCTCGCCACAGGCGGGGCGCAGGGCCGCCGGGCTGCGGCCGCCATGGGCCAGCGCGGCGGCATGGACGGGGTGCACCGCCGCTCGGGTGCCTGCGCCGAAAACCAGAGAGGAAGCCCGGGCCCGGCGCGGTGGCGCCGCTCGCAGCTTCAGGCACAACAGGTCTTCGCCATCGGTGAATCCGTAGCCGATGGCTTCGTCGTCTTCGAACACTCGACGCAGGTGCAGCGCGGCCTGGGGCGGTGTCGTAGGAACGGTCGGCTTGCGCCAGGTCAGCCACGCGGAAGGAGATGTGATGGAGCGGATGCATGCCTGAGGTGTGCCGGCGGCGCGGCGCGTGGCCGGCCGGTGCATCTTCACCGCGCGGGATGTCAGGCGGTGGTCGGCATCGGCGGCTCGCTACTCAGAGCGCGTGATGCGGCAGCCCCTCGAGCCTCATAGGCTCCTCGCCGGGCTCGGACTCTTCGCCGTCGGACGCCAACAGCGCGTGGACCGGGCGTCTGGCGGTGGCACTTCCAGCACTCGATCTCGGAGGAGGCCACTTTCACAGGCCCATGCAGACGGATGAGTTCTTGTCGCTGACTCATGAGGCTCTCAATTTGGCAGCTCCAGCGGCGGCACCTTGAAAACAGTGACCGAGAGCTTGTACTCGCAGAGCTCGACGTCCTTGATGCTGGCGCAGGCCAGGCGCAGGTCCGGGGACATCGACCGACAGACGATGATGCCGCGCACGCGCTGGCCCGACTCCGCCAATTCCTTGCGCACCCAGTTCATGTAGCGCAGCAGTTGGCCAACCACCCGGTCGTAGCCGCGGGAGACTTTGAGCTCGAGCACGACGAAGGCGCCGAGCTTGTCCACGGCCAGGATGTCGATGCGCCGGCCGCCGGCTTCGAACTCGATGCCACGGAGGTCATCGTCTTCGTAGAGCTTCAGCCCGGGCTCGATGCACTCGAGGTTCTCGGCCAGGTAGCGCTGCAGGTCCTTCTCGAGCAGAAACTCCGAAGAACCCGGCGCCGGCTCGGCGCCATCATCCTCCTCGCCGGCGGCCGCAACCTCTTCATCCTGCCGCGCCACATCGCCCTGCACCATCTCGTGAATCGGCGCCGGGTCCTTTCCAGGCTCGTAGCGCCGGAACTGGCCCGAATCCACCTTGAACAGCAGGTCGTCCGTCTCGTTGGTCGCCGGGTGATGCAGCCTGCTGCGGTCGTTCGTAGATGCCTGAACCAGGTGTGCACGGACGCTCCCCGGCTTCAGCTTCGGGTAGTTCGCAGCGAACCACTCGAGGGCACGCGAGGTCGTGAAGACTTGGCCGGGCTTCAAGTCCCAGTCGACGAGCATGTCTTTAAGCAGCGCCCGGGTCGGTTTTTCGTAGATGGATCGTGCCATTTGATTCTCCGCAGCCGCAAGGGTACCGGAGCAAGCACCCTGCTCGCGCTTTGCCGCCGGCGCCTGGCAGGTGAGCCTGGTCCCCCCAAAGATTCACGATTCCGCCGTGCTGCAGCATCTTCGCTGGCAACTACATCGTCTTGATCGTGACGGGACGGCCTATCCGCCCGTTCTCGCCTGTCTTGTGCACGAGGGCAGCCTTCGCCTGTGGCGCCTTCGAGCTGGCAGCGCGCTTGTGCCGGGGAGGCGATGGGCTGGAAACTCGCGCGCGGTGCTTTTCCGCTTCGTCAAATGCCGCCCTATCGGGTCATGGCCGTATTGACCGCCTGGCGCTGCTGTACGGCGGCGCGGTCGATACGGGCCGTCGTAGCCAATTCCGAGCTGACCGGCGATTTGATCGCGAGCGGTACCGATGCAGTCAGCGGAGCCGGCTAACCGGCCACCGCTGACGGCCAAGCGTGAGTGGTTCAGGCCGCGTCGGGCGGCTCGCGGCGCGGCTGGCCGGCTGGCTGGCTGGTCGGCGCCGCCGCTGCCCCGTGCGTCTGCAAGCCCCTGCAAGAAGCCCTGCGGTCCGCCGTCGGCCAGGCCGGTACGGTCGGTCTGAGGTCCGCCGCTACTGCCGGCGAGCAAACCCAGGCAGTCGGTGGCGGCCAGGCCGCCCTGCACCTGGCGGGCGATTTCACTATCCGCCGGCTTCGGGCTGCGCCTCCTGCAGCACTTGCCGAAATTGGCACGGCGCGACCCGCCTGGTGCACTGCCTCGACATGTACGACCAGCAGCGCCGGTTCGTGTGTGGCGCACGTCGTCTCACACCACTCCGGGTGCTGCCCAGCAGCCGTCATAGGCCGCAGTCGAAGCAGGCCAACAAGTGCCGGCCGACGGTCTGCCCTTGTGCCATCACGCCACGGTCGACTACAGCAGCACCAGGTGCACGCCGGCGGCACCGCTGCCGACGATGCTTACCTCCACCGGCCGACGTAGTGCAGATGACGCGAAGCACAGTCGCCGGTTCCTGGGCAAGCAGTTCCCCCAGGAAGAAGACGATGTGGAAGTCGAGCGCGCTGCGGCCGAGACCGTTTGCGCGCCGCACGCGGCCAACGTCGTTTGCATTGGCGCCCTACCCTTCGCCGCTTTCGCCTGCATGTGCGACCACCCGTCGACACAGGGCGATGAACTCGCCATGCGAAAGGTCGTTCTTCGCATCATTCGTGCGCCAGGCGCAAATGCGAAAGCTCGCCTCGGTGGCGCCGGCGTCTAGGTGGTCGACGGATGGCAGGAGCGCGAACTGCGCCTTGTACATGTGACGCCCGAGCTTGGACTCGTCGTTGTCGTACTGGCTGATGAGGTGCCAGTCCAGCGGCTCTCCTGTGTAGGCGTCCACTCCGCCCGAGAGCACCACTGCCGCGTGGATCGCCTCCTTGTACAGAGAGCGCGTCACAGAGTCACCGGCGCGCCCGCGGTTGCGGTCCCGACGGACATGAGCAGAAGCCTTGCGCGCGAGCCAGCGCTCGTATGCTTGAGCCTCGGTCTTGCCCTCCAAGAACGCGGGCATCGTGTGCTTCCTGGCCATCTCCAACCCTATCCAGATCACCAGTGAAAAAGCCCACGGCCGGGAGGCTGTGGGCTTTCTGCAAGCGAAGAAGCTGAGCTATCAGCCTTGCTGCGCGCGAAGCTTCTTGGCCGCCTTCTCGTCGGTCACCCAAGCCGGAAGAAGAACGTCGACCTGGTCGCTACCTTGCACGATGTTCAGGACCTTCGCGCCCGGACGTACGTAGGCCATCTGGCGCATCTTTCCCGGGACGTCGCTGTCGTCAGCCACGGGAATGACAAACACCGAAAGGTGCTTGAAGTCCTTGTCGTCCTCGAAGAAGCGGTCGAACAGGTCCGGCCTGGTCGCGATGTGCGAGACCGCGGTCATCGCCGTGTTCGTGCCGCCTTCGGAGGCAACGTAGCCAGCGAAGCGCTCGAAGATTTCCGACTGCAGGCCCGACATCGTCCGACGCAGGTTCAGGAACTTCGCCTCGTGGTTATCGCGCAAACGCTTGCGATCCACGAGCACCTCGATGATGCGGTCGACCTGAACGTCGAAGTTGCAGTAAGCAAACTCGGCCTTCATTTCGCGGGCCCGGGCGCGCCAATACTGCAACTCCTCGAGCGCGTCGCGGTGACCGTACAACGCGAGCAGACCGTGCCCAGGCTTCGGCGCGCGCCCCTTGAAGGCGTCCGAGTGGAACGGCGCGCTCGAGGCGAGCAGCTGCAACTTGCCTTCGGGCGTGAACCGCGCAGCTTCGCCGCCGGCGAGAACATCAACCGTTGCCGCCGGATCACCCGCACGACCGTTGACGCGATAGACCACGAACGAAGTCAGAGCCACCTTGGCAGGAGCCTTTGCCCTTGCGTCACCAGCGCCGCTGTCGTGGCGCTCTTCGGCCCGGACCGACGTCGCGTCGACTTCGTTCATAGGAAACCTCAAAATAAGATATTACTTCTACTGGCCGAGGCAGTTGCATGCGAACAGCGTTTCGCATATCATTTGCACCATCGCCACGGGTGAATCGGCAGTCTAACCTAAGACCTTCGATGCACCGATTGTATATCACATACACCATTTGTAAAGCGGAACGTGGCACCGCTGAGCAGTGGTGCCCCCAAGAACAGGGGAGAAGAAGGACCTACGATGATTCCGACCAACCGGCCCGTCCTCGGCAAGGACCTGGACTCGATTGCCCAGCAGTTCGGCATGCTCGTCGCCGACGCGTGCTGGCTGTTCGGCATGTCCATCACGAAATGGATGCAAGTCGTACGCCAGAACCCGGAAGTGCCCCTGAAAGACCCGACGCTCGCGCTGCTGGTGCGTTTCCTGGCAGACCATCCCGAGCTGTCTGTCATACCGAAGTTTCCCAGCGCTGAAGAGATGTACGCCCTGCTCAACAAGGTGCAGCCGGTCGACCAGAAGCGCTTTTCGGCGCTGTTTGGCTCCGAGGCTTCCGCCACCTACCGTTGGCTCAAGCCCGGCTCCCGCATGACTCCGGCTGTCGGTCGCCTTATGTTCTACATGAAGATGGCCATCCTGGCAGCGAGCCCGGACAAGCGCGGCGAGATGCTGGAGAACTGGCGCGAGACAGTGAAGCTGGAAGCCCAGGCGCGTGGTGTCGATGACATCTTCAAGACCGGCGCGTGGAATCCCAAGCCCAAGCGTCCCCCGCGCAAACGCGCTGCAGCGAAGAAGGTTGAGCAAGCCACGGCTTGACCAAACGGCAGCATCTTCTTTCCTTGGATATGCACTACACCTCAGCATGTAGTGTTGCACCAAGCGAAACAGATATACCCGAATCAAGCCGCCTCAAGGCGGCTTTTTCAATGGCGGGCTGGCGTCAGGCGTGTCGGACTCAGGGTCCGGTTCTGCATTCGCTACCGCCAATCGGGTAGGCCGGGCAGCACGGCTCGTTCTGCGACCAAGCAACTCGGGTTGCGCACCGCCAAGATGGACTGATGCAGGTGGGCCAGGCGCTGCTCAAGCGGAGCCAACTCAACCTCTTCGTGCACCAGGGACCCCTGGTCCCTACGCTGTTCACGATGAAGAGGCGGTGAGCCAGGGTGGTCGGAGCGATGCGCTGGGCAGCCGTTCGAGCATCTCGAGCTTGGGGTGCCAAACGCCACCCTCGGGAACGAGGTTCGTGCGGCCTTGGTTGAACTTTTTCTCTACGACGCGATAGCGCAGTGACATCAGCGCCGCCGCGAGCGAGCTGTCGAGACCCAGCTCCTCGCTGCGCCAGTATCGACGTGGACGAAACCCCGATTCAGGTAGATGCCTGTGCCGCCCTTGTCATTGAACGAGCGGACCATGGCGCCGAGCAGGCCGCTCGGAATTCCCTCGAAGACAATGTCCGCCGCGCGGCCGTACAAGTGCATCGAATTCATCGCCGCGCCCTCTAGGGCGTTGTTGGTCGCCAGCGTCCGGAAGCCTGACAGCAGCTGGATGACCGCACTGCGGCCGTTGTACTCGGCCCACCGTTGCAGTCCACACAGGATATCCAGCAGCCGCGGGTCGATCGGATACAGCTTGCCAGCCCGCACGTCCCTCAGCAGCGTGCAGGCAATTGCGTAGCCTTCTCGGTCGAGCTGCCCATCGGCCGTGCAGTAGCGCACGCGCTGCGCCGCGCCGTCACGACGCATCAGGATGGAGCGCTCGCCCGCAATGAGGTGTTTGCGCCAGTCCAGCGGCTCGGTGGTCACCGACAGCTGCGGCTGCACCGCTGAAACTAGTTGCGCCGGCTGCGCACGAACAGCGTAGGCGTCTGACCGCACGTCCCCTCGGGTGAAGCCGACGTCTGAGCTCGGGGTGTCCTGAATCAGCGTCTGGCCGAAGGCTGGACCAGTGCTTGCTGCGACCGCGGCTGCGGCAGCAGCGAGGAAACCGCGGCGATCCAGCCGCTGCAACACATCTAAGCCCATGCGCTCAATCCTCGCTGTCGACCGCGAAGCCCAGCAGCGTCGAGACGCGCTGCCCGAGTTCCTTCAGCTCTTGGAGGTCGGGGGCTTTGGAGGGCGCCGAGATGGGGTAGCGAGTCGCATCGCCCAGGTCCTCTGCCACGATGGATGCGGTCATCCGAGCCTCTTCGTCGGAGGCGCCTGCTGCTCGCTCAATGGCGGCAAGACCAGACACCGTAGCCTCCCGACTGAGCAAGCCATCGTCCGCGTCCGGCAGGTCGAAACCCGAAAACTCGTCCCCGAGCGCTTCAACGTCCGTCGGGCGGTCCGCAGCGTCGACATCGACGTCGTTGTCGGCCATGGCCACGGCTGCAGGCATGTCTGCCGACTCCACGCCGAAGACGGAAGTCGTCTCTGCATACTCACTGCCGCCGCTGATGAGCGGCACACGCTCAACAGGCTCAGCGGGCGCATCGAAACCATCGCCATAGAGGTCGCCATCGAGCGAAACGTCACTCGTCGCAACTAGCTCGCCGATGTCCTCGGCGAATGGGAAGTGGTTGTCGCCGCCATCGACACGTTCGACGACGTCTGCCGGCACGCCGTCAAGCATGCCGTCCGGAAGAGTTGACGGAGCACCAGCCGGCTCGTCGCTGCCGTACGCGTCGTTGAAGAGGCGCCGGTTGTCAGCATCGGCGTCGGGTACGGAGCCTTGCTGAGTTGCATCGCCTCCCTCCCAAGGCGGCGTCTCCTGGCTACCCCAGACGGTCTCGTCCGGCCCCGGCGTTTCTACGTGCGTGCCCATCTGCGCCGCGAAGTCGATTGGAGGCTCTGAGCCTTCGTCGCCGTCAAAGCTCGTGGCAGTCAGCTTGGTGAACGCGTTCGCACGCCGCGTCTCGGCTTGCGCGCAGTAGGCCAGCACCATGCCAGCGCCCAGTAGCGGCTCCTGGCCCTTGAACAGCTCGAAGCCATCGTGGATGTCCTTGATGTCAGACGGCGAACCGACGGCATCCATGAAGGAGCGTAGTCCGCCGTCGGCCATCACGGCACGGGTGAAGGTGTCGCTGGACTTGCGGTAGGCCGCCACCTCTTCGGGGTCGGGCCGGGCGACCTTGAGGAAGTGATTCACTCGCAGTTGGCGAACTGGCTTCGGGTCTGCGAAGAACGACTTCACGCGAAGCATCGTGTTGCCGTAGAAAAGGTTCCACTGACCCGAGATCTGCCCGCGCAGCGACTCGAGGTCCACACGGTCGATGCGCTCGACGTTGACGTTGTTGTCGGCTTTGTGGCTGGTCGGACCCAACGCACCAGGGTCGGTCTCGTATCGGCCAAGTCGCGTGTACAGACCCTGGCCGCCAAGGCTCTTGAAATAGTTGAACGTGTCGACACACTCCAGCTTTCCGCACAGTTTCGTGTTCGTGTTGGCCAGCGTCGACTTTGCTTCTTCCTTCGAAGCTTTCTCGAAGGCAGGCAAGTCCTGCCCCGCAAAGATGGCCGAGAACCCAAGAGAACGGGCCTGCGCGGGTACCACAGCGAAGCCGTCGACCGCGTAGTAGCCGTACTCATCGAGCACACACATGAACGGGCTCGGGCTGTTCGTGGGCTTCGAGTCGATGACCTTTTTCCAGTCGCCCTCGATAGCCGAGCCCAGGCCCTTGGCCATCGTTGCCTTGATGGAGGCAACCACGATGCGACCGAGGTTGGTCAGTTCTGTGGGTGACTTCTCCAGCGCCGGCAGCAGCACGACCAGGATGCGGCGGTTCAGGAAGACGTCGACGAAGTCGATTTCCGCCAGCGGCGTCTTCATGATGTAGCCGTAGGTGTCCGACAGCGAGTTGAACGTGCGGCCCAGCTGCATGGTGATGTAGCCGTGCTGCTCGTGCGTTGTCTCGCTTTGGTCGTGGTACTTTTCCTTCTTGTACCCGGGCTTGTTCAGCAAGTAGGCGTGCATGCCGTCCAGTGCGCCTGACTCGAGCAGCCCCGGATACTTGTCGGCGTCGCGCCATGCAAGGTCTTCGAGCTTGTCGAGCTCGAAGTAGGCCCGCACCACGTTCACGTCAAGATTCAGGCCGTGGTGGTCGCGCAGGTATACCAGCGGCTTCATCAGCGCTTCGACGAACGACTCTGCCTGCTGCGTCCAGGTGCTTTTTTCACCGGTGGCCATCAGACCCTTGACCAGCTCGCTCAACATGCCCGACGAACCGACGGCGAAAGGGTTCAGCGTGTTCGAGAGCTTGCTCGGCTGGGCGCCGTAGATGTCCTTCGCGCCGGTCTGGAAGTTGATGACGAGTACGTCGTCATCGCGGCCCATGGAGCGAGCCATGGAGTACACCTTGCCGTAGAGCGAGGAGTCCGCCTTGCCGTCGACGTAGATGAGGCCGGAGCCGTGGATGAGCGCGTTGTAGACGAGGGACACCAGGTACTCGGTCTTACCCGAGCCAGTGGTCCCCATGAAGAGCATGTGAGTCCGCGCCTGGTTGTCGGTCAGCCAGATCTCCTCGCCAGTGTCGGCATCGTTGCCCATGTAGACGATCCCGCCGGCCTTCGTGGGCTTCATCGTGCCGGGATGGATTTCCTTCGGGTCGACCTCACCGGAGCTCTTTGGCAGGCGCATCGCAAGCCCGGCGCCCCTCTGCACCGCACGCGCGTACAAGAAGAAGCAAACCCCCAGCAGGAAAAGCAGCTCCGACATCTGGCGCGCGAAGAACACCGCCAGTGCGAAACCCACCATGACGAGAGTCACGACCTCTTCGCTTGCGATCGCGTCCTTGAGACGTTCGCCAAAGCGCCGCGAGTCGTAGAGCAGTGACGAGTTCGTTCGCTCGAGGCGAGTGTTCAGGCCGTAAGACATCGGGTGGGTGTTTCGTGGACGTTTTTACTTCGTCGGAGCGCAGTTCAGCGTCGGCGGAACGATGTCTGGTGCTTTGAGGTTAGGCTGGAACTCATACTTGCCGGAGGCGAGGTCCTCGAGCGTCGGCTCATTCGGGTTGAAGCCGCCCTTGCCTTGCTGCGCCGCTTGTGCCGGTTGAGCCAGCAGCTGCGGGTTGCCCATCGTCGGCGCGGTCGCCGCCACGGCCGACTGCTGCATGCCCGTTGTCACGGCGCTGAAAACCACCACTGCGCAGAACAGCGCGACAAGACCCCCGCCCCACTTCACCATCCGCACGCCACGGCTCGAGGCGCCGGACGCGCGCAGCCCCGAGTGAGCCCGCATCAGCGCGGCGTAGCCGTTGTCCGCCGCTCTCTGGCTGCCGAAGTTCGCCAGGACTACGCCCTGGGCGTCCGGGTCGAGCGAATTCCGCCCGGTGATGTTGAAGACGCCCCCTTCGGCGCTCTCGACCGACACCTTCTTGAACTGACCGAGGTCCACGGTGAACGCGTTGGTACCGTTCGACAGGACCACGGCGCCGGTGCGGCGTAGGACGTCTCCATTGGCGCGCAGACGTCGGGCGACGACAGAGTCCGTCGCTGGGAAGCCGGCCGCGTAAGCCGGACGTTGGGAGGCTTGGATTTTCATTGGCGACTCACTCGAACATGGCATGGTGTACAGAATATACGATCCACCGTTGCTCAAGCTTCGTCAAGTTTGCAGGCCTCGCGGCCAGCCACTCCCGCTATGAGTACAGGCGCTCCAGCGAGTCGTCCTCGCTGAATTCGGTCAAGGCCTGCTCCAGGCCATCCACGGCCTTCTCGACCATAGGGCTCGGACAAGCGGACCCGACCGTCTTCTCGAAAAGCCAGTGCGCCATGATCCCGGCGCACTCGACGGTGAAGGCGTAACGACCCACGTTGTTGAGCGTGTACCAGAGGCGACGGTCAACCGTCTTGAGCCAGAGGTACAGCGGGCTGGCCAGCACGCCGTCGGCGCGTGCGATCTGCTGCACAGTGGCCATGACCGTGAAAACGTAGGCGTGCCGTTCGTACACCTTCAAAAGGCTGGGGTGGTCCGCGTGCTCGGCAATCGCCGCATCGACCCACGACGTGTCCATGCCCTTGACACCGCCACCGGCCTCGAAGGTTGCGGACATCTTGCGGAAGGCAGCCAGCGACTCATCCTTCTTGCCGGCGATGCGCAGCGCGAAGGCGGCCAGCAGGGCACGGGCGTGAAGCGGGAGAGCCTTCGGGCCAGCCCACAGGGGCCCCAACTGCGCGACGAAGACATCGCGCGAGCCGTCACGGTTCAGCTTGCCGCCCCGCTTGGCCAGCTTGTGCTTCTCCGCAAATTCCCACTCTGTCGCAGCCACGGCCCACGGCCCCTTCGTGATATCGCCCTCGACCATCTGAACCTGCTTGCCCGCCACCGGTGCGATTTCAGGCCACAAGGCGGCCTCCTGCTTGGCGAGGGACGACATGGAGTGGCGCTTGCGGAAGCGCCCGCGGAAGGACTTCATGTACAGGACGACGGCCATCGCCAACAGTGGCGGAACATACAGCCAGCGCACGTAGTTGCCAGTCAGAGTGAGCATGGCGTAGGTGTCGCGGAACTCGAGCGGCCCACCGTTGAGATCGACCAGGCGCCTCCAGAGGTCGGCCGCGCCTTCGAAGAACGGCGCGAACAACGCCATCTCATAGCGGCGCAGCACCCCCATGAAGGCGGAGAAGTGCCTGCCGAGCAACAGCCACATGATGACGGCGAACAACACCACAGCAATGCCCACGACGATGAAGTTCGCCTCGATGTTGGCTGCGTTGTCCTGGCTTTTCTGTTGGCTCACGTGAATCTCCCTGACCCAGGCTCTGCCTGGTGTTTGGCTATCGCTTTGCAGAGTCGCCCTGGCCGACGATTTCCTGCATGTTCTTGTGCACCCTCAGGATGTACTGGGTGGATTTCGATGGGGTCTTGCTGTGGTAGCGGCCGATGCCGTACCAGAAGTCACCGGACGCTTCATTGGTCTTTGTTCTCAGAAGCCAGGCCCCGACAGACACGTTGAAGCACCCGTCGTAGGCGAGAAGCTGCGCCAGCTGGGACGGCGAGGTGCCGAAGACTCTGCTCAGGTCCGCAAGGTGAATCGTGTTCACCTGCATCGGCCCGATGTCATAAGAGCCGTCCCTGTTTGGGCTAAACGCACCCACTCGACCGCCCTCGGTCTTCAGGACGGCCAGGAGCCTCCACGGCTCCAACGCCTGCCGCTTGGCCTCAGCCAAGAAGCACTCGGCGGTCACCGGCCGGTACCAGCTCGGTGTCGAAGTGATGTGTGCCGGCGCTGGGCGAACGTCAACGATCGAGGCCCGCTGCAGCTGCTCCGCCAACGCGGCTTCAAACATCGACATTGGCTACCTCGGCCGGGCCGTCGCCGGCCTCCGCTGCTCGTGAGCAGCCACCTCAGGACGAATGAAGAGCTCCTTCGCTGTCTCAGCGATGGCGCCGAATGCCGCCGCGAATCTCTGGTTCACCGGTGCGAGGAGCGTGGACAGCGAGGCGGCCTCCATGGCGTCCAACGACGCGTTCCGTGCAACTTCACTCAGGGCGTCCAGGCGAGCCGCCTCCATCTGGGCAACCGCCCGCCACGACGCCGCATATACCTTCGAGGCGGACTGAATCAGGGACTGCGACAGCATCAGCCGCGCGCCCGGCGACGCCTGGGATGGCGCCAGCGTGGACGCCGCTTCCATGGCCGCCTTGACGACCACCTTCCCGCTTTCCTTGATGCAGTCAGCCGGGGTGTGCACGTAGTCGAACTCTGCAATCTCAACCGCAACGTGCGCCATGGCTGACGCCGCCGTTAGCCGAAGTGCAACGATGGCGTCCATGTCGCCCGGATAAGCCGGCTCGACCATCTTGGCCACAGCACGCGACCTGGCCACTTCACTAAGAACGCCCACCCCGAACTTTGATGCGTTGAGGAGTAGCTCTTGGCCCAGGCCTTCCTCCTCCGCGTGGTAGGCGGCGTCGGCGATCACGAGCGCAGTTGCCTCCATCATCATCGGCAGAACCGCCTCGAGGCGGCTCTCATCGCACACATCGAAGCCGATGCTCTTCAGTACGTCGAAGGCCATCGCCTCAGCAGCTGCGACAGTTCGCTTCGGGTCCATGCCCATCACCATCGAGGCGGCGCCGAGCGACGACATGCGCTTGATTCCATTGCATGCCTTGCGCACGTCGACAGTGGCCTCCGCGACACCGGAGAGCACGCGCGTGCGCCGCGGGTCGGCTGCCGTGGCCGTAGCCTGCGGAGCGGGTCGTAGGATGTGTGGCTGTGCCATTGCTTATCTGTCAGGCTTGCAACTTGGCGCCGGCTGCCGCCGCTTCCGCGCCATGTGCGGCATCAACGCCCATCTGAGCTGCGAACTGGTTGACCAGGCCGCGCAGCTCCACCGCGCCCGCGACGGCCGTGCTCTCAGGTAGATGCTGCCGTGCGTCTTCGGCGGCCTCGAGGACAAACGAAAGGAGCTCCGACACTGATCGGTCGGTCTTGTCCAGATTGACGGAGCGCTTCAGGAGCGCGTCCTTGTCAACGACGAACTGCAGGCCAAGGCCCCGCTGCCGCATGCTGTACCGGTACAGGTTGTCTGCGTGCCAGGCCAAGAGCGGCAGCAGTGCATCAGGGCTCCCCAGCTCAGCGTCGGACACCTTGGACCCATCCAGGACGAATGCCCCCTTGCTCGCGCCCTTGCGCCGGGCGCGCTCCGCCCAGCTGGTGACGAAGCGGCCGACCGTTTCGGTCATGCTGGTCGTGCCTTTGGATTTTCCGGTGGGCTGCATGTCTGTTCGGCAGTGAGTGGCTTGTCAAATGGCGGAAAGCAGGGTACAGTATATCTCATACGCGTGTGTTGTTCAACCCCGACGTTTTCAGGCCTTGAGCGCCCACCCACAGAAATGACTGAAATCGCAACCGCCCCGGACTCTCTTGGTGCGCTGAAGACGCGGCGAGACGAGCTCGCGCGACTGCGTTCGCGCAGCTCCCCGCTTGAAGAGGGCGAGCTGGTCCAGCGGCAGGCAGCGGCCGCGGTCCGGTCTTTCACCGCTTGGTTCCAGCGCCAACGGCAAGACGGTGGCATCTCGATGCCTGCTGAGGGTGTACTGGACGTTCAGCCTTCCCTGAGCAAGAGCTTCTGCATCGGGCTGCATGACCTCCGCTACTTCATCGGCGTTCCCAGGGAGTGCGCGGCTTGGTTCTTCGACCTTCCTTGGCTGTACGCCGAAGTCAGTGCGGAGTCATCCTGGCTTTCCCTTCGCTGCCATCGCTCCCGCGCCGCAGCGACGCCATTGCCTGCCTTCTCGCTGAATTTCGACGTTCAACCCCCGGGCTACATGGCGGGCCTGATTCACTACCACTACCTCGACGTGCGAGCGATCGACAAGATGCCGTCCGAGGGCGGCACCTTCAGTATCAGTCGCGAGGTCTACATGACCCTGGATATCCGCGTCGCCCAGACATCCGGGTCGCTCCGTGCGGCCTTCGACCAACACGCGTCCGCAGACATGCGTGTCCGCATCAATCGTTGACATGCCCAGCACTCGAATGAACCAAGACCACGTTGAGAACACCGCTGCAGCTGGCGAAGCATCGCCGGGGACTCCTCGCTGCCCATTGATCTCGCGGACCAGCTGCG
>CAKZXL010000442.1 GCA_937883885.1 uncultured Aquincola sp. | reverse complement strand
GTCTCGCGCGGGCCGCTGCGCGAGGCCTTCCGCCGGCTGGAAGAAGCGGGCCTGGTGCGCACCGAGAAGAACCGCGGCGTGTTCGTGCGCAGCCTGCCGATCGACGAGGTGCTGGAGATCTTCGAGGTGCGGGCGATGATGGACCAGGCCATCGGCCGCAAGCTGGCCCAGACGCTGGCCACGGCCCAAGTGCGCGAGCTGCGCCGCATGGCCGACGAGATGGACCGCGCGGCCAAGGCCGGCGATGCCGATGCCTTCCATGCCACCAACCTGCAGTTCCACGACAGGCTGCTGGTGCTGGCCGACAACCAGAAGCTGGCCGCCACCTACCGCAAGCTCACCAAGGAGCTGACCCTGCACCGCCGCCACAACCTGAGCGCCGAGTCCATGCTGATGTTCGCGCGCGAGCACCGGCAGATCGTCAAGGCCATCGCCGCCGGCGATGCCGAAGCAGCGGGTGAGGCCATGTACCGCCATGTGATGAACAGCCGCGAGCGCACGCTGCACAACCACCTGCAGCGCCAGAGCGAGGCGGCCTGACGCCATGGCCCTGACCCTGCAAGACATCGCCACGCTGTTCGATCAACGGGGTGCCGAGCAGTACACCGGCGAGCCGGTGACCCAGCTGGAACATGCGCTGCAATCGGCCTGGCTGGCCGAGCAGGCCGGGGCGGATGATGAACTGGTGACCGCCGCGCTGCTGCACGACCTGGGCCACCTGCTGGGCGATCATGGCGCCACGCCCACGCTGCGCGGCATCGACGACCTGCACCAGTTCATCGCCTTGCCTTTCCTGCGGCCGCTGTTCGGGCCCCGGGTGCTGGACGCCATCCGCCTGCATGTGGATGCCAAGCGCTACCTGTGTGCCAGCCGGCCGGGCTACCACGCGGCGCTGTCCAGCGATTCGCAGCGCAGCCTGGTGCTGCAGGGCGGCGTGTTCACGGCCGAGCAGGCGCACGACTTCATCACCCAGCCGCATGCCGAGGCCGCGGTGCAACTGCGGCTGTGGGACGACGCGGCCAAGGCGCCGCAGCTGACCACACCGTCTCTGCAGCACTACCTCGCGCAGCACGTGGCGCGGGCCAGCCGCCTGGCCGCCGGTGGCTGAGGCCGCCGGGCTGCCACTGGGCGGGCTGAGCAGTGGCGCGCTGAGCGGGGGCGTGCTGGCCGCGGTGCTGTGCGGCGCGGCCCTGCATGCCAGCTGGAATGCGCTCATCAAGTCGGGCACCGACAAGTCGCTGGACACGGCACTCATCCATGCGCTGGGGCCGCTGATCGCGGTGCCGCTGCTGCTGGGGGTGGGCTGGCCCGCTGCGGCGGCCTGGCCGTACATCGCGCTGTCCACGCTCATCCACATCGGCTACTACCTGGCGCTGGCTTCCGCTTACCGGCATGGCGACCTGGGGCTGACCTACCCGCTGATGCGCGGCGGCGCGCCGCTGCTGGTGGCGCTGGGCGGCCCGCTGTGGATCGGTGAGTCGCTGTCCGTCGTGGCCTGGGCGGGGGTGCTCACGGTGAGCACCGGCGTGGTGCTGCTGGGCCTGGCGCGGGCCGGGCACATGGGCTCGGAGGCGCAGCGCCGCAAGGCGGTGCGGGTGGCCTTGTGCAATGCGGCCATCATCGCCGCCTACACCTTCGTCGATGGCCGGGGCGTGCGTGCCAGCGGCAACGCCGTGGCCTACGTGGCGGCGCTGTTCCTGTTCGACGGCCTGCCTTACTTCGCGCTGGTGATGTGGCAGCGCCGCGACCGGCTGGCCGAGGCGCGCCGCTACATGGCCGCGCGCTGGCCGGTGGCGGCGCTGGGCACCGCGGCCTCCTTGGGCAGCTACGGCATCGCGCTGTGGGCCATGACCCGCGCGCCGGTGGCGGTGGTGGCGGCGGTGCGCGAAACCTCGGTGCTGTTCGCGGCGCTGATCGGCACCTGGTGGCTGCGTGAGCCCTTCGGCTGGCAGCGCGCGGCCGGTACCGTGATCATCGTAGGCGGCGTCATGGCACTGCGCCTCGGCTGATGGTGCACCCGGCGCCACGCTTCGCGTGACGCCACCCTCCGAGAGGGTCGCCGGTCGGCTTGGGGCGGCCCGGCGCTCGGCCGGCGGGGCGGGGCACGTGGCGTCAGGGCGTTTCGCCCGGGCCGGCTATCCTGCGGCATCCCCTCACACGGAGTGCCTGTTCCCCCGATGCTGCCGGTTCTCACCTTGGCCCACTGGCTCAGCCTGCACGGGCTGGTCACCGCGATCGCGCTGCTGATCTACGTCATCACCGCGCATGTGCTGGGCCAGCGGCGCCAGCCGGCCGCGGCCGTGGCCTGGGTGTTGTTCATCCTGCTGCTGCCTTATGTGGCGCTGCCGGCCTTCCTCATCTTCGGCTCGCGCAAGCGGGCGAGGGCGGTGCGCCTGGGCGGGCTGCATCCGGCGGCCGACGCGCCCACCTGGGCCGAGCAGACGGCGCTGGCCCTGCGCCAGCCCGCCGCCGCGCCCTACCAGGACCTGGCCATCCACACCGATGGCCATGCCGCCCGCGGTGCGTTGTGGGAGGTGATCGACCGGGCGCAACACTCGATCGAGCTGTGCACCTTCATCATCGGCCGCGACAGCTTCGGCCAGGCGGTGGTGGAGCGGCTGGCCGCCCGCGCCCGCGCCGGCGTGACGGTGCGGCTGATGGTCGATGGCCTCGGCGCCCTGATGGGCGGCCGACCCGAACTCAGTGCGTTGAAGGCGGCCGGCGGCCACCTGGTGCAGTTCGTGCCGCCGCTGCATTCGCCGCTGCGCGGGCGCACCAACCTGCGCAACCACCGCAAGCTGCTGATCGCCGATGCCGGCCACGCCACCCAGCGGCTGTGGTGCGGCGGCCGCAACCTGGCCTGCGAATACTTCGACGGCGAGCCGGGCAAGCCGGCCTGGCACGACCTCAGCTTCGACCTGCGTGGCCCGCTGGTGCTGCAGGCCGGTGCGCTGTTCCGCCACGACTGGCGCTTTGCCGGCGGCCAGCCGCGGCTGCCGGCCATCCCGCTCAAGGCCTTGCCGCCGCCGCTGCCCGGCGAGGCACCGCTGCCACGCGCGCAGCTCATCGCTTCCGGCCCCGACCAGGTGGACGACACCGTGCAGTCGATGCTGGTGACCGCCGCCTACCGGGCGCGCGAGCGGCTGCTGATGGTCACGCCGTACTTCGTGCCCGACGCCGCCCTGCTGGCCGCGCTGTGCCTGGCCGCCCGCCGCGGCGTGGTGGTGGACCTGCTGCTGCCGGCGCGCTCCAACCACGGCATGTCCGACATCGCCCGCGGCCGCGCGCTGCGCACGCTGGCCGCGGCCGGCGCGCGCATCTGGCTGGCGCCGCACATGCTGCATGCCAAGCTGGTGGTGGTGGACGAAACCCTGGCCCTGGCCGGCTCGGCCAACATCGACAGCCGCAGCCTCTTCCTCAACTACGAGCTGATGGTGGCCTTTCATGACGCACCGGCGGTGCAGGCCTTTGCGCGTTGGTTCGAGCAGGAGAGGGCGCTGGCCCACCGCAGCCAGCCCGCCCGCGCCGGGTTGCTGCGCGACGTGGGCGAGGGCTTGGTGCTGTGGGTGGGCTTTCAGCTATAGATGGACGGAGCACCCGGCGCCCCTTGCGGGGGGCCCCCGGCTGTTAACGTAGCGTCCATGTCCTTGCCCGTGACCCCTGCTGACGAACATGCGATGCGCCTGGCGCTGGACCAGGCGCTCAATGCGCAGCTGGCCGGCGAGGTGCCGGTGGGGGCCGTCATCCTGCGGCAGGGCCAGGTGATCGCCACCGGCTACAACCGGCCCATCACCACCCACGACCCCACCGCCCATGCCGAGATCGTGGCCCTGCGCCATGCGGCCCAGCTGCTGGGCAACTACCGCCTGCCCGAGTGCGAGCTGTACGTGACGCTGGAGCCCTGCGCCATGTGCGCGATGGCGCTGATGCATGCGCGCTTCAAGCGCGTGGTGTTCGGTGCCACCGACCCCAAGACCGGCGTGGCCGGCTCGGTGATCGACCTGTTTGCGCAGCCGCAGCTCAACCACCACACGCAGGTGCAGGGCGGTGTGCTGGCCGAAGCCAGTGCCCAGTTGCTGCGCGACTTCTTCGCCGAACGCCGCGCGCGCCAGAAAGCCTTGCAGCTGGCCCGCCGCAGTGCCGCCGGCCCCGCCGACACCGCGCCGCTGGGCGCCGCCGCGCCGCTGCCCGTCGGTTCGTTGCCCGACATTCCCACCGGCGAAGCCACCGAACTGCCCGCCGACCTGCCACCCACCTTGCGATGACCGCCACCTCCCGCTCCAAGTCCGCTCGCCATGACCACGGCCACGCCCACGACGCCCACCGCGACCATGCCGCCCACGGCGTGCCGGACGGCCCGCGCACGCTGACGCTGTTTTCACCCGCCGGTGTGGTGGCCCAGGCCGCCCCGGTGCGCCGCGCCGCCCGGCGCCTCAAGGCCCACGGCTTCGAGGTGACCATCGACGCCAGCGCGCTGGCCAAGCACCAGCGTTTTGCCGGCGACGACGACACCCGGCTGGCTGCGCTGCACCGGGTGGCCGAGGCGGCGCCCACCGTGGCCCTGGCCACCCGCGGCGGCTACGGCCTCACGCGGCTGCTGGACCGCATCGACTGGCCGCTGGTGGCGCGCAGCATGGAGCGCGGCACCCGCTGGGTGGGCTACAGCGACTTCACCGCGCTGCAGCTGGGCCTGCTGGCCCATGCGCCGGCCGGCGTCACCTGGGCCGGCCCGATGGCGGCCGGCGACTTCGGCCTGACCGACGAAGAGGGCGGGGTGGACGATGTCACCGAAGGCTGCTTCCTGGAAGCGATGGACGGCGAGCTGGAGGCGCTGGGCTTTCGCACCGGCGAAGGCTTCGACGGGCTGGAAGCCCGTGGCACGCTGTGGGGCGGCAACCTGCGGGTGGTGAGCACGTTGCTGGGCACCCGCCACTGGCCGGCGGCGCGGCGCATCAAGGGCGGCATCCTGTTTCTGGAAGACGTGAACGAGCACCCCTACAGCATCGAGCGCAGCCTGCTGCAATTGCACCAGGCCGGTGTGCTGGCGCAGCAGAAGGCGGTGCTGCTGGGTGAGTTCACCGCCTGGCGCAAGTCGCCGCTGGACCGCGGTTACACCCTCAAGTCGGCCATCGAGCACCTGCGTTCGGTGTGCCCGGTGCCCATCCTCACCGGGCTGCCCTTCGGCCACGTGCCCACCAAGGTGTGCCTGCCGGTGGGCGCCAAGGTGGCGCTGGCGGTGCAGGGCCGCGACGCCTTCATCGGCTGGTAGCGCAAGCGCCGGGCCGAACATGTACGTACAAGCCCGGGCATAAAAGCTGCGGGGAGGGCGCATGCCTTCTCCTAGAATCCGCGCCTTCCGTGAGGCACCCCCGGGCCACGAACCCGCCTTTGCCGCCCGGATGGGATGTATGCGCAAGACGCTTGGAGGTTGCATGGGCTTTGATGGTTGGGTTCGGGTGGGCAAGGC
>CAKZXL010000441.1 GCA_937883885.1 uncultured Aquincola sp. | reverse complement strand
GCTTTTGCAGCGGCAGGCTGTCGGCCTCGATCGCGGGCACCAGCGTGATGTGGGCCTGCCGCGCCATCGCATCCAGCGCGGTGCGCAGGCCGTTGGGGGCGCTGGGCAGGATGAAGGGCAGCTCGTGCAGGGCGGTCAAGGGCAGCTCGGCCGCGGCGGTCAGGCGGTCGCCGCGCGGGCCGATCAGGTAGCTGTCCACCGTGGCCAGCGCCTCTTCATGCTCGGGCAGGCTGGCGCCATAGCGGTAGAGGATGGCGATGTCGATGCGGGCATCGGCCAGCCACTCTTCCACCTGGCCGCTGGAGCCTTCGAGGATCTTCAGGCCCAGCTTGGGGTGTTGCGCCCGCATGTCCTTGAACAGCCGCCCCACCAGCGGCGAGCCGATGGACGGCAGCAGGCCCACCGTCACGCGGCCGCTGAGCTCATGCGCTTCACCGCGGATCTCGCGTTCCAGCTGCTGCGCATCGGCCAGCAGCGCCTTGACCTGCGGAAAGATGCGCCGGCCCACCTCTGACAGCTCCACGCCGCGGCCGGTGCGGGTGAACAGGCGCGTGCCGCATTCGCGCTCCAGCGCATTGAGCTGGCGGCTCAGCAGCGACTGGTTGCTGTCCAGGAACAGCGCCGCGCGCGTCAGGCTGCCCAGCTCGCCGATGGCCAAAAACGCCCGCCACTTGTGCAGGTCGGCCGCGATGTCGAGCTGGATGCCGGTGGGCTTGGTCGTGGAAGGCGGCGTGGGCATCGGCAGCGTCGGCGGTACGGCAAGGGGGCCGGCGATTGTGCGCCGGGCCCCACCTGCTCACTCCCAGCGGATACCCAGGGTCTTGACCAGCGCGGCCGAGCGCGTGCTTTCGCTGCGCAGGTAGGCCGCGAACTGGGCGGGCGTGCTGCCCACGGCCTCGGCGCCTTCCTGGTCGATGCGGGCCGCCACCTCGGGCGCCTTCAAGGCCTCGGCCACCGCCTGTTGCAGCCGTGCCAGCAGCGCCGGTGGCGTGCCTGCGGGCGCCACCATGCCATGCCAGTTGCTGACCACGAAGCCGGGCAGCCCCGCCTGCGCAGCGGTCGGCACCTCGGGCAGTTCGGCCAGCCGCGCCGGGCCGGCCACCGCCAGCGCCACCAGGCGACCGGCCGCGATGTGCGGCCGCACCAGCGTCACGTCGGCCACCATCAGCTCCACCTGGCCGGCCAGCAGGTCGTTGAGCGCCGGGCCCGAGCCCTTGTAGGGCACGTGCACAAGATCGATGCCGGCTTCGCGCTTGAGCAGCTCGCCGCCCAGGTGCGGCACCGTGGCATTGCCGGCCGAGCCGAAGTTCAGCTGCCCCGGCGCCGCCTTGGCCTTGGCCACCAGCTGGGCCAGTGTGCGCACGCCGGCCTTGGGGTGCACCACCAGCACTTCGGGCACGGCCACCACCTGCGTCAAGGCGGCCAGGTCCTTCAGCGGATCGAACGGCATCTGGCGCGCGATGTGTGGCGCCACCGTCAACGCCCCGGCCAGCGAATAGCCCAGCGTGCTGCCATCCGGCCGCGCCTTGACCACCTCGGTCAGGCCGGTGATGCCGCCGGCGCCCGGCTTGTTTTCCACGATCACCGTGGTGCCCAGCACCCGGCCCAGCGCGTTGCCCACCAGGCGGCACATCGCGTCGGCCGAGCCGCCCGGCGCCAGCGGCACCACGATGCGCAGCGTCTTGCCCGGCCAGGGCTCTGCCGCCCCGGCCCAGCCGGTGGCGGCCAGGCCGGCTGCGGCGGCAGCGCCCTGCAGCAGACGGCGGCGGCTGATCTCAGAACACATGCTTGATCCCCGCGGCCAGCAGCGAGGTGCCGGCACCGGCTTCCACCGGACCGTAGGCACCGGTGGCATCGGACACCGCATAGGTGGTGCGGCTGTTGTTGCCCAGCCGTGAATAGCCGGCATACAGGTCGGTGCGCTTGCTCAGCGCATGCACGTAGTTCACGCTCACCTGGGTGAAGTCGTAGTTGCGCACGCTGCGGTCGTCGTAGCGCTTGATGGACAGGCTCACCTTGCCCACGCTGCCGGTGCGCACCGAGCCACCCACCAGCCAGCTGCGGTACTTGCGGCTGAACACGCTGCTGGTGCTGGCCGGTGCGGCCGCGGTGCGCGAGGCTTCCCATGCGCCCGACTGTGCCAGCGCCGCCACCGAGAAGCGGCCGAGTTCCTGCCTCACGCCCAGGGTGAAGGCGCTGTCGTCGTTGTCGTCGGCCACGTCGCCCACGCGGGCGTAAGACAGGCCCGCCAGCGTGCCGCCGCTGCGGTACAGCAGGTTCATGCCCTGGCTCTTGCGGGCGCCGCCGGCCCCGCCTTCGCCCGCCGTGGCCTGCAGCCGCAACGACACGCCGCCCCAGGTGGGCGAGAGGTAGTTCACCGCGTTGTCGTTGCGGGCCGAAGTGGTGCTGGCCGCACCGGTCCACAGGCTGCTGCTGGCGGTGCCGATGCCCAGGCCCATCGGGTCGATAGGCTGCACCAGGTAGAACGCGGGTGCATAGTCGCGGCCGGCTTCCACCGTGCCCCAGGGCCCGGACAGCGACACCAGCGCCTTGCGCCCGAACATGCGACCGCCCTGGGCCAGCTGCCCGTTGTCGATGGTGATGCCGCTCTCCAGCGTGAAGGCCGCCTGCAGGCCGCCGCCCAGGTCCTCGGTGCCGCGAAAGCCCAGCCGGCTGCCGTAGAGGCAACCGCTGCTCACCGCGTTCAGGCGTTCGCTGCCCAGGTCGGCGCTGGCCAGGCAAGCATCGATCAGGCCGTAGACCGTGACCTGGGTGGATTGCGCCGCAGCGGGCAGCGCGGTGAAGGCCGCCAGGGCCAGGGCGGTGAGGGCGGTGGCTTGTCTAGTCAAGACGTGTCTCCATCAAGAGGTGTTGTTGTGGGCCCGGACTCTAGGAAGCCAAACCCATGCTCGCCACCCGGCAGCCCGGCATAGCTGCATTGCGCCTGCCGCATAGCTGATTTGCGCCACCCCCCGCTTACCCGGCGCGTCGACGGGCCGGACACTGCAGCCATGGCAAGAAGGAGACATGCAATGCTGAAGACCCGACGCACCGCCTGCCTGGCCCTGGCCGCCGCTGGCGCCTGGCTGGCCGCCCCCGCCGTGCAGGCCCAGGCCTGGCCCAGCAAGACCATCCGGCTGGTGGTGCCCTATTCGGCCGGCGGCCCCACCGACGCCATCGCCCGTCTGGTGGCGCGGCAGGTGGGCAGCGCGCTGGGCCAGACCATCGTGGTGGACAACAAGGCCGGCGCCGGCGGCACCATCGGCATGACCGACCTGGTGCGCTCGGCGCCCGATGGCTACACCTTCGCGCTCATCGCGCCCGGCCCGCTGGCCGGCATGCCCAACCTGATGAAGCTGCCCTACGCCACCACCGACGTGCAGTACCTCACCCTGGTGGCGCGCATTCCGTCGGTGATCATCGCCGGCAAGGACGTGGGCGCGGCCACGCTGCCGGAGCTGATCAAGGCGGCCAAGGCCTCGCCCGGCAAGTTCAACTACAGCTCGGCCGGGCCCGGCACCACGCCGCACATTGGCTTCGAGCTGCTGAAGCAGCAGGCCGGCATCGACGTGCAGCATGTGCCCTACAAGGGCGCGGCACCGGCCGTCACCGCGGTGCTGGGCGGCGAGGTGCAGTTCGCGATGGTCGACCTGCTGCCGGTGCTGCCCCATGTGAAAAGCGGCGGGCTGAAGATCCTGGCCGTGGCCGGCGCCCAGCGCGCCCCGCAGGCGCCGCAGGTGCCCACCACGCAGGAGCTGGGTCTGCCCGGCGTGAAGATGGACACCTTGTATGGCGTGGTGGGGCCCAAGGGCCTGCCGGCCGACGTGCAGAAGAAGTTCCGCGATGCGGTGGTGGCCGCGGTCAACGCGCCCGAGTTCAAGGCGCAGCTGCTGGAGCAGGGTGCGGTGGCACAGACCAGCACGCCCGACGAGTACCGCGCACTGATGCAGGCCGAATCGGACAAGTGGCGCGACGTGGTCAGCAAGGGCCACATCACGCTGGAGTGAGGCGGCCATGCGCATCGCCCAGGCGAGCATCACGCCCTGCACCCAGCGGCTCAAGGACCCAAGCTGGAAGTTCGCGCGCGCCCAGGTGCCGCAGCTCGAAGGCTGGCTGCTGCAGCTGACCGATGACGACGGCCACACCGGGCTGGGGTATGCACATGCCATCCCGGCCATCACCACCCAGGGCAGCGGCGCGCAGGCGGCGCTGCAGTTCCTGCTGCCGCGGCTGCAGGGGCGGCGCGTGGACAGCATCGCCGAGGTGGTGGAAGAGATCGACGCCACGCTGAACTACGCCGCCAGCGTCAAGGCCGCCATCGACATGGCGCTGCACGACCTGCAGGCGCGCCGCCTTGGCGTGCCGGTGCATGTGCTGCTGGGCGGTGCGCTGCACACGCGGCTGCCGCAGTCGCGCATCCTGGCCATCAAGCCGCCGGCCGAGATGGCGGCGCAGGCCGCGGCGCTGGCGGCCGAGGGCTACAGCCAGCTCAAGCTCAAGCTCAGTGGCGATACCGCGCTGGATGCGCAGCGCATCGCCGAAGTGCGCAGCGCCGCCGGTGCGGCGGTGCGGCTCACGCTCGACCCCAACCAGTCGTACAGCGCCAAGCAGATGCTGTCGGCCT
>CAKZXL010000440.1 GCA_937883885.1 uncultured Aquincola sp. | reverse complement strand
CTGCGCAGCCGGCCGTACTGGCGGCTCAGCTCATGCAGCGCCTGGCCATGCTCGGGCCGCACCTGCTGCCACTCGAAGCGCCAGGCCCACGAGCCATCGCCCACGCCCGGCACGTTCATGCGCGCCTCGGCCCCCAGGCCCAGCACGTCCTGCATCGGGAAGATGGCGGTGTCGGCCACCGAAGCGGCCGCGGCGCGCAGCATCGCGGGCAGCACATGGGCATCGTCGGTGGCCAGGTAGCTGCGCACGTGGTGGCGCTCGGCCTCACCGGCGGCGTGCCACCAGCCCATCGTGGTGTTGTTGTCGTGGGTGCCGGTGTACACCACGCTGTCGGGCGTGTGGTTGTGCGGCAGGTAGCTGTTGTCGCTGGGCCCGCCGAATGCGAACTGCAGTATCAGCATGCCCGGGAAGTTGAAGCGCTGGCGCAGCGCCACCACGTCGGGCGTGATCACGCCCAGGTCCTCGGCCACGATGGGCATTGGCCCCAGCGCGGCGGCCACCGCGTCGAACAGCGCCGCGCCCGGGCCCGGCTTCCACTGGCCCTTGATGGCCGTGGGCTCATCGGCCGGAATTTCCCAGTAGCCGGCAAAGCCCCGGAAGTGGTCGATGCGCACCAGGTCGGTCATCTCGAACATGCGGCGGATGCGCTCGGTCCACCAGGCATAACCTTCGGCCGCATGCGCGCTCCAGCGGTACAGCGGGTTGCCCCAGCGCTGGCCGGTTTCGCTGAAGAAGTCGGGCGGCACGCCGGCCACCACCGTGGGCCGGCCTTGCGCATCCAGCTCGAACAGCTCCTGCCGTGCCCACACCTCGGCGCTCTGGTGGGCGATGAAGATGGGCGCATCGCCCATGATCTGCACACCGCGCTGGTTGGCATAAGCCCGCAGCGCCTTCCACTGGCGGAAGAAGCTCCACTGGCAGAACTCGTAGAAGGCGATGCGCTCGGCATGCCGCTCACGGGCCTGCGCCAGCGCAGCGGCCTCGCGGCGCGCCAGCGGCGCCGGCCAGTCGGTCCAGTCGATGAAGCCGTGGTGCTCCCACAGCGACATGAAGAGCGAATAGTCGGGCAGCCAGTTGGCCTGCTCGGCCTTGAACTGCGCATGAGCCGCCGCATGCGCCCCCGGCGCGGCCGCGAAGTGGCGCGCCGCGCGCGCCAGGCGCGACATGCGCCAGGGCACCAGCGTGTCGAAGTCGATGCGCCGCGGGTCGGCCACGCCGTCAGGGGCCAGGTCGGCGTCGGTCAGCCAGCCATGCTGGCGCAGCTCGTCCAGGTCGATCAGCAGCAGGTTGCCGGCAAAGGCGCTGCTGCTCATGTAGGGCGAGTTGCCCGGGCCGATGCCGCCCAGCGGCAGGATCTGCCAGATCGACTGGCCAGCGCCGTGCAGCCAATCCACGAAGTGGCGCGCCGCGGGCCCCAGGTCGCCGCTGCCATGCGGGCCGGGCAGCGAGGTGGGGTGGAGAAGAACACCGGAGAGTCGGGGAAGGCGCATCGTGAAGCGGTGGACAGCAGTTGAAAGGTCGGCGGCCGGGGCGCCGCTCAGGCGCGGCCCAGCAGCACCAGGCTGCGTGCGGGCACCGTGTACCACGCCCCGGCCGGCACGGTGGCAGCCTGGGCAGGCTGCGTGCCCGGCCACTCGGCGGTGTTCAGCCGCAGCTGCCAAGCCGCAGCCGAGGGCTCGCCAGCCTCCACCGCGGGCAGCAAGAACGGCACCTCATCGGCCTGGGCGTTGATGAGCAGCAGCAAGGGGCCGGTCGCCCGGCCGGGGCTGCCGATGAAGGCGCCCAGGGCGCGGGCATCGCCGTCATGCCACTGCGCTGCCGTCAGCGCCGGGCCCTCGGGGCTGAACCAGGCCAGGTCGGGCAGGCCTTCTGCGTCGGGAAAGCCGCTGTACCAGCGTTCGCCCAGCGGCAGCCGCTCGCGCCGCAGGCGGATCAGCCGGGCGGTGAAGTCGATCAGCGCCTCGTCGGCCGCTGCCCAGTCGATCCAGGTGGTGGCGTTGTCCTGGCAGTAGGGGTTGTTGTTGCCGTCCTGCGTGTGGCCCAGCTCGTCGCCGGCCGCGATCATCGGCGTGCCCTGGCTCAGCAGCACGGTGGCCAGCAGCGCGCGCGCCAGGCGGGCGCGGGTGGTTTGCACGGCCGCGTCGTCGGTCTCGCCTTCGTGGCCGCAGTTCCAGCCCAGGTTGTGGCCGTGGCCGTCGCGGTTGTCTTCGCCGTTGGCCTGGTTGCGCCGCTGCTCGTAGGTGAGCAGGTCGCGCAGCGTGAAGCCGTCGTGCGAGACCACGTAGTTCACGCCCTCGCCCGGCGCCCTGCCCCGCTGGTGGAACAGGTCGGCCGAGCCGGCCAGCCGCCGCGCGAAGTCGCCGCGGTGCGCCGGATGGCCCAGCCAGAAGGCCCGCATGGTGTCGCGGAACTTGTCGTTCCACTCCAGCCAGCCGGCCGGAAACTGCCCCAGCTGGTAGCCGCCGGGCCCGATGTCCCAGGGCTCGGCGATCAGCTTGACGCCTTGCAGCAGCGGGTCTTGCCGCAGCGCCATGAAAAAGGCGCCATGGCGGTCGAAGCCCTGGTGGCCACGGCCCAGCACCGGCGCCAGGTCGAAGCGGAAGCCGTCGACATGCATCTCGCCCACCCAGTAGCGCAGGCTGTCCAGCACCAGCTGCAGCACGCGTGGCTGGCGGATGTCCAGCGTGTTGCCGCAGCCGGTGTCGTTCTCGTAGAGCGCCCGGCTTTCTTGCCGCAGGCGGTACCAGCCGGCGTTGTCCAGCCCGCGGAAGCTCAAGGTGGGGCCGTGCTCGTCGGTCTCGGCGCTGTGGTTGAACACCACGTCCAGGATGACTTCGATGCCCGCGGCATGCAGGCGCTGCACCATCTGCCGGAACTCGCGCCGCGCATCACCGGTGGCGGCATAGCCGGGCTCGGGTGCGAAGAAGCCGATGGTGTTGTAGCCCCAGTAGTTGGACAGGCCCATCGCCACCAGCCGCTCTTCGTCGATGTGCTGGTGCACCGGCAGCAGGCTGACGGCGGTGATGCCCAGCCGCTGGAAGTGGGCGATGGCCGCGTCGCTGGCCAGGCCGGCATAGGTGCCGCGCAGCGCCTCGGGCACGCCGGGGTGCTGGCGGGTGAAGCCCTTGACGTGCAGCTCGTACAGCACGGTGTCGGCCAGCGGCGTGCGCAGCGGCTGGTCGCCGGCCCAGTCGAAGGCTTCGGCCGCCGGCACCACGCGGGCCTTGAGCGCATGCGCACCGTTGTCGCGCGGGTCGGCGCCGGTGTGCTCGGGTCGCCACTCATGGCGGCCGACGATCTCACGCGCCCAGGGGTCGAGCAGCAGCTTCTGGTCGTTGAAGCGATGGCCCGCCGCCGGCTGCCAGGGCCCGTGCGCGCGAAAGCCGTACACCAGCCCCGGCCGCGCGCCGGGCAGCCAGCCATGCCACACGTCGCCGCTGCGCGCGGGCAGCGGCAGGCGGGCCAGTTCGGTGCTGCCAGTCTCGTCGAACAGGCACAGCGTCATTGCCTCGGCATGGGCCGAGGCCACCGCGAAATTGACGCCGTCACCATTGGCGGTGGCGCCCATGGGCCAGGGGCGGCCGGGTTGCAGGGCGGCGAAGGCGGGTGGGGTCATCAGTCAGCGAGCTTCAGGAACACCGTGGCCAGCGGCGGCAGCGTGAGCTGCACCGAATGGTCGCGGCCATGCCAGGCCACCGGCTCGGACGTGGCGGCGCCCAGCGGCGTGCCGGTGTTGCTGCCGCCATAGGCCGCGGCATCGGTGTTCAGCACCTCGCGGTATTCGCCCGGCGCCGGCACGCCCAGCCGCCAGCCATGGCGCACCGTGGGGGTGAAGTTGCACACCACCACGATGAAGCCGCCATTGGCGTCGCGGCGCACGAAGCTCAACACCGAATGCTCGGCATCGTGGTGGTCCAGCCACTCGAAGCCGTCGCCGCTGAAGTCGCGCTGGTGCAGCGCGGGCGTGGCCGCATACAGGCGGTTGAGGTCGCGCACCAGGCTTTGCACGCCGCGGTGCAGCGGGTCGTCCAGCAGGTGCCAGTCGAGGCTGGCTTCGTGGTTCCACTCGCGCTGCTGGCCGAACTCGCAGCCCATGAACAGCAGCTTCTTGCCCGGGTGGCCGAACATGAAGCCGTAGTACGAGCGCAGGTTGGCGAACTGCTGCCACCGGTCGCCGGGCATGCGCGCCAGGATGGAGCCCTTGCCGTGCACCACTTCGTCGTGCGACAGCGGCAGCACGAAGTTCTCGTTGAAGGCATACACCAGGCTGAAGGTGACTTCGCCATGGTGGTACTTGCGGTACAGCGGATCACGGCCGAAGTAGTGCAGCGTGTCGTGCATCCAGCCCATGTTCCACTTGTAGTGAAAGCCCAGGCCGCCGGCATACACCGGGCGCGAGACCGCCGGGAAGGCGGTGGATTCTTCGGCGATGGTGATGCCCTGCGGGCGCTCCACGCCCACCACCTCGTTCAGGCGCTTCAAGAATCCGATGGCTTCCAGGTTCTCGCGGCCGCCGAACTCGTTGGGCACCCACTCGCCATGCTTGCGGCTGTAGTCGCGGTACAGCATCGAGGCCACTGCATCCACGCGCAGGCCGTCGACGTTGTGGCGCTCCAGCCAGTACAAGGCATTGCCCACCAGGAAGTTGCGCACCTCGGCACGGCCGAAGTTGTAGATCAGCGTGTTCCAGTCCTGGTGGAAGCCTTCGCGCGGGTCGGCATGCTCGTACAGGTGCGTGCCGTCGAACTGCGCCAGGCCATGTGCATCGCTCGGGAAGTGCGCCGGCACCCAGTCGACGATCACGCCCAGGCCCAGCGCATGCGCCCGCGCCAGAAAGCGCTCGAAGCCGCCCGGGCCTTCGCCCGGCGCGTCGAAGCGAGCCGTGGGCGCATACAGGCCCACCGGCTGGTAGCCCCAGGAGCCGTCGAACGGATGCTCGCTGATGGGCAGCAGCTCCAGGTGGGTGAAGCCCATGTCCTGCGCATAGGGCAGCAGCTGCTCGGCCAGCTCGTCCCAGGTGAGCCAGCGGTTGCCTTCTTCCGGCCGGCGCTTCCAGGAGCCCAGGTGCACCTCGTAGATGCTGATGGGCGCGTCCAGCGCATTGGCCAGCTTGCGCTGGGCCGAAGGCGCCTGCACCGGCGGCATCGGCGCCACGACGCTGGCGGTGGCCGGCCGCAGTTCGGCCGAACGGGCGTACGGGTCGGCCTTCTGCGGCAGCAGGTGGCCTTCACGGCTGAGCAGCTCGAACTTGTAGCGTGCACCCGCGCCCACGCCGGGCAGAAACAGCTCCCACACGCCGCATTCGGCCCGCAGCCGCATCGGGTGCGCGGCGCCGTTCCAGTGGTTGAAGTCGCCCACCACGCTCACACGCATCGCATTGGGTGCCCACACCGCGAAGGCCGTGCCTTCCACGCCCAGCACCGTGCGCGGCACCGCGCCCAGCACCTCGAACGGGCGCAGGTGGGTGCCTTCGGCCAGCAGCCACACGTCGGTCTGGCCCAGCAGCAGCGGAAAGCGGTAGGGGTCGTCGATGACCGACTGCGCGCCGCCATGCCACTGCACCTGCAGCCGGTAATCGGCCGACAGGTTGGCGAACTGGCCCTGGAAAAAGCCTTCGACCGGCAGCGGCGCCAGCACGCCGGCCGGCTGGCCGGTGGCCATGTCGATCACGCCGACGGCCTGGGCGCCGGGCAGCCAGGCCCGCAGCCACACCCGCGGCTGCGGGCCGCTGGTGTCTTCATGGCGGCCGAGCACGGCGAAGGGGTCTCCGTGGCGGCCACTGCGCAGCCGCTCGATGTCGTTATCAGTGAACATGGTGTGGGGCGATGGCTCAGCGGCGCGGTTGCACGCGCCAGATCTGCTCGGCGTACTGCCCGATGGTGCGGTCGGCGGAGAACGGGCCCATGCCGGCCACGTTGGCGATGGCGCTGCGCGCCCAGGCGTCGCGGTCGCGGAAGCGCTGGTCCACCTGTCGCTGGGTGGCGATGTAGGAGTCGTAGTCGGCCAGCAGGAAGTAGTGGTCGCCGCCCCACAGCAGCGCATCGACCACGCCACGGTAGCGGTGGGGCTCGTCGGGCGAGAAGGCGCCGCTGGCGATCATGTCCAGCACCGACTTCAGCCGCGGATGCTGTTCATAGATGCGCATCGGCTGGTAGCCGGCGCGGCGCTGGGCTTCCACCTCGGGCGTGCGCAGGCCGAAGATGAAGATGTTGTCGTCGCCCACGGCCTGGCCGATCTCGATGTTGGCGCCGTCCAGCGTGCCGATGGTCAGCGCGCCGTTGAGGGCCAGCTTCATGTTGCCGGTGCCCGAGGCTTCGGTGCCGGCGGTGGAAATCTGCTCCGACAGGTCGGCGCCGGGCATGATGACCTCGGCCACCGACACGCCGTAGTTGGGGATGAAGGCCACCTTCAGCCGGTCGCCCACGCGGCGGTCGTTGTTGACCACGGCGGCCACGTCGTGCACCAGCCGGATGATCTGCTTGGCCATGTGGTACGACGAAGCGGCCTTGCCCGCGAAGATCACCGTGCGCGGCTGCCAGTCGGCGTTGGGGCTGTCCAGGATCTCCTGGTAGCGCGTGACCACGTGCAGCAGGTTCAGCAGCTGGCGCTTGTACTCGTGGATGCGCTTGACCTGCACGTCGAACAGGCTGGTGGGGTCGACCTGCAGGCCGATGGTCTTGTGGATCAGCGCGGCCAGGCGCGACTTGTTGTGCTGCTTGGCCTCGGCGAAGGCGATGCGGAAGCTGCTGTTGTCGCCCACGGTCTTCAGCCGCGACAGCTCATCGAGGTTCAGGCGCCAGCCCTGGCCCAGCGTCTGGTCGAGCAGGCTGCTGAGCTTGGGGTTGGCCTGCGCCAGCCAGCGGCGCGGGGTGACGCCGTTGGTCATGTTGGTGAAGCGCTCCGGCCACAGGTAGGCGAAGTCCGAGAAGATGGTCTGCACCAGCAGGTCGGAGTGCAGCTGCGACACGCCATTGACCATGTGGCTGCCCACGATGGACAGGTTGGCCATGCGCACGCGCTTTTCGCCGCCTTCGCTCACCAGCGACAGCCGGCGCAGGAACTCGACGTCGTCGGGCTTCTTGCTGGCGGCAAAGGTGAGGAACTCGTGGTTGATGCGGAAGATGATGTCCAGGTGCCGCGGCAGCACGTGGTGCATCAGGTCGACGGCCCAGGTTTCCAGGGCCTCGGGCATCAGCGTGTGGTTGGTGTACGAGAAGGTCTGCTGCGTGATCTTCCAGGCCGCGTCCCAGGCCATGCCGTGCTGGTCGACCAGCAGGCGCATCAGCTCGGCCACGCCGATGGCGGGGTGGGTGTCGTTCAGGTGGATGGCCACCTTCTCGTGCAGGTTGTCCAGCGTGGGGTGCTCTTCCAGGTGGCGCGCCAGGATGTCCTGGATGGACGCCGAGGTGAAGAAGTACTCCTGCCGCAGCCGCAGTTCACGGCCGGCGGGCGTGCTGTCGTTGGGGTACAGCACCCACGAGATGTTCTCGAACTGGTTCTTGACTTCGGCCGCGCGGGCGTAGTCGCCCGAGTTGAAGGCATGCAGGTCGATGTGGGCCGGGGCCACCGCCTTCCACAGGCGCAGCGTGCTCACCTTGTCGGTGCCGTGGCCGGGCACCACCATGTCGTAGGCCTTGGCATTGACCTCGGCCGCCGGGCGCCACTGCGCCTTGCCGCCGGGGATGGCGGGCTGCTCGACCCAGCCGCCGAAGCACACCGGGTAGCCGATGCCGGCGCGCGGAAACTCCCAGGGCGTGCCGTTTTCCAGCCACGAATCGGGGTGCTCCACCTGCCGGCCGCCCTGGATGGACTGGGCGAACATGCCGTATTCGTAGCGGATGCCGTAGCCGAAGGACGGCAGGCCCAGCGTGGCCATCGAGTCCAGGAAACAGGCCGCCAGCCGGCCCAGGCCGCCGTTGCCCAGCGCCGCATCGGGCTCGCCCGCGGCCAGGTCTTCCAGGGTCTTGGCGTGTTTTTCGGCTGCGGCCGCGGCATCGGCCTGCAGGCTCAGCGAATGCAGCGCATTGCCGAAGGTGCGGCCGATCAGGAACTCCATCGACAGGTAATACACGCGCCGGGCCTTGGTGCCGCGGTCTTCGGCCTGCGTGCGCACCCAGCGCTGCGAGAGCTGCTCGCGCACGGCCTGCGACACCGCCTGCAGCACTTCAGGCGCGCCGGCCTGCTCGGGCGCCACGCCCACGGTGTTGAGCAGGTGGCGTTCGGTGGCGGCTGCCAGGTCGGTTTCGGGGGTATGGGTTTTCATCAGAGTGAGCTCCTCAGGAGGCCGCGATTTTGGAAGGGCCTGCAAAATTCCAGCCCGGTTTCATGCTGGAATGGTTTGCAGGCGCGGCGCGGAAGCAACGCCTGTGCGTGACAGTTGCAACAGATGCACGGGCTGGATGGCGGCGCTATCCTGCGACCGAACGCGCCGTGCGCTTGTGTTCATCTTATCCATTCAGTAGCAGTTCGAAGTTCCAGAAGCAGTACATCCACGTTCCAAGTCGATTGCCAAAACAGATCCGGGAGACTCCTCGATGGCTACGCATGACGCCGCCCGCAACTTTGACCTGCCCAAGCGCGCCGTGGCGCTGGTCCTGGCCGGTGGCCGGGGCAGCCGCCTCAAGAACCTGACCGACCGCCGCGCCAAGCCGGGCGTCTACTTTGGCGGCAAGTTCCGCATCATCGACTTCGCACTGTCCAACTGCCTGAACTCGGGCATCCGCCGCATCGGCGTCATCACGCAGTACAAGAGCCACAGCCTGATGCGCCACCTGCAGCGCGGCTGGGCCTTCCTGAAGCCCGAGATCAACGAGTTCGTGGACCTGCTGCCCGCGCAGCAGCGGGTGGACGAAGAAAGCTGGTACCGCGGCACCGCCGATGCGGTCTACCAGAACCAGGACATCATCGCCAGCTACAAGGCCGACTACGTCGTGGTGCTGGCCGGCGACCACGTCTACAAGATGAACTACGCGCTGATGCTGGCCGACCACGTGGAACAGGGCCGCGACTGCACCGTGGGCTGCATCGAGGTGCCGCGCGAAGAAGCCTCGGCCTTCGGCGTGATGCACATCGACGAGCGGCGCCAGATCCTCGACTTCGTCGAAAAGCCCGCCGACCCGCCCGCCATGCCCGGCAAGCCCGACCGCGCGCTGGCCAGCATGGGCATCTACATCTTCAATGCGCGCTACCTGTTCAAGGAACTGGAGCGCGACATGGCCGACCCCGATTCGTCGCACGACTTCGGCAAGGACATCATTCCGCGCGCGGTGGCCAACGGCAATGCGGTGGCCCATCCGTTCGACATGAGCTGCGTGGGCGCGCTGCACGGCGAGGAGCCCTACTGGCGCGACGTGGGCACGCTGGACGCCTACTGGGACGCCAACATCGACCTCACGGCCACGGTGCCCAAGCTCGACCTTTACGACACCAAGTGGCCGATCTGGACCTACCAGCCGCAGCTGCCGCCGGCCAAGTTCGTGCACGACATGGGCGAGCGCCGCGGCACCGCGATCGAATCGCTGGTCTCGGGTGGCTGCATCGTCTCGGGCGAAGTGCGGCGCACGGTGCTGTACTCGGGCGTGCGGGTGCATTCGCATGCCAAGGTGCTGCTGTCGGTGCTGCTGCCCGACGTGCAGGTGGGCCGCGGCGCGCGGCTCACCAAGGTCATCATCGATCGCGGCTGCCACATCCCCGACGGCATGGTGATCGGCGAAGACCCTGAAGCCGACGCGCGGCGCTTCCTGCGCAGCGAAGGCGGCGTGGTGCTGGTCACGCGGGACATGCTGGCGGCGCTGCAATGAGCGAACGGCTGGCAGGCGCGGCGCCTTCATCGGCGCCGCTGAAAGTGCTGCATGTGGCGGCCGAAGTGTTTCCCCTGGTCAAGACTGGGGGCCTGGCCGACGTGGTGGCGGCGCTGCCGCCAGCCCTGATCGCTGCCGGCGCCGACGTGCGCCTGCTGGTGCCGGGCCTGCCGCAGATGGCCCGGGCCATCGAACAGCCGCAACGTGTGCTCGATCTCGGTGCGATGTTCGGCGCCGGGCGCATCAGCCTGATGCGCGGCCGCATGCCCGACACCGGCGTGCCGGTGTACTTCATCGACGCGCCCTACCTGTACCGCCGCGGCGGTGGCCCCTACCAGGACAGCCGTGGCCTGGAATGGCAGGACAACCTGCAGCGCTTTGCGCTGCTGGGCTGGGTGGCGGCCCACCTGGCCGCGGGCGACCTGGACCCCGACTGGACGCCCGACGTGATGCATGCGCACGACTGGCATGCCGGCATGGCCTGCGCCTACGTGGCCGGCCATCCGCCCACGCAGGCCGCGTCCATCTACACCGTGCACAACCTGGCCTACCAGGGCTTGTTCCCCACCGCTGACTTCCCGTGGCTGGGACTGTCCTCGCGCTTCATGTCGCCGGCCGGGCTGGAGTTCCATGGCCAGGTCTCGTTCATGAAGGCGGGCCTGAAGTTCGCCGACCGCGTGACCACCGTCAGCCCCGGTTATGCGCGCGAGATCGCCACGCTGGAGCATGGCTTCGGGCTGGACGGCGTGATCCGCGGCCGTGGCACGGACGTGCACGGCATCATCAACGGCATCGACGAATCGCTGTGGAACCCGATGACCGACCCCGGCATCGCGCAGCGCTTCGACGCCGAAACCGTGACCGCCGGCAAGGCCGCCTGCAAGCGCGCGCTGCAGCAGGAATTCGGGCTCGATCCCAAGGCCGCCGGTCCGCTGTGCGGCGTGGTCAGCCGGCTGACTTCACAAAAAGGCCTGGACCTTGTGCTGGCCGCGCTGCCGGCGCTGCTGCAACGCGGCGGCCAGCTGGTGCTGCAAGGCAATGGCGACCCTTCGCTGGAAGCCGCCTTCCGCATGGCGCAGCAGGCGCATGCCGGCCAGGTGGGCGTGAAGCTGGCCTACGACGAAGACCTGGCCCACCGCGTGATGGCCGGCTCCGACCTGGTGCTGGTGCCCTCCCGCTTCGAGCCCTGCGGGCTGACGCAGATGTATGCCCAGCGTTATGGCGCGCTGCCCGTGGTGCGCCGCGTGGGCGGCCTGGCCGACACGGTGGTCAACGCCACGCCGGACACGCTGGCGGCTGACCAGGCCACCGGCTTCATGTTCGACGCCGCCAGCGGCCACGCGCTGGAAGGCGCCATCCACCAGGCCTGCGACACCTTCGTCGAACCGGTGACCTGGCAGCAGATGCGCCGCCGCGCCATGGCCGCCCGCTTCTCCTGGGAAGGCCCGGCCCAGCAGTACCTGGCGCTGTACCGCGAGGCCATCGCGGCCCGCGCCGCGCAACCGCGTGGGGTGCCGGAGGGCTGACAGGGACCGTTCCGCCGCCGGGCCGCCCCAAGGCGGAACGCGCCCCCGCGGGGGGTAGCGAGCACAGCGAGCTTGGGGGCTCCATCCAGCAAAAAAGCCGCCCGAAGGCGGCTTTTTGCGGCACGGTCGCGGCGCTGCTTACTTGTTCGAAGCGAAGCGGAAGCGCGACTCGGGGCGGGTTTGCAGCTCGCTGGGCAGGGAGCCGATGTACTCGGCGATGGCGCGCAGCTCGGCGTTGCTGTACTGCTTGACCTGGCCGGCCATGATGGCGTTGCCGCGGCCGATCAGGCTGTTGTTGGTGGTCTTGTACGACTTGAGGGCCACGTACAGGTAGTCGGGGTACTGGCCGGCGATCTTGGGGTAGCTGCCGTCGATGGGCTTGGAGAAGTTGGCGCCGTGGCAGGACACGCAGGCACCCTTGGTCAGCAGCTCGGCCACTTCGGGGCGGGGCTTGACAGCCAGTGCTTCGGGTGCCGGCTGCGGGTCGGCCACATTGCCTTCATAAAAGGCGGCGACATCGGCCATGTCCTGGTCGGTCAGCGAGGCGGCGATGCCGCGCATCGTGGGGTGCTTGCGGTCGCCGGTCTTGTAGCTGTTGAGCGCGGCCACGATGTACTTGGCGCCCTGGCCCGAGATCTTGGGCACGAGGTGCTGCTCAGGGAACGCGGCCTTGTACTCGGGGATGCCATGGCAGCCGATGCACATGGCCACCTTCTTGGCGCCGGCAGCGGCGTCAGGCTTGATGTCTTGCGCGTCAGCCGCCGAAACGATGCCGGACAGGGCCAGCACAAACAGCATGGAGTGGGCTTTGTTCATCGTTGTCGCGGACCTGTGGCTGTGGGCTTGAGTTCAACCGCTGATTATAGGGGGCCCCTTATACTGGTTTTAACCCTTATCACGCTCGCACCGAAGGCCACCACTCATGAAGTTCCAAGGCTCCGACCAGTACGTCGCCACCCAGGACCTGATGCTGGCCGTCAATGCAGCCATCACCTTGCAGCGCCCGCTGCTCATCAAGGGCGAACCCGGCACCGGCAAGACCATGCTGGCCGAGGAAGTGGCCAGCGCGCTGGGCATGCCGCTGCTGCAGTGGCACATCAAGAGCACCACCAAGGCCCAGCAGGGCCTGTATGAATACGATGCGGTCAGCCGCCTGCGCGACAGCCAGCTGCAAGACCCGGTGAGCGCCGAGAAGGTGCGCGACATCCGCAACTACATCGTGCAGGGCACGCTGTGGCAGGCCTTCACGTCGGAGCAGCCGGTGGTGCTGCTGATCGACGAGATCGACAAGGCCGACATCGAATTTCCGAACGACCTGCTGCGCGAGATCGACCGCATGGAGTTCTACGTCTACGAGACGCGGGAACTGGTCAAGGCCAAACACCGGCCTCTCGTGTTCATCACCTCCAACAACGAGAAGGAGCTGCCCGACGCCTTTCTGCGCCGCTGCTTCTTCCACTACATCAAGTTCCCCGATGCCACGACGATGCAGAAGATCGTCGACGTGCACTTTCCGGCCATCAAGAAAGAGCTGCTGGGCGCTGCGCTGAAGAACTTCTACGACGTGCGCAACCTGCCGGGCCTGAAGAAGAAGCCCAGCACCAGCGAGCTGATCGACTGGCTCAAGCTGCTGGTGGCCGAAGATATTCCGGCCGAGGCGCTGCAGAGCAAGGACGACAAGGTGGCCGTGCCACCGCTGCTGGGCGCGCTGCTGAAGAACGAGCAGGACGTGACGCTGTTCGAGAAGCTGGTGTTCATGCAGCGGCACAACCGCTGAAAAAAGCTTGGGGGCTGACTCAGCGCCCGAGCGTCACTGACAAGCCCAGCCGCGGTTCCACCCGCTGGGTGTCCACCGGCCGGTAGGCCGACACATCCAGCGTGGCGCGCCGGGGCACCAGCCACCAGCGCATGCCCACGGTTTGCGCGGTGCCGGCCGGCTCCGAGGCCAGCTGCAGGTACATCAGGTGTTCACCGGCCACGCGCCACAGCGTGGACCACTTGGCGCGCGAGCGCAGCGCGGTGGTGTCCTTGTCGCGGCCGAACTGCAGCTCCATCGCCCAGTCGTCGTTCAGCCGCAGCATGCTGCCGGCGGCCACCAGTGCACGCGCGGCCTGGCTGCGCACGGTGGGGTCGCCGCTGGCCTTGACGCCCAGGCGGGCGCTGGTGGTCAACTGGTCGGCCAGGCGGGTGCTCATCCACTGGTCGATCGACAGGTCGAAGCGCCGCATGCGGGCATTGCTGGTGACGGCCGGCGGCGGCGCGGCCACGTTCATCGCCATGCGCTCGCCGGTGCAGCCGTAGCCCATGCCGCCGCTGACGTCGGCGCGCTCGAGCTGGCGTTCGCGCTGCTCGGGGTTGGCATCGGCAAACGGGTCGAGCGAACAGGTGGACGGCGCCGCAAAGGCCGCGGGCCCCAGCAGCGACTTGCGCGCCACCGGCTTGAGCCACTGCACCCGCAGGCCGGCGGGGGCGACGGCGGGGCCGGGGTCGGCCCAGGGCTCGGCCCGCGCCGAGCCCATGAACAGGCACAGCAGGGCCGGCAGGCCGGCCAGCATCGGCAGGGGGTGACGGCGAGGGGCGGTGCAGGTGCTCATGTCGTCACGCGGGGCGAGAGTGGACAGGGGTGATGATGCGATCATCGTCGCGTGTCAACAGCAAGAAAAACACCAGTTAAGCCCTGGTGGTTACACCACGATGCCCTGGCTCCAACCCGTTGAACTGTCTGGCCGCTGGGCCAGCCTGGTGCCTCTTGTAACCGAACATGCCGGTGCGCTGGCCGAAGCGGTGCAGGAAGGTGAATTGTGGAAGCTCTGGTACACCGCCGTGCCTTCCCCGGAACGCATGGCGGCCGAGATCGAGCGGCGGCTGGGCCTGCAGGCCGCGGGCAGCATGCTGCCCTTCACCGTGCTGGACACCGAAGGCACGCCGGTGGGCATGACGACCTACATGAACGTGGATGCGGTGCACCAGCGTGTGGAGATCGGCAGCACCTGGCTGGCGCGCCGGGGGCAGCGCGGACCGCTGAACACCCAGTGCAAGCGCATGCTGCTGGCCCATGCGTTCGACACGCTGGACTGCATCGCGGTGGAGTTTCGCACGCACCGCCTCAACACCCAGAGCCGCAGGGCCATCGAGCGCTTGGGCGCGCAGCTCGACGGCATCCTGCGCAGCCACCAGCGCACCGCCGACGGCGCGCTACGCGACACCGCCGTCTACAGCATCACCGCGGCTGAATGGCCCACCGTGCGCAACCACCTCGACTGGCAGCTCGCCAAGCCGCGCTGACACACCATGGCCCACAAGCTTTTCGACATCGAAGCCCTCTGGAAGATCGAGCGCCTGGGCGCGCCCAGCCTGTCGCCGGATGGCGCGCAGGCGGTGCTGCCGGTCACCCGCTTCTCGATGGAGGACAACAACAGCCGCACGGTGCTGTGGCTGCTGTCCACCCAGGGCGGCAAGCCGCGGGCGCTGACCCATGGCGGCGACAAGGACGGCCAGCCGCGCTGGAGCCCACGCGGCGACCGCATCGCCTTCATCGCCAAACGCGAACAGGAAGGCCGCAAGGACACCGCGCCGCAGCTGTACGTGATTCCGGCCGACGGCGGCGAAGCCCGGCGCGTGGCCACGGTGGCCACCGGCATCGAGGCCTACCGCTGGCTGCCCGACGGCAAGCGCATCGTCGCGGTGTCGTGGGTGTGGCCGCAGCTCAAGGGCGGCCGCGCCCAGGCCAAGGCCTACAAGGCCTTTTCGGAGCGCAAGGAAACCGGCTACGTCACCGCCGAGCCGCTGTACCGCTTCTGGGACGACCACCTGCCGCAAGACCGGGTGCCGCACCTGCACCTGATCGACGTGGACAGCGGCAAGGTGCGCGACCTGTTCGAGGGCACGGCCTGGGAGCTGCGCCGGGTCGACCCCAGCGCCGAGAACTTCGACGTCTCGCCCGATGGCGAGCGCATCGTCTTTGCCTTCGACCCGGCGCCGGTCAAGCGCATCGACGGCCGCTATGCGCTGGCCGAGCTGCAGCTGGCCACTGGCCGCGTCGACGTGATCGCGCGCGACGAGGCCTATGACTTCTCGTCTCCGCGCTACAGCCCGGATGGCGAGCGGGTGGCCTTCACCGCCAGCCACCAGGGCCGCAAGCACACCATGCCGGCGCAGCTGGCCGTGTGGGAGCGCAGCCGCCCCGGCAGCCGAACGGGCCGCTGGGCGGTGGAAAGTGAAGCCTGGGACCACGAGGTGCATGCCCCGCTGCACTGGGAAGACGACGGCCAGGCGGTGCTGTTCACCGCCGAGCAGCAGGGCCGCTGCCACCTGTGGCGCTTCGACCTGCCCGACCGCCGCGCCGAGGTGGTGCTGGAAGGCGGCTGGGTGCAGGGCTTCGACAAGCAGGCCGGCACGCTGGTGGCGCTGCGCGATGCGGCCAGCCACCCGGCGCAGGTGATCGCCTGCCTGCCGGGCCAGAAGCCGCGCCGCATCGAGCGCTTCAACGATGCGCTGCTGGGCCCGCTGGCCTGGGGCCGCAACGAGGCCATCTGGATCACCGGCGCCGAAGGCGACAAGGTGCAGGTGTGGCTGACCTACCCGCCCGGCTTCGACCCCAAGAAGAAGTACCCGCTGCTGCACCTGATCCATGGCGGGCCGCACACCGCGGCCGGCGACGTGTGGCACTACCGCTGGAACACCGAGCTGTTCGCCGCGCAGGGCTATGTGGTGGCGGCGGTCAACTACCACGGCTCTTCCAGCTTCGGCTATGCCTTCCTCGACAGCATCACCCACCGCTGGGGCACGCTGGAGCTGCAGGACGTGGAAGCCGCCACCGACGCGCTGTTGCAGCAACCCTGGGCCGACCCGGCACGCGTGTTTGCCACCGGCGGCAGCTACGGCGGCTACATGGTGGCCTGGATGAACGGCCATGTGCCGGCCGGCCGTTACGCGGCCTACGTGTGCCATGCCGGCTGCTTCGACTGGCAGGCCATGTTCGCCGACGATGCCTGGAGCTGGCATGCCAAGGAGCTGGGTGCCTGGTACTGGGACAAGCCCGACCAGGTGGCCGCGCAAAGCCCGGCCAGCTACGCCGGCAGCATGAGCACGCCCACGCTGGTGATCCATGGCGCCAAGGACTACCGGGTGCCCGATGCACAGGGCCTGGCCTACTACAACACGCTGCATGCCCGCGGCGTGGACACGCGGCTGCTGTGGTTCCCCGACGAGAACCACTGGGTGCTCAAGCCCCGCAACAGCCGGCTCTGGTATGCCGAGTTCCTGGCCTGGCTCAAGCGCCACGACCCGGCCCAGCAGCCGGCGCGCAAGCGGCGCAAGCCGGCCGCCTGAGCACCCCGCCGCTTGCAAGCAGATGCAAGCGGCGCCCCGAAGACGTTTGCTGGCACTTGCATTGCCTACGCAGTGCTTTGCCTACACTGGCCCGATCGCCCCCGCCGGACACCTTCGCCATGCTCATCAACTTCTTCTACACGCTGCGCGCCGCGAAGCTGCCCGTGTCCGTCAAGGAGTACCTGACGCTGCTGGAAGCGCTGAAAGCCGACGTGATCGGCCCGTCGGTGGACGATTTCTACTACCTGGCCCGCACCACGCTGGTCAAGGACGAGAGCCAGTTCGACAAGTTCGACCGCGCCTTCGGTGCTTATTTCAAGGGCGTGGAAATGCTGACCGACTTCAGCCAGGACGTGCCGCTGGAATGGCTGCGCAAGACGCTGGAGCTGGAGCTAAGCCCCGAGCAGAAGGCCGCCATCGAGAAGATGGGCTGGGACGAGCTGATGGAGACGCTCAAGAAGCGCTTCGAAGAGCAGAAGGAACGCCACGAGGGCGGCAACAAATGGATCGGCACCGGCGGCACCAGCCCGTTCGGCGCCCACGGCTACAACCCGCAGGGCATCCGCATCGGGCAGGACAAGGGCCGCAACAAGAGCGCCGTGAAGGTGTGGGACCAGCGCAGCTTCAAGGACTACGACGACAACCTGGAGCTGGGCACCCGCAACATCAAGGTGGCGCTGCGCCGGCTGCGCCGCTTTGCGCGTGAAGGCGCGGCCGAAGAGCTGGACCTGGACGACACCATCCACAGCACCGCAGCCAATGCCGGCCTGCTGGACATCAAGATGGTGCCCGAGCGCCACAACAAGGTGAAGGTGCTGCTGCTGATGGACGTGGGCGGCACGATGGACGAGCACATCCACCGCGTGGAAGAGCTGTTCAGCGCCGCCAAGACCGAGTTCAAGCACCTGGAGTTCTATTACTTCCACAACTGCGTCTACGACTTCATGTGGAAGAACAACCGCCGCCGCTACAGCGAGAAGTTCCCGACCTGGGACGTGATCCGCAAGTACAACAAGGACTACAAGCTGATCTTCGTGGGCGACGCCACCATGAGTCCCTACGAGATCCTGCAGCCCGGCGGCAGCGTCGAATACAACAACGAAGAGCCGGGCGCCGAATGGCTGCAGCGGCTCACGCAGGCCTTTCCCAAGTTCGCATGGATCAACCCCGAGCCGCAAGGCGTCTGGCAATACCGGCAGAGCATTGCCATCGTCCAGCAGCTGATGAATCAGCGCATGTTTCCGTTGAGCCTGCAGGGGCTGGAAGGTGCGATGCGGCTGCTGAGCAAATGATCAGGCGCGCAGGCGCCTGCCTGCTGCTGGCCGCCTGCGTGGTGCTGCCCGGTTGCGCGTGGCTCAAGCCGCCACCGCCGCCGCCCGAGCCCCAGGGCGCCACCGAGGCCACGCTGGCGCCGCTGGCCGTGGAACTGGAAGTGCAGGCGCCGGGTGAGCTGCGCAGCCTGCTCGAGAACTACCTGGACCTGGGCCGCCTGCGTGCGCTGGCGCCGGACGAGCCCATCACCCCGGCCGAGCTGCGCCGCCTGGAAGCGGCCACGCCCGCCCAGGCCCGCGCGCTGCTGGAAACCGAGGGCTACTTCGACGCCCAGGTGCAGGTGCAGCGCGTGGCCGACAACCCGCCCAAGGTGCGTGTGACGGTGCAGCCCGGCGAGCGCACCATCGTGCGCGACGTGGTGTGGGGCGTGAAGGGCCCGCTGCAGCAGGCGGTGGAAGCCGGCGACACCCGCGCCATGGCCGCGCGCAGCGCGCTGCAGGGCAACTGGCCGATGCCGCCGGGCTCGCCCTTCCGCAATGCGCAGTGGGGCAATGCCAAGAGCAGCTCGCTGGCGCAGTTGCGCGCTTCGGGCTATGCCGCCGCCAGCTGGGAGAGCACCCGCGCCGAGGTGGACGCGGTGGACCAGAACGCGGTGCTGTGGGTCACCGCCCAGTCGGGCCCGCTGTTTCGCACCGGCGAGCTGCGCATCCTGGGCCTGGAGCGGCACGACGAGCAGACGGTGCGCAACCTGGCCAACTTCGAGCCCGGCACGCCGGCCACCGAGCAGCTGCTGCTGGACTACCAGGAGCGGCTACAACGCGCGGGCCTCTATGACCGCGCCACCGTCAACATCGACACCGACCCCGCGGTGGCCGACGCCACGCCGGTGACGGTGCGGCTGGGCGAGCTGCCGCTGCAAACCGCCATCGTGGGCCTGGGCGTCAGCGCCAACACCGGCCCGCGGGCCACGCTGGAACACATCCACCGCCGCATCTTTGGCCAGCGGGCCACGCTGCGCAACAAGTTCGAGCTGGCCCAGCTGCGCCAGGCCTGGGAGGGTGAACTCACCTCCCACACCCTGCCCGGCCTCAAGCGCAACCTCGTGGGCGGCGCGCTGGAACGGGTGGAGTCCAGCGACGACGTGGTGCGATCGGCCCGCCTGCGCGCCGGCCGCGCCTTCGACAGCGAGCGCATCGACCGCCTGCTGTTCGTGGAGGTGGAACAGTCCGACACGCGCAACGACCTGGGCACCGAAACTGCCCGCGCCATCTCGCTGAACCTGCACAACACCTGGCGCAAGGTGGACAACGTGCTGCTGCCCACCGACGGCCTGGGCCTGACCCTGCAGACCGCCGTCGGCCAGGCCCGCAGCGACAACTTCGACAACAGCACCGCCACCGGCCCCTATGCCCGGGCCTATGCCAAGCTGCAGTGGTGGAAGCCGGTGGGCGAAGACTGGTACGCCCACACCCGGCTGGAGCTGGGCCAGGTGTTCGTCAAGAACGACCTGCGGGTGCCCGACAGCCAGCGCTTTCGCGCCGGTGGCGACGAATCGGTGCGGGGCTACGGCTACCGCGACCTGGGGCCTGAAGAAAACGGCGTCACCCGCAGCGGCAACGTGCTGATGACCGCCAGTGCCGAGATCGCCACGCCATTGACACCGCGCATTCCGGGCCTGTGGTGGGCCACCTTCGTCGACCTGGGCAATGCCGCCGACCGCTGGAGCGAGCTGAGCCCCGCGCTGGGCGTGGGCGCCGGCGTGCGCTACCGCAGCCCGCTGGGGCCGATCAGCGTCGACCTGGCCTATGGCCGCGAAACCAAATCCGTGCGGCTCCACCTCAGCGTGGGCGTGCAGTTCTGACATGGCCACCGACTTGCCGCCCGATACCCGACCCGACGCTTCGCCGGCCGCGCCCGCGGCCCGGCCCGCGCCGCTGCGCACCCTGCGCGGGCGCGCGCTGCGCTGGACGCTGCTGAGCCTGCTGGCCCTGCTGGTGCTGCTGGCGCTGGCCGCCGCCGGTGCCGCCTGGCTGCTGCGCACGCCGGCCGGCAATGCCTGGCTGCTGGGCCAGGTGCCCGGCCTGGTGGTGCAGCAGCCGCAGGGCCTTTTCAGCGGCGGGCCCTATGCCACGCCGCGTGTGGCCTACACCGGCGCCGACGGCCTGCAGGTGACCGTGGACAACCTGCGCTGGCAAGACCTGCGCTGGCGCTTCCGCCCCAGCGAAGGCACCTTGTTCGGTCTGGTGCTGCAGGCCCCGCATGCCGACCGCGTGGTGGTGCGCACCGCACCCCAGCCCGAGCCGCCCCCCAGCCAGCCGCTGCAACGCCCCGGCGGCCTGCGCCTGCCGCTGGAAGTGCAGGTGCAGGGGCTGACGGTGGACACCGTGCTGGTGGACGAGCAGCCCGCCATCACCGACATCGCGGCCAGCCTGCACCTGGGCGCCGACCGCAACCGCGTGCACCTGCTGCAAGGCGCACGCCTGACGCGCGACGGCCTGCAGCTCACGGCCGATGGCCGCATCGAGACGCAGGGCGACATGGCGCTGCAACTGCAGGCGGCCTTGCGCTCCACGCCGGACAGCAGCTTCCCGCTGCAGGCCGAGGTGCAGGCCACCGGCCCGCTGGACCGCATCGGGCTGACGGCCGCGCTGCGCGCCGCCAGCAGCACCAGCCCCACCGCCTCCGCGGACACCACGCCGGGCCGCATCGACCTGCAGGCCATCGTCACGCCGTTCGAGGCCTGGCCGCTGGGCGCACTGACCGCCAAGCTGCAGGCCCTGGACCTGGCACCGCTGGCCAACGGCCTGCCCGCCACCCGCCTCAACGGCGACGTGCGCGTGGACAGCGCCGGCGCCAACCAGCCGGCCGAGATCGCGCTGCAGATCACCAACGCCCTGCCCGGCCGCTGGGACGAAGAGCGCCTGCCGCTGCAGGCGCTGCAGCTCACGCTGCGCGGCACGCCGGCCGACCGCCGCACGCTGGAGTTCACGCGGCTGCAGGCTGACCTGCCCGCGGCCGGCCGGGTGGAAGGCAGCGGCCGCTGGCAGGCCGATGCGCTGCAGCTGGACCTGCAGCTGGCCGGCGTGCAACCGGCGCAGCTGGATGCCCGCGCCGCGGCCATGACGGTCAGCGGCCCGCTGGCCTTGTCGGTGCGCGGTCTGCCCTCGCCCGACGGCAGCGCGGCCCCCGCCGGGGCGCCGCTGGTGGCCGCGCTGCGCGGTACGCTGGACGGCCGGCTGGCCCAGCCGCAGTCGCCGCGCGCCCGCGTGGTGGTGGACGCCGAAGCCACCCGCCAGCCCGACGGCCAGCTGCTGGCCGAGGTCCGGCAGCTGCAGGCCAGCGCCGGTGCTGCGCGTGCGCAGGCCAAGGCCCGCTTCGAGATGGCGCCCGCGGGCGCCTGGTCGCTGGACACCAGCGGCAGCTTCACCGCCTTCGACCCCACGCCGTGGGTGCCCGGCCCTGCCGGCTCGGCCTGGCGCAAGGGCCCGCACCAGCTGGAAGGCAGCTGGAAGGCCACCGCCAACCTGCCCGCCCCCGCCAACCCCAACACGCCGCTGCTGCAGGCGCTGCGCGGCCAGGCCAACGTGGTGCTGCGCAACAGCCTGCTGGCCGGCGTGCCGCTGGACGGCACGCTGGACTGGAAGGCCACCGGCACCCAGCAGCTGAGCGCCCGGCTGAACGCCGCCGGCAACCGGCTCGACCTGGACGGCCAGACCGGCGGCGCGCCGGCCGCCGACCGCTGGCAAGGCCAGCTCGATGCGCCGGCGCTGGCCGCGCTGGCACCGCTGGGCGGCTTGAGCCCCGCGCTGCAGGCCTGGATGCCCAAAGCCGGCACCGCGCAAGGCCGCTTCCAGCTGCAGGGCCGCTGGCCCGCGCTTCAGACCGACGGCAACCTGCAGGTCAGTGGCCTGGTCACGGGCGATGCGCGGCTGCAGAAGCTGGTGGCCTCGTGGCAGGCCTCGGCCGATGCCAATGCGCCGCTGTCGCTCGACCTGCAGGCCCAGGGCCTGGCGCAAGGCGTGCAGCGCATCGACAACCTCAAGGCCGTGATCGACGGCAGCCTGGCGCGCCACCGCTTCAGCCTGGACGCCGACAGCCCGGTGCGGCCGCCGGCCTGGGCCGACGTGGCCGAAGCCCGCCGGGGCACGCGCACGCCTGCTGCGGCCGGCACCGCCGTGCTGCTGCGCGGCGACGGCAGCTGGCAGCCCGCCAACCGCCTGTGGCAAGGCCGCGTGGCCGAGCTGAGCGCGCGTGATCGCGTGCAGCCGCAGCCCGCCTGGCTGGCCGCGCAGAACCTGGCCGGCGCGCTGCGGCTGGACGCCGACGGCGGCGTGGCCGAAGCCTCGCTGCAGCCCGGCCGGCTGGAGGCGCTGGGCGCCGCCCTGCGCTGGCAGGCCGCGCGCTGGCAGGCCGCCAGCGGCAGCACGCCGCGGCGCATCGACGTGGAAGCGCAGCTCGACCCGCTGCGCGTGGCGCCGTGGCTGGCCCGCTTCCAGCCCGACATGCGCTGGGGCGGCGACCTGGCGCTGCAAGGCCGCATCTCGCTGCACAGCGCGGGCGCGGTGGCCGGCGACGTGGTGATCGAACGCGCCGGCGGCGACCTGACGCTGGCTGACGATGCCGGCGTGGAATCGCTGGGCCTGACCGACCTGCGCGTGGCTGCCTCGGCGCAGAACGGCACCTGGTACTTCACGCAGGCGGTGGCCGGCGCCAACCTGGGCGTGATGGCCGGCTCGCAGGCCTTGCGGCCGCCGGCCGGCGCCGCCTGGCCCACGCCGCAGACGCCGCTGGAAGGGGTGCTGGAGTGGCGGGTGGACAACCTGGCCGTGTGGGCGCCCTGGGTGCCGCCGGCCTGGCGCCTGGGCGGCAAGCTGCGCACCAGCGCCTACTTCAGCGGCACGCTGGGCGAACCCGGCATCAACGGCGAGCTGGTGGGCAGCGAGCTGGCGGTGCGCAACCTGCTGCAGGGCATCGACGCACGCAACGGCAGCTTGTCCATACAACTGAAGGGCACCGAGGCCACGCTGCGCCAGCTGCGGCTGCAGGGCGGCGACGGCACGCTCACGGCCACCGGCCGCGCCACGCTGGGCGCCAAGCCCACGGTGCAGCTGCAGGTGCTGGCCGACCGCTTCACCGCGCTGGGCCGGCTCGACCGCCGCATCGTGACCAGCGGCCGCGCCGACGTCGGCTTCGAGGGCGACCGGCTGAAGGTGGACGGCCGCTTCGGCATCGACGAAGGGCTGATCGACTTCTCGCGCGGCGATGCGCCCAGCCTGGACAGCGACGTGGTGGTGGTGCGCCGCCGCGGCGACCCGCCGATCACGCCCGACGAAGCCGCCGCCGCCAAGCGCGCCGCGGCGCCCACGCCCGCCCCCACGATGAATGCCGACGTGCGGGTGGAGGTGTCCATGGGCGACCAGCTCAAGCTCAAGGGCCGCGGCATCGACACCCGGCTCAAGGGCCGCGTGACCGTCACCACCCCGGGCGGCCAGCTGGCGGTGGACGGCGCGGTGCGCACCGAATCGGGCACCTATGCGGCCTACGGCCAGAAGCTGGAGATCGAACGCGGCATCGTGCGCTTCGACGGGCCGGTGGAGAACCCGCGGCTGGAGATCGTGGCCATCCGGCCGAACCTGGACGTGGCGGTGGGCGTGCAGATCGGCGGCACCGCGCTCAACCCTCGGGTGCGCCTGTTCAGCGACCCCGACATGGCCGACATGGACAAGCTGTCGTGGCTGCTGCTGGGCCGCGCGCCCGACGGCCTGGCCCGCAACGACACCGCGCTGCTGCAGCGCGCCGCGATGGCCCTGATCGCCGGCGACGGACCCTCGCGCACCGGCGACCTGATGAAGAGCATCGGGCTGGACGACCTGTCGGTGCGGCAGGAGGAAAACGGCAGCACCAAGGACACCATCGTGTCGCTGGGCAAGCAGATCTCGCAGCGGGTGTACCTGGGCTACGAGCACGGCGTGAACACCGCCGCCGGCAACTGGCAGCTGATCTACCGCGCCGCGCAGCGCTTCACGCTGCGGGCGCAGGCAGGGGCGGATACCGCGGTGGACGTGATCTGGACTTGGCGGTGGAATTGATGTTGGCCCCCAAGCTCGCTGCGCTCGCGCCCCCCCGAGGGGGAGCACCCGCCCTTGTATCTTCCCGAACCAGGCCCCCAGAGGTTTTTTCTCTGAATGCTGACCGTGTCGCGGTCGCTGCGCCAAACCTGATCCGCCCTTGAGCTGTAG
>CAKZXL010000439.1 GCA_937883885.1 uncultured Aquincola sp. | reverse complement strand
GCGCTTGATGGCGCGGTGGCGGCGGGCAAGGACATCACGGCTCATGCGCCGATTGTGCGCCGGCCTGCCGTGCCCGCCCCTGGGGCGGAACCCGGGTGCCCGCCGTGGGCCCGTGTACGCCGCCGCGTACGTGGAGCCCAACGCCCTTACGCCCTGCCGAACGGCGGCCACCCTGCCCCGCCGGCCTGCCGCAGGCGCCCCGCCTGGCATGGCGCATGCAGCGGGACTGCCGTTGTCCCCCCTCAACCACCTGAGAGAGCCCCCATGTCCCTGCATTCCATCGAAGCCCTGCAAGCCGACGCGCAAGGCGCCCTGACCAGCGCGCACGAGGCCCTGGCCGATGCCGCCAAGGCCGAAGGCAGCCGCGCCGAAGAGCTGCGTGCCCGCGGCCTGGCCAAGCTGCGCGCCGCGCGTGAAGCGCTGCTCAACGCCCGCGACAGCGCGGTGGAACAAGGCCGCCAGACCGCCCGCGCGGCCGACGACCTGGTGCATGCGCACCCCTGGCAGGTGGTGGGTGGTGCGCTGGTGGCCGGCGTGGTCGCCGGTGTGGTGGCGGGCGTGCTGCTGCAGCGCCGCCGCTGACGGCTGCGTGAGGCCGCGCCGCGCGCGGCGCCGGCTACAGGTCCAGCACCAGCAGCGGCGTGCGCGCGCGTGAGCAGCAGGGCGTGAACTGGTCGTTGAGCGCCTGCTCTTTTTCGGTCAGGTACAGGTCCTTGTGGTCCGGCGTGCCTTCCAGCACCCGGGTCAGGCAGGTGCCGCACACGCCCTGCTCGCAGGACACCGGCACGTCGACACCGCAGGCGGCCAGCGCCTGCACCACCGTCTGGTCGGGCCGGACCTCGATCACGCGGCCACTGCTGGCCAGCTTCACCTGGAAGCTGCCGGCGTCGCTCAGGTCCACCGTTTCGCCGGCAAAGAACTCGTAGTGCAGCTGCGCTTCCGGCCAGCCGGCCTGGCGGGCCGCCGCCAGCACCCAGTCCATGAAGCCCCGCGGCCCGCACACGTACAGGTGCACGCCCGCACGCGGCTGCGCGAGCAATGCGGTCAGGTCCAGCTTCTGCGCCGCATCGCCATCGTCGAAGTGGTGGTGCACCCGGGGCGCCAGGTGGGCCGCGGCCAGCAGTGAGGCAAAGGCCGTCTGCGCCGGGGAGCGGGTGCAGTAGTGCAGCGCAAAAGCCTGGCCCTCGGCGGCCAGGTGCTGCGCCATGCTCAGCAGCGGCGTGATGCCGATGCCGCCGGCCAACAGCAGGTGCTGCTCAGCGCCCTGCGCCAGCGCGAAATGGTTGCGCGGCGGGCTGATCTCGACCACCGTGCCTTCGGCCAGCGCCTGGTGCACCGCGGCCGAACCGCCGCGCGACGCCGGCTCGCGCAGCACGCCCAGCACATAGCGCCCGCCGTCGGCCGGTGCATTGCTCAGCGAATACTGGCGCACCAGGCCGCCGGGCAGCCGCAGGTCGATGTGCGCGCCGGCGGTGAACGGCGGCAGCGGCTGCTCGCCATCGGCCACCAGTTCCAGCCGGCAGATGGACTCGGTCTCCATCGTCTTGCGGGCCACGCGGGCGCGCAGCCAGGGCGTGGCGCTCATCCGGCGGCTCCTGCGCTGGCCAGCACCGCGCCGGTGGCGGCCTGCTCGGCCTGCAGCCAGCGGTCGATCACGCGGCGCGACTGCACGCCGCCGGCGTCGATGTTCAGCGCCAGCAGCTTGCGCTCGGGGTGGGCCAGCAGGTTGCGCTGCTGGCGCTCCAGCATCTCCATGTCTTCCGAGAAGATCTTGCCCTGCCCTTGCCGGATGCTGTCGGTCAGCGCGGCGTCCTCGGGCTTGAAGTGGCGGGCCATGCCCCAGAAGTAGTGGTGCGAGGTGTCGGTTTCGGGCGTGATGAAGTCCACCACCAGCGCCGACACCTTGTGCTGCGGCGGCGCCTCGTAGCCGCCATGGCCGGCCAGGGCCACGCCCACCTCGATCATCACGTGGCTGGGCGGCGTGAAGCGGCACACCTGCCAACGGTCGACCAGCTGGTCTTCGGGCAGGCCATTGCCGCGCAGCGCCATGCGCCAGAACGGCGGCGCATGCACGCCGTTCATGAAGCGGCTGGTCACCACCTCGTCGCCGTTGACCTTGGTGTTGACCGGCGCCTCGTCGATCTCCTTCTGGCCGATGCTGTTGGCATGCACGTAGGTCTCGTGCGTCAGGTCCATCAGGTTGTCCACCATCAGCCGGTAGTCGCACTGCACGTGGTAGCGGCCGCCGCCGTAGGCCCACTCGGGGCTTTCGGCCCAATGCAGGCTGGGCAGCGGCGTGGGCACGCCGGCGCCCGGCCACACCCAGATGAAGCCGTAGCGCTCGATGGCCGGGAAGGCCCGGATGGCCGGAAAGCCCCGCACCCGCTGGCCGGGCATGGCCACCGTCTTGCCGTCGCAGCCCATGGTCAGCCCGTGGTAGCCGCAGACCAGCTGGCCTTCGACCACCCGGCCCAGCGATAGCGGCGCACCGCGGTGCGGGCAGAAGTCTTCCAGCGCCACCACGCTGCCGGCGGCATTGCGGTAGAGGACCATCGGCTCCTTGCAGACGGTGCGGCCGAGCGGCTGCTCGCCCACTTCTTCGGCCATTGCGGCCACGTACCAGGCGTTCTTGGGAAACATGGGCGTACTCCTTGCCAATCAATGGGCGGCGCTGGCCTTCATCGCAGGCGCGCCGGCGGGTGCTGCGTCGGACGACAGGCGGTGCATCAGCACGATCACGGCGGCCACCGCAAAGGCCAGCCCGTAACCCAGGTACAGCTGCGTGGGCAGCCAATGCTGGTCGATCAGGGCGCCGGCCACCAGCGGCGACACGATGGCACCCAGCCGGCCGATGCCGATGCCCAGCCCGAGGCCGGTGGCACGCACCTGCGCCGGGTACACCACCGGGCCGATGGCATACAGCCCCGCCACGCTGCCGTTGGCGAAGGCGCCGATCAGAAAGGCCAGCGCATACGACATCGCCAGCGGATGCGACGAGCTGACGAACACGCTGAGCAGCAAGGCGGTGATCACCAGGAAGCCGGCCAGCACCCGCTTGAGCGGCAGCCGCGCGGCCAGCAGCCCCAGCAGTGCCGCGCCCAGGATGCCGCCCAGGCTGAGCAGCACGCCGGCCGTGACACCCTGCGGCCCGGTCAGTCCCGATGCGCTGAGCAGCTTGGGCGTCCAGCTCATCACGAAGTAAAAGCCGAACATCACGGTGAAGAACGACAGCCACACCAGCAGCGTGGGCCGGCGCAGCGTGGGGCCCAGCAGCTGCGCCAGGCGGCTGCCCTGCGGGCCGGTGGCCGCCACGCGCGGCGGCAGCGCCGCCAGCGCCGGCAGGCCCAGCGCGGCGTTCAAGGTGTTGATGCGGCGCAGCGCATCGGCCGGGCGCCGCGTGAGCAGGAAGTCCATCGACTCGGGCAGCCGCGCCAGCACCAGCAGCGCCACCGCCAGCGTGGCGGCACCGCCGAAGAGGAAGATCGAGCGCCAGCCGTGCTGCTCGATCAGCCACACGGCCAGCGCACCGCCCAACGCCGAGCCCAGCGCATAGCCGGTGGACTGCAGCGTGACGGCCAGGCCGCGCCAGCGCAGCGAGGCGTATTCGCTGGCGATGACGTTGCTGCAGGCCAGGATGCCGCCCACGCCCAGGCCGGTGAGCACCCGCAGCGCGCCCAGCTCCAGCGGCGTGTGGGCCATGGCCGACAGCAGCATGCCGATGCCAGACAGCGTGAGGCAGCCCAGGATCATCGGCCGGCGGCCGACACGGTCGGCCCAGGGCGCGATGAACAGCGAGCCGCCGGCCATGCCCATCAGCCCGGCGCTCAGCAGCAGGCCCAGCTGCGATCCGTTGAGCGCCCATTCCGCCGAGATCGACTTGGCGGCGAAGGCGGTGACCAGCACGTCGAAGCCATCGACCATGTTGATGACCATGCAGACGATGACGGCGCCCCACTGGAAGGCGTTCATCGGCTTGTGGTCGAGCGCGGGGGCGCTGGCACTGGCGGGTGTGGGGGAAGCTGACATCCTGGCTCGTCTCCGTGGCGGGGGTCGGGCGCCGGTACCGCTTGTTGATCCAGCGCAAAGGGCGGGCATACGTCATTGCGTACACTCATCGTGATTCAGTGTACGGAACGTGGAACGCTTGTTCGACAGGGTTATCCCGCAAACGACGAGACCCCAGTGCCCACGTGCGGCTGGCGCACCGCGCTTGTTAGCATCGGCCGCCCAGCCGTACCCGCCCATGAACACCACGCCTTCCGACCTGTCGATCGAGCTGTACCAGCAGCCGGGCCACCTGATCCGCCGCGCGCACCAGATCGCGGTGTCGATGTTCCATGAAGAGCTGGGCCGCGACGTGACGCCGGTGCAGTACGCGGTGCTGCGCATGCTGCAGGACCAGCCGGGCATCGACCAGGTGACGCTGGCCGAACGGGTGGGCCTGGACAACTCCACCACCGCCGACATCTGCCGCAGGCTGGAAGCCAAGGGCTGGATCGTGCGCGAGCTGCTGGCGCGCCGGCAGCGCAGCCTGGCGCTGACCGAAGCAGGCCTTCAGGTGCTGGCCGGCTGCGTCAGCGGCATCCACCGGCTGAGCGACAAGATGCTGGACAGCCTGACCGACGAGGAGCGGGCGGAGCTGATCCGGCTGCTGCAGAAGTTCGTGCACATCCACAACGACCAGAGCCGCGCGCCCGTCAGGTCTGAATGACGGGGGCGGCCTGACGGCCGCGCCCTACTTCATCAAGCCGTAGCGGCGCAGCTTGCCGTGCAGCGTGGTCTTGGGGGTGTTCAGGGCCTGCGCGGTGCGGGCCAGGCTGCCGTCGTGGCGATGCCATTCGCTGGCGATCAGGCTGCGCTCGAAGTCGTCCACCGCCTCGGCCAGGTTGCGCGGTGCGGCCGCCGGCTCGGCGCCCTGCGCGCCGTCCTTGGCCACGCCCAGCACCAGGCAGTCGGCCACGTTGCGCAGCTCGCGCACGTTGCCGGGCCAGTCGTGGGCCATCAGCCGGTGCAGCTTGGCGGCGGGCACCTCGGGCAGCGGCCGCTGGTAGCGGCTGGCGGCCAGCAGCAGAAAGTGCTCCAGCAGCAGCGGAATGTCCTCGCGCCGCTCGCGCAGCGGCGGCAGGTCGATCACCACCACGTTGAGCCGGTAGTACAGGTCGGCGCGGAAGGTGTGCGCCTTCGCGCGCGCCAGCAGGTCGTCCTTGGTGGCGGCCACCACGCGGCAGTCCACCGGCGTCTGCGCGTTGGAGCCCAGGCGCTCGATCACCCGCTCCTGCAGCACCCGCAGCAGCTTGACCTGCACATTCATCGGCATGCTTTCCAGCTCGTCGAGGAACAGCGTGCCGCCATGCGCATGCTCGATCTTGCCCACCCGCCGCTTGTGCGCGCCGGTGAAGGCGCCGGCCTCGTGGCCGAACAGCTCGCTGTCGAGCAGGCTTTCAGGCAGGCCGCCGCAGTTCAGCGCCACGAAGGCCTGGCTGCGCCGGCCCGACAGCTGGTGCAGCGCCTGTGCCACCAGCTCCTTGCCGGCGCCGGTCTCGCCGCGGATCATCACGTCCACCGGGCTGTCGGCCACCTCGCGCACCAGGCGGCGCACCCGCTCCATCTGGGGCGACAGGCCGATCAGCTTGCCCTCCACCCCCTCCAGCTGTGCCAGCCGGTGCTGCAGCGACTGCAGCTCCAGCGTCAGCGCACGTTTGTCCAGCGCCCGCTGCACCACTTCCACCAGCAGCTCGGGCTGGAAGGGCTTGGGCAGGAAGTCGTAGGCGCCGCTGCGCATGGCCTCCACCGCCATCGCGATGTCGCCATGGCCGGTGATCACCACCACCGGCAGCGTCGGGTCGAGCTGCTGGCAGCGGCGCACCACCTCCATGCCGTCGATGCCCGGCAGCCGCATGTCGGTGACCACGACGCCCGGAAACTGCGGCCGCAGCTGCGGCCAGGCGGCTTCGGCCGCCTCGAAGGCCTGCACCGGCAGGCCGGCAAACTGCAGCGCCTGCACGCAGCCAAGCCGCATCAGGGCATCGTCTTCGATGATCAGAACGGACAACTTCGGTTTCATGCCAGGGCTTGGCCCGCCGGTGCCGGCGGCAGGCTGAGGGTGAAGACGGCGCCGCCTTCGGCGAGCGAGGTGGCCACCAGGTCGCCGCCGTAGTCGCGGGCGATGCCGCGGGAGATGACCAGCCCCAGGCCGAGGCCGCTGCCCGCGGGCTTGGTGGTGAAAAACGGGGTGAACAGGCCTGCCAGCACCTTGGGCGGCAGGCCCGGGCCGCTGTCGGCGATGCGGATGCACACGCGCTGGCCGTCGCGGCTGTCTTCCTGCCAGGCGTCGATCTGCAACAGCCGCCGCGGCGCCTCGGCCATCGCGTCCACCGCATTACCCACCAGGTTGATCAGCACCTGTTCCAGCCGGTTGCGGTTGCACCAGGCCATGGGCATTTGGGCCGCCGGCGCGTCCAGCGGCGGCTGGCAACGCAGCTGCACCTGCGCGGCCCGCAGCCGCTGGTCCAGCAGGAACAGCGCGCTCTTGAGCGCGGCGCCCACCGGCACCGGCTCGGGCGCCACCGGCGACTTGCGGGCAAAGGCCTTGAAGGGATGGATGATGCCGCCCATGCGCTCGACCAGCTGGTCCACCAGGGCCAGGTTGCCATGGGCGCCATCCAGGTCGCCGCGGCGGATGAATTCACGGGCATTGCCCGCCAGCGTGCGGATGCCGCCCAGCGGCTGTGCCAGTTCATGCGTGATGCCGGTGGACAGCTGGCCCAGCACCGCCAGCTTGGCGGCCTGCACCAGTTCGTCCTGCGCCTCGCGCAGCGTGGCTTCGGCCTGCTCGCGCACGGCCACCTCGCGGCGCAGATCGTGGTTGGCGGCGGTGAGCGCCGCGGTGCGGCGGGCCACCGTCTGTTCCAGCTCGGCATTCAGGCGCTGCAGGTGCTGCTGCGTCTGGCGGCGCTGCTGCGAGGCCCGGCGCCGCTGCAAGCCCACCAGCGCAGCGGCCAGCAGCAGCGCCGATGCCAGCCCCGCCAGCCCGGCACCGGCCCGGGCCTGTGCACGCACCGGCGCCAGGTCGGCCATCACCAGCAGCCGCCAGTCCAGCCCGGGCAGCGCGCGCCCGCGCACCAGCAGACCGCCTGCGGCGTCAGGCGCGGCCGGGTCGGCGGCACTGGCAGATGCGGCGGCCGGCGGGATCAGCTGCTCGACATCGCTGCCCGGCGTGCCCCAGGGCAGTTGCAGCGCCAGCGGGAAGCGGCCCAGCCGCCGCTGCCCGTACATGCCGGTGAGTTCCAGGTCCACGTCGGTGTCCAGCGACAAGGGCCGCAGCGTGCGGTACAGCCAGCGCGGGTCGGTGGCCTGGATCACCACGTCGTTGGCATCGACCAGCAGGGCCGGCGTGCCCAGCAGGGGCAGCGCCAGCGCCACGGCGGCCAGCGACACCTTGACCACCGCCACGCCCACCACGCGCGGCCCTTCGTACAGCGGGTGCGAGAAGTAGTAGCCCGGCTCGGTGACGGTGCTGCCCACCGAAAAATGGCGGCCCGGGCGGCCGGCCAGCGCCTGCAGGTAGTAGGGGCGCGCCGAGATGTCTTCGCCCAGGCGCCCGTCGTCGGCGCCGACGGTGTGGCTGGTGGCCAGCACGGTGCCGCGCGGGTCGGCCACGAACATCGCCAGGCTGCCCTGGCGGGCGTTGAGTTCACGCAGCAGCTGCTGCACACCGGCATCGGGGCCGGCCAGGCGCGGTGGCTTGAACAAGGCCATCACCGCCGGGTGCAGCTGCAGCAGCGCGGGCGCGTGGGCCAGGCGCTCGACCTGCCCTTCGGCGGTGGCCCCGAAGAGGTCGAAGCGGTGACCGAGGTCGGTGCGCAGCGCGGCCAGGCCTTGCGCCTCGCCGACGCGGTAGCCGGCCGCCGAGGCGGCCAGCACCAGGGCCGCGCCCAGCAACGCCAGCCCCGCACCTTGCACATGTTTGTTCATGCGCCGATTTTGCCGTTGTCGCCAGATTCAACCGGCAAAAACGGCGCGGCTTACGGGCACAGAGGTGCGCTCAGGCGCGGGCCAGCTGCGCCGCCGCGGCTGCACGCGCGGACGCGTCCATTTCCGCGGCGCGGGCGGCGGCCTGCTCTTCGGGCACCAGCTCGCCTTCCCACTTGGCGACCACCGCGGTGGCGATGGAGTTACCCACCGCATTGGTGGCCGAGCGGCCCATGTCGAGGAAGGTGTCCACGCCCAGGATCAGCAGCAGACCCGCTTCGGGGATGTTGAACTGGTTGAGCGTGGCGGCGATGACCACCAGCGAAGCGCGCGGCACGCCGGCCATGCCCTTGGAAGTGAGCATCAGGATCAGCAGCATCGTGACCTGCGTGGACAGCGGCAGGTGAATGCCATAGGCCTGGGCGATGAAGAGCACGGCGAAGGTGCAGTACATCATCGAGCCGTCCAGGTTGAAGGAGTAGCCCATCGGCATCACGAAGCTGCTGATCTTGCGGCGCACGCCGAAACGGTCCAGCGCGTCCAGGATCTTCGGGTAGGCCGCTTCGGAGCTGGCGGTGGCGAACGACAGCAGGAAGGCTTCCTTGATGAGCACCAGCAGCTTGAACACCCGCGGGCCCAGGAACAGCAGGCCGGCGCCGATGAGCACCGCCCACAGCAGGAACAGGCCCAGGTAGAAGTCGCCCATGAAGACGGCGAACTTGACCAGGATTTCCAGCCCGTTGACCGCCACGGTGGCGGCCATGGCCGCCATCACGGCCAGCGGCGCCAGCTTCATCACGTAGCCGGTGATCACCAGCATGGCATGCGACAGCTCTTCGATGCCGGCCACCAGGGTCCTGGCTTTATCACCCAGCGAGGCCAGCGCCACGCCAAAGAACATCGAGAACACCACGATCTGCAGGATCTCGTTGTTGGCCATCGCCTCGGCGAAGGACTTGGGCACCAGGTGGCTGACGAAGTCCTTGACCGTGAACTTGGCCGTGGCCAGGTTGGCCGAAGCGCCGATGTCCGGCAGCGGCAGGCCCAGGTTGAGCCCGGGCTGCAGCAGGTTGGCCATCACCAGGCCCAGCACCAGCGACACCAGCGACGCGGTGAAGAACCAGGCCAGCGACTTGCCGAACACCCGGCCCACCGACGAGGCGGTGCCCATGTGGGCGATGCCCACCACCAGCGTGGAGAACACCAGCGGCGCGATCAGCATCTTGATCAGCCGCAGGAACACGTCCGACACGATGGAGATGTAGCCCGCGATCTGCGCGGCCACCTGCTTGTCGGGGAACTCCAGGTACACCAGGTACCCGATGGCGATGCCCAGCAGCATCGCCACCAGGATGTACAGCGCGGCTGGCAGCCGCTTCTTCGTTGCGCTCATGGCTCTTCCTCTCTCCTGTATCGACTGTGTGGTGGTGGGTGATGGGGGCGGCGGCCTCAGGCGCCGCGCAAGGCCAGTTCGGCGGCGGTGCACAACGCGTCGAAGGCGCGGTCGTCGATCGCCAGCGAATACGGAAAGCGCAGCACGTTGGCCGCTTCGCCGGACACCGGCAGCTGCAGGCCGTGCTGCGCCGCACGCGCCTGCACGCGGCGCGCGAAGGCGGGGTCGGGCAGGCTGCCGTCCAGGCACTCCACCGCCAGCACCGAGCCCAGGCCGCGGATGTCGGCGATGCGCGGCTGGCAGGCCATCGCCCGCACCAGCACCGCCACCAGCTGGCGGCCGCGCTGTTCGGCACGCTCGCACAGGCGCTGGCGCTCGATCGCATCGAGCACCGCATGCTGGGCCCGCACCGCCTGGGCCCGCGCCAGCAGGCTCGGCCCTTCGGGCCAGGGGCCTTCGTCGGGGGCCGCCTGCATCAGCTCCGCGCGGCCGGTGACCACCGCCAGCGGCAGCGGGGCGTCGGGCCCCTGCGCATGCACCACCAGGTCGGCCTGCACCGTGTGGTGGTCCATCGCCCGCAGGCGCCCGGTGCGGGCCAGGCCGCAACGCGTCTCGTCGGCCACCAGCTGGATGTGGTGCCAGTCGCAGCGGCGGCGCAGCTCGGCCAGCAGGTCGGCGTCCAGCAGCTGCACGCTGCCTTCGGCCTGCAGCGGCTCGATGACCAGGGCCGCCACCCGGTGCGGGCGCAGCGGCCCGGCCAGCAGCTCGTCCAGCCGGCCCAGCGTGTGTTCCGCGGTGTCGCCGTGCAGCGGCGTGGGCGCCGGCAGCCGCCACACCGGGCCGGCGGGGCGGCCGAACTCGGTCCAGGCGGGCGTGGCGCCGGGCAGGCAGCCGCTGCTGAGCTTGATGATGGCGGGCCGGCCGCTGTGGGCGCGGGCCAGGCGCAGCGCCGACTCCATGGCCTGGGCGCCGCTGCCGTGGAAGCTGCTGCGCCACGCGCGGGCCCCCGGGGCCAGCCCCGAGAAGCGGGCCGACAGCTGCTGCAGCGATTCCTGCAGGCCAGGCGCTGCCGCCGCCGGCAGCACGCCGCCGTCGGCGCCTGCAAGGCTTGCCGTGCGATCCGTCATCGACCCCTCCTGGGTTGCGGCCCCGTCGTGAACGCGGGTGCCCCTGAAGCCAGGACATTGCAGCGGGCATGCCAAGCGCGGCGTCGCCGGGCGACGGCGTCGCGCCACCGCCAAGTGCTTGAATCCACGAGGTTTATGACGACCGCGTGTCAGCGGTCGGCGCGGCGCCGTTCGAGCTTGCGAACGCGCCGCGGCATGGGCGTACGGCCAGCCGGACTGGGCCGGCCGCGGGCGACCGGCGACTCAGGCGTCGCGGTCGGGGCCGCCCGGTCGGCCCCTCCAGCGACCTTTCAGTCGGCCTCTCGGCTGACCGCCGTCCGGCGCAGGCCGCGCTGGCGCCACCACTGCCGCGCCAGCACCACCACCAGAATGGCATTCAGGGTGACGACCGCGGCGGCCGCCACCGTGGGCCGGTGCAGCAGGTGCCGCAGTTCCAGCGGCAGGTACAAGGCACCGGACACCGCCCCCAGGCACTCGCCCCAGGCAGCGCCCCGCCACAGGCCCCAGGCTTCCACCCAGCGCAGGCTCACGTAGGCCAGCACGGCCAGCAGCACCTGCTGGGCCGGCAGGTGCTGCAGCCGGTCCATCTGACCCAGCAGCAGCGCGGGATAGTGGTCGCCCGGGTCCAGGCCCACGTGGCCGATGAGGGCCAGCGCCAGCCGGTGCAGGTCGTGGTGCAGCAGGCTCAGCAGCCCCAGGCCGGCGGCCAGCGCCACCAGGCCCTTGAGCGCCTCGAAGGCGGCGATGGCGCGCAGCGCCCGGCGCTGCGCCGGGCTTTCCGGGGGATGCTCGACGGCATGGCGGGACCTTGTCATCCCGCGAGTGTGCCGTGGCCGGCTTCACCGGCCGGCGGGCGCGGCGGCCAGCGCCACCACCGTGGCCGCCGGCGCCGCAGGCGCAGCCACCGGGTGCAGCCGGGCCATCAGCACGGCACGCTCGGGCCCTGCTTCGGCCACCACCTGCTGCAGCAGCGTCACGGTGGTGCAGGCGGCCAGGCCGGCAAACAACAGGCGGGCGGTGCGGCTGATCGGGTTCATGGCGGGCTCCTCGGTTCACGGCGGGAAGGGCTGCTGATGCAGTGCCGTCACTGTGGGCCTGAGGGGCCTTGCACGTCCTTTGAAGAGCTGAAGCGCGGGCTTTAACGTTGTGAAGGCGGGGCGCCCGCCTTCTGCCGGTGGCACTGGCATGTGGGTTGCCGATGGTCGGGCATGACCCACCCTTCCTCGACCGTGCCGGGCGAGCCGCCGGCCGCGCATGAACTGCGCTTTGAATCTTTGACGCACCCCGGGCGGCGTTTTGCCTTTCCCTGCGACGCCGTGGGCACCGTGGACCTGGCCACGATGAGCGAAGCCGCCCGCGCCAGCTACCAGCGGGTGCTGGCGCTGGTGGGGCGCGAATACGCATCACCCGTGGTGGTGCGGCTTTGACGGCCCGACCGGCAGCGCCGGCTGGGCCTGCGGGCTCTCAGCCAAGCGGTTTGTAGATCGGCGGATCGGGCTCCGGAAACACCGGCCGTTCCGGCTGCGGCCGATGCTCCCATTGGCGCAGGCGTTTTTCCTGCCGTGATGCATGGCTGCCGGGACGGTGCTGCGGGTGCTGCT
>CAKZXL010000438.1 GCA_937883885.1 uncultured Aquincola sp. | reverse complement strand
TGCTCGCTATACTGTGAGGCTTCAGCGGCTGTAGCTCAGTTGGATAGAGTACTTGGCTACGAACCAAGGGGTCGTGGGTTCGAATCCTGCCAGCCGCGCCAGAACTTCGTTCTAGATCAACGGGTTAGCTCCGCAAGGGCTAACCCGTTTTTCTTTGCTGGGTGACTTTTGGGTGACTTTGGGTGACTTTCGCCCTCCAACGCCACCCGCTTCGCCTCTTCATGCTCGCGCCGCAAGGTCGCCAGGCTCTTGTTCCAGCGGCCTGAGTCTTCCTTGATCTTCTCCAGCGCCGCGTGCAGCTCGACGATCTGCGCCACGCTGTAGTGGCGCGTCATCGACGCATTGCTGTGCCAGAGGATGTCGGCCACCGTGCTCTCCGGCACGCCCGCTTCGCGCAGGCGCATGCCCACGGTGTGGCGCAGGTCGTGCACGTGCAGGTCGGGCATGCCGGCCTCGCGTCGTGCGCGCTGCCACGCGGTGTTGTGCATCGTCTGGATCGGCCGGTAGGGCATCAGCGGTGCGTCATCGAGGTTCTTCACGCGCTCGCGGCGCCACACGAAGACGAACTCCTCGTGCTTGCCGCGCTGCGATTCGATGATCGACTGCGCCACGCTGTTGCACACCACCACCCGCGGCCGGCGCCGGCCCTTCACGTGCTCCCGCGGCACCTCGAAGACCGAGATGCCGAGTTCCGGCACCTGGATCTCCCAGTCCCAGCGCAGGTTGCAGACCACGTCGTCGCGCACGCCGGTGTTCAGGTCGAACAACGCCATGCGCGCCAGGTGGTCCGGCAACAAGGGCAGCAGCTTGCGCTGCTGGCCCCAGCTCAGGGGCTGCGGTTCGCGCTGGTGGCCCACCAGCGGCAGCATCGTGATCGCCGGCGCATGCTCCAGCCAGGTCATGCCGTTCTCGTCGCGCCAGGACTTCGCCGCCAGATTCAGGATCCGGCGGACGATGCCCAGCCCGCTGTTCACGGTCTTGTGCGAACGGCCCTGGGCCAGACGCTTTGCAACGTAGGGCGCCAGGGTGCCGTCGTGCACCTGGTTCAACTGGAGATGGCCGATGTGTGGCATCACGCTCTTGAGCCAAGAGGTCTCTGTTTCGATGGATACCTTGTCCTGGAAGATCGTCACGTAGTGCGCCGCGGCCTGATCAAACGTGCGCTTGGGCCGCGCACCGTGAAGCGTCACGGTGCGCAACTCTTCGAGCTGCTTGATCAGCCAGGCCTGCGCTTCGCCAGCACTTGTGAAACCGCGCTGGCGAAATCGAGTGCCGCGCCAGATCTTGTCGACCTGCCAGGTACCGCCTTCGTCGGGGTGGATCCCCCGTGTTGATCGGCCCATGGTTCAACTCCTTTCTGTGGAATGGGCCGTCCGTTCCTGCGCGCATTCTGCGCCGGCTCGGAGGCGCTGGCAGAGACCTCCGAAGCCTGCGAAGCCGCCTTCAACTCGTCGAAGGCGCGGTCGAGGTCGTGCACGTCGAAGATCAGGCTCGTGCCCACGCGGATCGGCGTGACGCGCGGGCGGATCAGGCTGTCGAAGGTCCGGCGCTTCAGGCCGACGTGTGCCATGGCTTCGGACAGGGGCAGGCCGCGGCTCACGACGACTGCTCCAACGGATCGCCCTCGGGGGCGGGCGGGTCCTCGGCCGCATCAGCCTGGCCGGGCTTGCCCATCGTCCCGACGTAGAACGTGCTTGAACGCAGGCGCGAATGGCCCAGGCGGATGGCGGTGCGGTAGCGCGCATCGGCGTCGTTCTCCGGGCGCTCCTGCTGGCCGCGCACAGGGGAGGGCACGCCGGTGTCGGCCTCGTAGCCATCGTTCGCCGACTGGTGCCGCAGGCCGTGGGCGGTCACCCCCAGTGCAGCTTGCGTGATGCCAAAGCGCTTCATGACGCTGTAGAAATGGCTTTGGTTCTGGGCCGCCGTGCGGCCCGGCTCGCCGACATACCAGCCCTTGGCCACGATGGTCTGGAGCCGCGTGAGCAGTTCGCGCTGCTCTTCGGTTTGCAGCGGCTCGTCGCGCGGGCGCCCACCCTTCGTGCCTTGGGCGAAGCGCACGAACTCCTCGCACTCCGGATAAGCCGCGGCGTCGCGCTCGAAGGCCAGCTCGCGGGGGATCAGCGCACCGTGGGGCCGGAAGTGCCGTGCCTCCTTGGGCCGGGCACCAAACCGATAGCAGATCTCCAACTGCAGGCCGACCCATTGGTCGAAGGCGGCCACCTCGGCGATCTTGGCTTCGATGTCGACGCCGTGAGCCGTCCAGCTGCGGTCTTCCACCGCCACCTGCCTGCGGTGCGCATGCGGTGAATCCGCGCCCACGTAGAAGGCCACCTCCCGCACCATGCCCGGCCGTTTGATCCAGGTCGAGTAGGTGCGCAAGAACGACAGGTAGTTGTGGATGCTGGCGGTGGCCATGCCGCGCTCCTCCCACCGCGCCACCATCTCCTGGACATGCCGCTGTTTCAGGTGGCGCGGGTCCGCATCCCTGAACGGCGTTTCCGTCCGCAACTCGTTGAAGAAGCTGAACAGGAAGGTCTCGCGGTCCTTCATGGTCTTGAAGGACACCACCTTGTAGAGCTTGGCGTGCTGGCTGTTGTTCTTCTTGACGATGGCGTCCAGCACGCGCTTCCACTCTCGCGTGCCGATCGGCAGCGCGGCCAGCACCGCGTCGGGGTCATAGCCGTTTGCATAGATGCGCTGCACGTACTGGCTGCGCAGTGTTGTCTTCGAACCCATATCGATCTCCAAGTGGGTGACCCCGGGAGCCAGCCGAGGTCGATGGCCAACCTGGAACACGGCGTTGGGGCGCGCCGCTTCGAGGTGTTCCGTCTCGAAGAGGCGCGGAGGCGAAGAGCGGTGTCCACATCCGGCGGGCCTCGGTGCCGGAAGGGTTCGTCCAAAGGTGCGGCCCTGCGGGCCGCTGGAGGTCTTAAAAAATCGGAAGCTGCCCGGACGACCGCGCGCGTTTCCGCGCGGAGTCATCGATGCGCTCGTGGCGCGGCGACCAGTCCAGCTGGTCATTCAGTGGGCAAGCGAAGGTGATCCCTCGGCTCCTGCTGGACGCGCCCCCTTCCACCGAGGGCGTGCAGGGTCACGGTGGTCTTCACCCGGCACGCTGCGACGTGCAGCGCGTGCCGGGCGAACGCCCGCAAGGGCAGTGGCCGTGACGAGGGTATTCAGGGATCGCAACGCGTACGCATTGCGGGGTGTGGCTGCAGGTGCTCGCGGGCGAGCCTGGCAGCGCATCGCATCTCGGGGATGCGGATCGGAGAGAGGGATGGGGGCCGCGTCTTGCACGGCCGCGTAGTCAGGCTACGCGATGGAAGTGCGGGTCACGACCGCTAACGGCTGCTTCAGCGTCTGAGCGCTCGGTGGCAGCGTCCGGCCTGCTGTTGACTTGACGTCCTGCTGCAGGCACCGCAGGGCTGATCGAGAGTTGACCGCAAGCGCGCGTGTGATGTCAACAGCGCCGAAAACCCGGCGCATGTTCATCGGGCAGGAACCGACCACTTGATCCGGGCAGGATTGCAATTAGGTGCGACAAGACACCTTGCGGCGCTCACGATGCCGTCTTCTCCTCGGGCTTGACCTTCTTCTGCCATGCCTCTAGTTGGGCGCGGGCGAGGCTCGCAGAATGGGGCTGCTTCGTGCTCCGACGTGTGCGGCAGCGGGGCCCGCGCGAAGGGCCTGCCGGCCGATGACAAGTCCCACGGCGGCCGGACATTTCGACCACGCCAAGCCTCGGAAATGGGCCGCCAAGCCCCTCGGGCCGGCTCCCGGCGTTGCTAGACTGCCTCGCCGTTCACCCGTACCGGCAGCACAAGAAGACAAGCCCGAATGATCGACGACCTGAAGAAGACCCTCTGGGCCACCGCCGACAAGCTGCGCGCCAACATGGATGCGGCCGAGTACAAGCACCTGGTGCTCGGCCTGATCTTCCTGAAGTACATCTCCGACACCTTCCAGGCCCGCCGCACCGAACTGACGGTACGCTTCGCGGACCCGGCCGACGAATACCACCTCGACAGCGCCACGCCCGCCGACATCGCCGCCGAGCTGGAAGACCGCGACTACTACCGCGAGGCCAACGTCTTCTGGGTGCCCGAGGCGGCGCGCTGGGAGGCCATTCGCGCTGCGGCCAAGCAGACGGACATCGGCAAGCGCATCGACGATGCTCTGGGCCTGATCGAGGCCGAGAACTCCAAGCTCAAGGGCATTCTCGACAAGCGCTTCGCCCGCGCGCAGCTGCCCGACGGCAAGCTGGGCGAGCTGGTGGACCTGATCTCCACCATCGGCTTCGGCGAGAGCGCCGCCACCGCCCGCGACGTGCTGGGCCAGGTCTACGAATACTTCCTCGGCATGTTCGCCAGCGCCGAGGGCAAGCGCGGCGGCCAGTTCTACACACCGCGCAGCATCGTCAAGACGCTGGTGGCCGTGCTGGCACCGCACCACGGCAAGGTGTACGACCCGTGCTGTGGCTCAGGCGGCATGTTCGTGCAGAGCGAGGAGTTCATCCTCAGCCACGGCGGCAAGCTGGGCGACGTGGCCATCTTCGGGCAGGAGGCCAACCCCACCACCTGGCGGCTGGCCGCGATGAACCTGGCCATCCGCGGCATCGACTTCAACCTGGGCCGCGAGCCGGCCGACACCTTCACCAAGAACCAGTTCCCCGACCTGCGCGCCGACTTCATCCTGGCCAACCCGCCGTTCAACATCAGCGACTGGTGGCACGCCAGCCTGTCAGGTGACCCGCGCTGGGAGTACGGCGACCCGCCGCAGGGCAACGCCAACTACGCCTGGCTGCAGCACATGCTGTGGCACCTGAAGCCCGGCGGCCGTGCCGGCATCGTGCTGGCCAACGGCAGCATGAGCAGCAGCCAGAACAACGAAGGCCAGATCCGCGCGGCGATGGTCGATGCCGACGTGGTGGAGGTGATGATCGCGCTGCCGGGGCAGCTGTTCTTCAACACGCAGATCCCGGCTTGCCTGTGGTTCCTGGTGAAGGACAGGCCGCAACGCCGGGGCGAGGTGCTGTTCATCGATGCGCGCAAGCTGGCCACGATGATCAGCCGGGTGCAGTGCGAGCTGAAGGACGAGGTGATCGAGCGCATCGCTAGCACGGTGGCGGCGTGGCGCGGTGATGCGGGTGCTGCGGAGTACACCGACGTGCCTGGATACTGCCGCAGCGTGACGCTGGCCGAGATCGCCGAGCACGGGCATGTGCTGACGCCGGGGCGCTACGTGGGCGCCGAGGCGCTGGAGGACGACGGTGAGGGCTTCGAGTCGAAGATGCAGGCGCTGACCGAAAAGCTCGGGGAGCAGATGGCGAAGGGGGCGGAGTTGGATTCGCTGATTCGTCGGAAGCTGGGTGGACTCGGCTATGAGATCTGAATGGGCCGAGCTCCCGCTTGGCGAGTTCGTCCGGCTTCAGCGAGGCCACGACCTTACTGCGGCGGAACAACGGCCCGGCCCTGTACCAGTCATGGGTTCGGCCGGGGCCAATGGATCCCATGACGAAGCGCTGGCAAAGGGGCCCGGCGTTGTGATTGGTCGAAGCGGGGCGTCGATCGGCCGTGTTCACTTCGCCGAAGTTGACTACTGGCCGCACAACACGTGCCTCTACGTCACCGACTTCCTCGGCAACAGCGAGCGATTTGCGTACTACTTGCTTCAGACTCTGAATCTCGCTGCTTTCAACTCCGGCAGTGCGCAGCCGTCGTTGAATCGGAACTTCGTCTACTCGATTCGATTGCGACTGCCCGACCGGCGCGAGCAGGATGCAATCGTTGAGGTTCTGAAGGCACTCGACGATCGCATCGCCCTCCTGCGCGAAACCAACGCCACCCTCGAAGCCATCGCGCAAGCGCTCTTCAAGTCGTGGTTCGTCGACTTCGATCCCGTTCGTGCCAAGAGCCAAGGCCTCGCCCCGGCCGGCATGGACGACGCCACGGCGGCCTTGTTTCCGGAGGGGTTCGAGGAGGCGGCGCAAGGTCCGTTGCCGAAGGGTTGGCGGTTCGCGCCTGTCGGTGACCTGGTGGAGGGCATCTACGACGGACCCCACGCAACACCACCGGAATCAGAGGAAGGGCCGGTCTTCCTGGGCATCAAGAACCTCACCGGGACCGGGTTGGACTTCGGCGAGGTACGGCACATCGCGGAGAGCGACTTCGGGCAATGGACGCGCCGCGTGCTGCCGGCGGCCGGCGACATCGTGTTCAGCTACGAAGCCACGCTCGGCTTCTTCGCCCTCGTGCCGCCGGGCCTGCGTTGCTGCCTGGGCCGCCGGCTGGCGCTGATCCGGCCGCGGCCTAGGGAAGGTCTGCATAAGTCCGTCGCCGATGTGCTTGGCCGGTGAGTGATCCGATCGGACCATACGAACCATGAAGCAGCAGAGTCTTGGACTGGGCCAGTCCGGCAAGCGAACCCGGCGCCGGGAGTTTCTCGGCGAGATGGAGCGCGTGGTGCCGTGGAGCGAGCTGGTGGCCCTGGTGTCGCCGTACATGCCCGACGGCCGGCGAGGCCGCCCGCCGTTTCCGGTGGAGGCGATGCTGCGCATTCACTTCATGCAGCAGTGGTTCAACCTGAGCGACCCGGCGATGGAAGACGCGCTGCACGACGTGCCGCTGTTCCGGGATTTCGCAGGGCTGGGCGGCTGGGACGACCGGCTGCCTGACGAGTCGACGATCCTGAGGTTTCGCCATGTGCTGGAGAAGCACAAGCTCGCGCCACAGATCCTGAAGACGGTCAACGACCTGCTGCAGCACAAGGGGCTGCTGCTGAAGACCGGCACGGTGGTGGACGCGACGCTGATTGCCGCGCCCAGCTCGACGAAGAACGCCACCGGCGAGCGCGACCCGGAGATGAAGCAGTCGAAGAAGGGCAACCAGTGGTGTGTGTCACGAACACAGGCGGCAGACCTGTGGTGCTGTACTGAAGATGGGAGTAGGCCTCCCGAAGCCGGCTTGCAGGAG
>CAKZXL010000437.1 GCA_937883885.1 uncultured Aquincola sp. | reverse complement strand
TTGGCCCCCAAGCTCGCTGCGCTCGCGCCCCCCCGAGGGGGAGCACCCGCCCTTGAGGCGGCCCGGCGGGCGGGTGGGTCGGCTCCCAAGCTCGCTGCGCTCGCTCGCCTGTTAGCATCCCGGGCTGCTCCCCGTAGTTCAATGGATAGAACGAGCGCCTCCTAAATTGGGCAGCCGGCCGCGAAAGCGTCGGCTGAATGGAGTCAAAGTCGGTGAACCCTGTGGCAACCCCGGTTGCCGTGGCAACGCCGAGCCAAGCCCGGTCATCGGGAAGGTGTAGAGACTAGACGGCTCCTGCCTACAGGCCCCTTCGGCCCACGGCAAAGGCATAGTCCAGACCACGAACGCCCCAGGCGGCGGCGAAAGCCGAAGTGGTATGAAGCGCTAGATACAGGTTCGATTCCTGTCGGGGGGACCAGAGACTGGAACGTTGACATGTTCAAGAGCGCCGCCGAACTTGCAGACAAGATCCGACTGGGCGAAGACACGTTCCTGGAGCTGAAGGAAGTGCGCTTTGCCGGGCAGAGGATCAGCGCGCCGCACCGCAGCGCCTTGGCGGACGAATTGGCGGCGTTTGCCAATGGCAGGGGCGGCGTCTGCGTTCTCGGCGTTGACGACGCACGCCAGGTGATCGGCATTCCGGTTGACCACCTCGATCTGGTCGAAGACTTCGTGCGCGAGCTTTGCCTGGACAGCATCCAGCCTCCGCTGGCACCCGTCATTGAGCGCCTGACCTTGCCCAGTGCTGCCAGTGAACAACGGCCGGTCTTGAGGGTCGAGGTGAGCAGCAGCCTCTTCGTGCATCGCAGCCCGGGCGGCTATCTGCATCGTGTGGGCAGCGCCAAGCGCGAGATGTCGCCAGACTATCTGGCGCGACTGTTCCAGCAAAGAAGCCAGGCCCGCATCATCCGCTTCGATGAACAGCCCGTGCCCGGCGCAAGGCTCGCCGGGCTGAGGGACGACCTTTGGCAGCGCTTTGCGAGCCCCCGCTCGCAAGACACCCAGGAGGTGCTGCTGGACAAGCTGGCCATGGCACGCAAGGACGCGGATGGTGAGTGGAGGCCGACGGTCGCCGGGGTCCTGATGGCCAGTGCCGATCCCAGGGTCTGGCTGCCCAACGCCTTCATCCAGGCGGTCGCTTACCGCGGCACCGAGGTGCGGCCCGACGGCCACTCGCTCTACCAGTTGGACGCGCAGGACATCACCGGCCCGCTGGATGCCCAAGTGATGGGTGCCTGCCACTTCGTGCGCAAGAACATGCGGGTGTTCGCGACCAAGGCAGAAGGTCGGCGTGACATCCCGCAGTTCGACATGACGGCCGTCTTCGAGGCCTTGGTCAATGCGGTGGCCCACCGGGATTACTCGATCCACGGAGCCAAGATACGGCTGCGGCTGTTTGCAGACCGGCTGGAGATTTACTCGCCGGGCGCCATTCCCAACACGATGACCGTGGAGAGTCTGGCGTACCGGCAGGCCGCCCGCAACGAGGCCATCACCAGCCTGCTGGCCAGGTGCCCCGTGCCCGACGCCGATCAGCGTGACGTGGGACGAACGGCCATGATGGACAAACGCGGCGAAGGCGTGCAGCTGATCATCAGCCGCACCGAACAACTGACCGGCCAGCCGCCCACCTTCCGCCTGATTGACGAGTCGGAGCTGCTGCTCGTCATTCCCGCCGCAGTGCCGGTCACGCCTTGAGGCGCGCCATCCGCGCCAGCGGCTTGGATTCCGATTCGTCCTGCGCGGCCTGCAGCCGGAAGTCGAAACGCACGCGGGTGAAGGGGGCGGTGACGCCCAGCGACTCGTAGCCGGCCGGCGGGGTGCCGGGCTCCAGCGTCACCACCAGGCCGTCGCGGGTGGCGAAGGCGAAGTCGTCGTCGATGAAGGTGTCGCCCGGGATATTGACCTGCGTGGTCAGCAGGCGCTGGCCCGGTGCGGCCACCAGGAAGTGGATGTGCGCGGGGCGGTTGCCGTGGCGGCCCAGCACCTCGAACAGCTCCGACGTCGGGCTGTTGGGCGGAATGGCGTAGCCCGGCGGCAGGAAGCTGCGGAAGCGGTAGCGGCCCTGGTCATCCGTCTCGATGCGGCGGCGCAGCGCATAAGGCGCCTGGTCGGGATCGAAGTGCGAGTAACGGCCCTTCTCGTTGGCATGCCACACGTCCACCAGCGCCTTGGCCACCGGCTGGCCCTGCTCGTCCAGCACGCGCCCTTCCATCACCAGCACCTCGCCGCGCGGCTCGCCTTCGTCCACCCGCACTTCGTAGTGCGACAGCGGCGCGCCGGCGATGTAGAGCGGCCCTTCGATGGCGCGCGGCGTGCCGTCGGTGGAGCGGCCGGCGCGGCGGTCGGCCTCGTCGGCACGGATGTCCAGCAGCCGGTCGAAGCCCAGGCCGGCGGTGATCAGGCCCATCTGGCCGCTGGCGCCCAGGCGAGACAGCCAGTCGGCCGCCGCCCAGAACTCGTCGGCGTTGACGTCCATCTCGTCGATGGTGCGGAACAGGTCGGACACGATGCGCGCGGTGATGCGGCGCACCCGCTCGTTGCCACCGCCCTGGTGGCTGTTGTTGACGCGCTCCAGCAGCTGCTGGACGGTGAATTCATTGCTCATGGCTTGTCTCCTGGTTGGGATGCTGGCTCAAAAACGGGCCCTGGGGTCAACGGTCGTCTTCATGCACCGACGAGGCATGGCGGCACAAGGCCTGCACCTCGATGTCCATGTACGGGAACAGCGGCAGCTGCGACAGCAGCTCATGCAGCTCGGCGGGGCTGGCCACATCGAACACGCTGACGTTGGCGTAGCGGCCGGCGATGCGCCACAGGTGGCGCCAGCGGCCGGCGCGCTGCAGCTCCTGCGCCATCGCCTTCTCGCGGGCCTTGAGTTCGTCGGCCTGGGCCGGCGGCATGTCGTGCGGCAGGCGCACGGTCATCTGCACATGGAACAGCATGGGTCGGTCTCCGGGCAATCGTTGGGGGTCAGGCCGTGACGGCGACCTGGGTGCGCTGGCGGTCGCGGCGGTAGTGGGCCAGCTTGTCCTCGTCCAGGCTCACGCCCAGGCCGGGCGCATCGGACAGGTGCAGCTCGAAGTCGCGGTAATCGGGCCGCTGGGTCACCACGTCGTCCTTCAGCAGCAGCGGGCCGAACAGCTCGGTGCCCCAGCGCAGCTGCGGGCAGGCCGCAAACGCATGGGCCGAGGCGATGCTGCCGATGCTGCCTTCCAGCAAGGTGCCGCCATACAGGCCAATGCCCGCCGCCTCACCCACCGCGGCGGTGCGCAGCGTGTTGAGCAGGCCGCCCGCCTTGGAGATCTTGAGCGCGAACACGTCGGCCGCCGCTTCCTGCGCCAGCTCCAGCGCGTCCTCGGGGCCGTTGATGGATTCATCGGCCATGATGGGCACGTCGAAGCGGGCGGCCAGCCGGGCCAGCGCGGCGCGGTGGCGGCGCGGCACGGGCTGCTCCACCAGCCCCACGCCGGCCTGCTCCAGCGCGGCGATGGCGCCCTGGGCGGTGGCCTCGTCCCAGGCCTGGTTCACGTCCACCGTGATCAGCACCTCGGCCCCCAACGCGCGCTTGATGTGGGCCACGTGGGCGATGTTGGCCGCCGGCTCGCCCTTGCCGATCTTGAGCTTGAACACCCGGTGGCGGCGGGCTTCCATCAGGCCCAGCGCCTCTTCCACGTCGCGGCCGCTGTCGCCGCTGGCCAGTGTCCACAGCACCGGCATCGAGCGGCGCACCGCACCGCCCAGCAGCGCATGCACCGGCAGGCCCAGGCGCTGGCCCAGTGCGTCCAGCAGCGCGGTTTCCAGGGCCGACTTGGCATACGACTGGCCCTGCACCTGCCGGTTGAGCAGCGCCATCGCGGCATTGACGTTGCCGGCGTCCTGGCCGATGAGCAGTGGCGCCAGGTAGGCGTCGATCGCCAGCTGGGTGCTTTCGGGGCTTTGCTCGCCATAGGCCAGGCCGCCGATGCTGGTGGCTTCGCCGATGCCCAGCGTGCCGTCGCTGCAGCGCAGCTTGACGATGACCAGCGACTGCTGGTTCACCGTCGTCATCGCCAGCCGGTGGGCGCGGATGGTGGGCAGGTCGACGATGATCGCCTCGATCGAGGCGATGGTGGTCGGGGAGTGGGCCGGTGTCGCGTTCATGGCCACGATGTTGGTGCGCAGGCTGCCGGGCGTCCAATACCATCGGCGTCCCGCTCCATACCGCTGCGGTATGGCGGGCCCAGGACGAAGCGATGATCGAACTCCGGCAACTCCGCTACTTCGAGGCCGTGGCCACCGCGCTGAGCTTCAGCCGCGCCGCCGAGCGCCTGCACATGGCCCAGCCGCCGCTCAGCCGGCAGATCCAGCAGCTGGAAGAAGCGCTGGGCGCGCAGCTGATCGACCGCAGCGCGCGGCCGCTGCAGCTCACGCCCGCCGGCCGCTTCTTCCTGGAGCAGACGGTGCAGATCCTGGCCCGCCTGAAGGAAAGCGCAGAAGCCACCCGCCGCATTGCCGAAGGCCGGCGCACGGTGTTCGGCATCGGCTTCGTGCCATCGGCCCTGTACGGCCTGCTGCCCGAGCTGATCCGCCAGTTCAGGGCCTTGAACGCCGGGGTGGAGGTGCAGCTGTCGGAGCTGATCACGGTGCAGCAGGCCGAGGCGCTGAAGACCGGCCGCATCGACGTGGGCTTCGGCCGCCTGGTGCTGGACGACCCCGAGGTGCAGAGCGTGACGCTGCTGGAAGAGCCCATCGTGGCCGCCCTGCCCGCCCGCCACCCGCTGCTGCGGCGCAAGCAGCTGCCGCTGGCGCTCCTGGCGCAGGAACCGCTGCTGCTGTACCCCGCGCGCCCGCGCCCCAGCTACGCCGACCATGTGCTGCAACTCTTCAAGGGCCGCGGCCTGACGCCCCGCGTCGCGATGGAAGCCAACGAACTGCAGACCGCCCTCGGCCTGGTGGCCGCCGGCGTGGGCATCGCGCTGGTGCCCGCCTCGGTACGGCACCTGCACCGCAGCGAAGTGCACTACCGCCCGCTGGCCGACGGCGCCGCGGTGTCGCCGGTGATCATGAATGCGCGGGTGGGGGACGAAGGCGCGCTGCTCAAGCAGCTGCGCACCCTGGCCATGGGCCTGGTGCAGCGGCGCGCCACCGACTGACGCCGACGGCCCGCGGCACGAGGCGCGGTTACAACAACCGGACTTTTACGCCCTTCCTCGGCCGATGGCGGGGAAAGCGGGATTTCTAGACTGCCTCCACCCTTGTAGTAGGCCGTGGAGTTGGATTTGATCTCACGTTGTTCCCGCCCCCGGCATGCCGCCGGCCGCGGCATGATGTTCGGCGCTTTGCTGGCGGCGGTGACGCCCATGGCGCTGGCCCAGACCGATGCCGGTTCCTTGCTGCGCCAGAGCGAACCCCGCAATAACGAGCTACCCGGCCGCGCCCCCGCACTGACGACGCCGACCGCGCCCACCGCACCCGCGGCGGCCAACGGCCCGCGCTTTGAACTCAAGTCGGTCGAGCCCGAGGGCAACACCCTGCTCAGCCGGGCGGAGCTGGATGCGGTGCTGGCGCCGTGGATCGGGCAGCGCGTGGGCCTGGCCGAATTGCAGCAGGCGGCGGCTGCCGTGCAGCAGGCCTATGCGGCCCGCGGCTGGCTGGTGCAGGCCTACTTGCCTAGACAAGACGTGAGCAGCGGCCATGTGCGGCTGCGCATCGTCGAAGCCCGCTTCGGCGGCGTGCGTGTGGAAGGTGAGCCGGGGCGCTTCAACCCGGCGCTGGCCCGCGCCATCATCGCGGCGGCGCAGCCCACCGGCCAGGCGCTGAACCAGCGTGCGCTGGACCGCGGCCTCATGCTGTTGGACGACCTGCCCGGCGTGAGCATGTCGGCCAGCCTGCAGGCCGGCGAGCAGGAGGGCGAAACCGCCCTGGCGCTGCGGCTGACCGACACGCCGCGCTTCGGCGGCGAGCTGGGCTCCGATAACGCCGGCGGCCGGGCCACCGGCACCGGGCGCCTGTTCGCCACGTTGCGGCTGGACGGCCCGCTGGGCCGGGGCGACCAGTTCAGCACCACGCTGCTGCATAGCCAGGGCAACGACTACCTGCGCCTGGGCGCCAGCCTGCCCGTGGGCGCGAACGGCTGGCGCGTGGGCGCCAACGTGTCCACCCTCAGCTACGAGCTCACCGAGCAGACCTTCAATGCCCTGGACGGCCGCGGCCGCTCGCACACCGCGGGGCTGGATGGCAGCTACCCGCTGGTGCGCTCGCGCGACCGCAACCTGTACCTGCAGCTGTCGGCCGAGCGGCGCTACTTCCGCAACGAAGCCAACGGCGCGTTGGTCAGCCGCTACCACGCCGACGTCGGCACCCTGGGCCTGTCGGGCAACCTGTTCGACAGCTGGGGTGGTGGTGGCAGCACCGGCGGCGGGCTGGCCTTCAGCCTGGGCCGGCTCAACCTCAACGATTCGCCCAATGCCGCGGCCGATGCGGCCAGCCTGCGCACCGCCGGCGGCTTTGCCAAGCTGCGCTACAGCCTGAGCCGGCTGCAGCCCCTGAATGCCTGGCTGTCCGGCTACGCCTCGCTGTCGGGCCAGTTCGCCGATGGCAA
>CAKZXL010000436.1 GCA_937883885.1 uncultured Aquincola sp. | reverse complement strand
TGACTTTCGGTACTCTCAACTTCTCTTCGTCTTTGCACGTCTCGTTCGGGAGGGTCGATTGAGCCGCAGCGAATTGAATCGACTGTCTGATGACAAGCTTGCGCTTATTGATGGCATGCTGACGCTGTAGGGGGCGCCTTCGTTGCAAGAGGTCAATCACGACGAGCTGTCGCCGAGGTTCGCCGCATCACTCAAAGTGAAGCGCGTACGCTTTCACGACGCCGCTCGGGACGAACTGATCGACGAGACCCTTGTCAAGGTTGCGAGGTGGGTCTTGTTACCGGCAAGGCACTCCGCGCCGAGTTGCGCTCTGGTTTTGAATGCGAGACCGTGGATGTTGGAAAGCGCACGCCTCCCAACGCGCGTACCTACCTCAACACCCCATTGAACAAAGCCACCGTCCGCGCCCACGCCTGCTGCGCCGCCGCCTGGTCGTAGCGCGGCGTGGTGTCGTTGTTGAAGCCGTGCTGCGTGCCCGGGTACTTCACGGCCTGGAAGGGCACGTTGGCGGCCTTGAGGGCGGCTTCGTAGCCGGGCCAGCTGGCGTTGATGCGTTCGTCGTTGTCGGCATACACCAGCAGCAGCGCGGCCTTGATGTTGGGCACCTGGTCGGCCGGCGGTGCCATGCCGTAGAAGGGCACGGCGGCGCCCAGCTCGGGCAGCTTGGTGGCCAGGAAGTTGGCGATGCCGCCGCCGTAGCAAAAGCCCACCACGCCCATCTTGCCGTTGGTGTTGCTCACGTTCTTCAGGTAGGCGGCCGCGGCGATGAAGTCTTCCTGCGTCTTCGACTGATCCAGCTTGCCGAACAGCTCGCGGGCCTTGTCCTCGTCGCCCGGGTAGCCGCCCAGCGGGTCCAGCGCGTCGGGCGCGAAGACCACGAAGTTCTCCAGTGCCAGCCGGCGCGCGATGTCTTCGATGTGTGGGTTCAGGCCACGGTTTTCGTGCACCACCAGCACCGCGGGCAGTGCACCGTTGGCCGCTGCCGGCCGCACCAGGTAGCCGCCGCCCTGGCCGTAGCCGCGGGGCGAAGGGAACTTGACCTTCTCGCCGCGGATGCGTGCATCGCCCGGCGACACCTGCTGCGCCTGCGCAAAGCGCGGGCTCAGCGCGGCCAGCAGCGCCGCGCCGCTGACGCCGCCGGCCGAGAACCGGGCCGCGCCCTCGATGAAGCCGCGCCGGTCGAGCAGCCCGTGCACGTAGCGGTCGAAGAGGCGCAGCACTTCGGGGTGGAAGTCTGCGGCGGTCTGGCGAGGGGGCTCATGGGCCATCGGTCTTCTCCTGCAAGGGCTGAGGTGCCACGGTGTACCCCACTGCGGGCATCCTGTCAGCGGGCGGGGCATCATGCGCCACCCATTGCTTTGCGAGCACCCCATGATCGACCTGCACTACTGGACCACGCCCAACGGCCACAAGGTCAGCATCTTCCTGGAAGAAGCCGGCCTGCCGTACACCATCCACCCTGTGAACATCGGCAAGGGCGAGCAGTTCCAGCCCGAGTTCCTGCGCCTCTCGCCCAACAACCGCATCCCGGCCATCGTGGATCAAGACCCCGCGGGGGGCGGCGGGCCGCTGTCGGTGTTCGAGTCGGGCGCCATCCTGCTGTACCTGGCCGACAAGACCGGCCGCTTCATCCCGCAGGACCTGCGCGGCCGCACCGAGGTGCTGCAGTGGCTGTTCTGGCAGATGGGTGGCCTGGGCCCGATGGCCGGGCAGAACGGCCATTTCCACATGGCTGCGCCGGAGAAGATCCCCTATGCCATCGAGCGCTATGTGAAAGAGACTGCGCGCCTGTACGGCGTGCTCAACAAGCAGCTCGAAAGCCGCGAGTACATCGCGGGCGACTACAGCATCGCCGACATGGCCTGCTACCCCTGGGTGGTGCCGCACAAGATGCATGAGCAAAAGCTCGAGGACTTTCCGAACCTGCAGCG
>CAKZXL010000435.1 GCA_937883885.1 uncultured Aquincola sp. | reverse complement strand
CGCATCGCTTCGCAGGTACCCGCAGGACAGTTGCAGGGGCGGGCACGCTGGCCAGAATGCGAACTCGGCATATCCGGGTTCTCGGCATAGTGGATCAACGAGTGCCTGGTGAGGGCCGTGGCGCTGTACCTGGCGCAGAACACGGGCCGGCGCTACGACACCCTGTTCTCCGACGAGACCGACGGACCGCTGGACCCGGAGCGCAAGCGCATGTTCATGGCGATGAAGCGGCGGGTGCTGGAACTGGGTGGCTACGCGCGAGAGTTCTTTGTGTCGCAGACGCCGGAGCTGACGGGGATGGCGGATGCGTTGATCGACCTGGAGGCGATGTCCGTGGAAGGATGTTCTACGTGATCGACAGTCAACGCATCGCGGTGGGGGATGTCCTGAGAAGTGTTCTTATCAGGACGTCATTTGATAGCGACAAATGGCAGGCGCGAGCGTCGCACTACTCTGCGGTTGAGGTACCAGCGCGCGCAGTTCATCCCGGAATGGGAACCGCCAGCGGCAGTCGGCGCGGGCCAGGTGCCTCGCGCAAGCCGGTGGAAGTCGATGGTGGAACCGCCACGCGCGGCGCGGGCCCGACCGGCGGGGGCTGTTCGTTGCCACATCCGCCACCAGCTGCTCCACATCCCCGCAGATCGACCCAGACGCGGCAGCCTTCATTGCCTCGAAGATCAGAGCGCGCGTCTGGCCGGTCCGACGATCCAACGAGGGGCCTTCGTATGCGTGCGACAGAATGTCGGTGCGTCATCCAATCGAAGGATGCGCAGGGTCGCGAGGAGCATCAGCCTTGAGCCGGACGATTGCGTTGCTCGACTCGAAGAACTCCGTGCGACGTAAGCTGACGGGGCCGGCCGGGGGGCCGAAGCGAGAACTCGTGGAGGGGCAGGATGGCAACCAAGCAAAAGGCACGTTCGGGCAAAGCTGCCCTCAAGGCGGCAAAGAAGCCGGCCGCGCCCAAGGCCACAGCGGCCAGACGCGCCGCCCCGGCCAAGCCCGTCGCCAAGAAGGCGACAGCCTCCTTCAGAGGCGGGCCCCAGGTCGCAGTAAGGGCACCAGTTGCATCGTTTGCGCTCAAGTTTCCTCTCGGGAATGATGCTCGAGTGGTGCTCGACGGTTTGAGCCGTTCTGTAGTCGACACTTTTCTGACCAGGACCAACAAGGCCCCCAAGGACAAGTCGCTTGAAGATCGCTGACCTTGCCCCCAGAAACCGTCTCCCATGCTGAGTGATTCAATGTCAGCAAGGGGAACGGAAATGACGAAGCCGAAGGCGTCGAGGGCGCGCTACACGTTGGAGTTCAAGCAAGAGGCAGTGCGCCTGGTCGAGGGCGGCCAGAGCATCGCGGCAGTGGCCCGAACGCTGGGCGTAGTCGATCAGACCTTGTTCAACTGGGTCAAGGCCAAGCGCGAAGGCAAGCTCATCGGCGCCGACAGCAAGCCCGTGAGCGCCGAACAGATGGAGATTGCCCGTCTGCGTGCCGAGCTCGCGCGGGTGACGATGGAGCGCGACATCCTGGGAAAAGCGACGGCGTACTTCGCCAAGGCAGCGAAGTGAAGTACGCCTTCATCCAGCGTCACCGGCATGTGTGGCCGATCTCGGTGCAGTGCCGGGTGCTGCAGGTCAGCGTGGCCGGGTACCACGAGCACTTCGTGCGCCGCGCCAGTGACGTGCAGCGGCGCCACCTCAGCGACGACGCGCTGCTGGTGCACATCAAGGCCATCCACGCCCAGACGCGTGGTGGCTACGGCTGGCCGCGCACCTGGAAGGAGTTGCTCGCCAGAGGCATCCGGGTGGGCAAGGGTCGGGTTCAAAAGCTCATGCAGCAGCATGGCATCCGAGCCAAGGGCAAGCGGCGCTTCAAGGTCACCACGGACAGCAAGCACGACCTGCCCATTGCACCGAACTTGCTCAATCGCGAGTTCACGTGAGCCAGCCAGACAGGGTCTGGGTGGGCGACATCACCTACATCGCCACAGACGAGGGCTGGCTGTTCCTGGCTGTTGTGATCGACCTGTTCAGCCGTCAGGTGGTGGGCTGGGCGATGCGCCAGGACATGACGCGCGAGTTGGTCATCGATGCACTGCGCATGGCCTGGTTCAAACGCCATCCGGCCAAGGACGCGGGCCTGACCTTCCACAGCGACCGGGGCAGTCAACCCGCATTCAACGAGTCGTCGCAACACTGCATTTGCCCTTTGAGCGTAGCAGTTCATTGAGCGCCTCGGCAGGTGTTCGCCATCCAAGGGTCTTGCGTGGCCTTGTGTTCAAGGCAAGCGCCACAGCCTGTAGATCACTCGCTCGATGTGCGCTGAGGTCTGTACCCTTCGGGAAGTACTGCCGCAGCAGCCCGTTGGTGTTCTCGTTGGTGCCTCGCTGCCAAGGACTCTGGGGATCGCAGAAGTAGACCTGCAGCCCCGTGTCGATCGACAGCTGGGCGTGCTGGGCCAACTCCGCGCCCTGATCCCAAGTCAGCGTCTTCTTCAATTGCTTTGGCATCGAGGCCATGGCCCGTGCAATGGCCTGACGCACCGCCTCGGCCCCGTGTCCAGCCAGCGCAGGTCCGTGCTTGTCGCGCTGCTGCTGCCGATGACCCGGTAGCGGCGGCAGGTGCAGCAGCATCGTGAAGCGCGTAGTCCGCTCGACCAACGTTCCGATCGCAGAACTGTCGAGTCCGAGGATGAGATCGCCTTCCCAGTGGCCAGGCACCGCCCGATCCTCGACGCTGGCCGGCCGCTCACTGATCATGATCTCCGGCGTCACGAACGACTTCCCCCGGCCTCGCACACGCTCTCTGGGCATACGCAAAGCTCTGCCCGTGCGCAGGCATGCCGTCAGTTCGCGTTGCAACGCACCGCGGCCCTGAACGTACAGCGCTTGGTAGATCGCCTCATGACTGATACGCATCGAGGTATCTTCGGGGAAGTCGATCTGAAGCCGATTGGCGATCTGTTGCGGGCTCCATGCTCGTGACCACCGGCGGGCTTGTCGACGCCCATGTCGTCGCCCGTTCCACTGCACCTGTGGCCCCGCAATCGTTCGACCGCCTGGCGTTGCGATGTTCCCGGCAAGGCGGTCCTGAACGTACTTCCGCAAAGTCGGGTTTGTCAGCAGTTTGGCAGCCTTGGGTCTCCTTGCGGCGCGGTCGGCATGCCATTGCGCCGTGTGAGCACGGTACTCCAATCCGCCGCCACGAGTGGCTGCATTTCGTCGCAGCTCGCGCGAGATCGTCGAGGCGGCGCGCCCGAGTTGCCTGGCAATCTCCCGGACACCTTCGCCACGGGCTCGCGCCAGCGCAATCTGCTCACGCTCGGAGAAGGACAGGTAGCGCCCAGTAGGCTGCGGCGCGGACGGCACAAGATGCGATGGTGGCATACCACCGCATTGTCGGAACCATCGATTGCCCACGGCCGGCGACACTCCAGCAAGGGCGGCAGCGTCCTCGCTACTGAGCCCCCTTGCAATCGCCTGCCAGAACGGCCATCGCGCGGCGCGATGCAAAACCGGTGGCCGACCCGGTGAGCGCAACTTGGCGCGCACCGACTGCCTCGCTTTCCTCTTCTTCACGTCCATCAACACCTCCATCACGGACGTGTTGCGACGATGGGTTGAACTCACCCAATACCTGTCCATCCGCTACAGCGAGCGCCTGGCCGAGGCTGGCATTGAGCCGTCCGTGGGGTCCAAGGGCGACAGCTACGACAACGCTTTGGCCGAGACCATGAACGGGCTCTACAAGGCCGAGGTCATCCACCGACGCGGGCCTTGGAGGACCAAGCAAGCGGTGTGTTGACGATCACTGAAAACTGACCCACCGGGGGTGCGGCGGATTTCTTGGACTGGTTATGCAGCGAGCCCGAGAAGCTTTCGGTGCTCGATGGGGCTG
>CAKZXL010000434.1 GCA_937883885.1 uncultured Aquincola sp. | reverse complement strand
GGTGCGTGAGCCCACCACCAGGAAAAAGGCGTCCTGCATCTTGCGGTGCAGCCACACGATGCCGGTGAGGCCGCAGAACACCTCGCGCTGGCCACGTTCGCGCAGCACCGGTGCGTCGGAGCAGCGGGTATCGCTGGCAGAGGCGATGGGAATCATGTCGTCGCCCCGGTGGTGGCCGCCAACGCCGTGTGGGCGCCGCCCGCCTGCAGCCGCGCCGCCCGCAGCTTGAGCAGGAACTGCGTGGCGTTGATCGCGTAGCTGGCATAGGCCGCCAGGGCCAGCAGCATCAGGCCGCGGCTGCCCAGCCAGCCCTGGCCCAGCGCCAGCAGGTAGGCGGTGTGCAGCGCCAGCACCGCCATGCTGAACACGTCTTCCCAATAAAACGCGGGGGCGAACAGGTACTGGCCGAAGACCACCTTTTCCCACACGCAGCCGGTGACCATGATGGCGTAGAGCGTCAGCGTCTTGACCACCACCGAGACCGTGGCCGCCTGCTCGCCCTGGCCGGTGGCCAGGAAGCGCAACACCAGCACCAGGCTGGCCAGGAACACCAGGAACTGCAGCGGCGCCAGCACCCCTTGCACCAGGGTCCAGCCGCTCGCATCGCGGCGCCGCCGTTGCTCCGGGGTGTACAGCGGCGCGGTGCGGGGGAGTGACCGGGAAGGCATGCGGCGAATCTAGGCCTGTGCCGCCAGAGTGTCAATCCAGATTGACGTAATACGGGTCTGACACTACGCTGCAAGCAATGGGGTGGCCAGGGAAACGCGCTTGACGCGGGGTCGCTTCGGGTTGACAGTGGGTGCCGACCAGGCGCTTGCTTACCAACACGTTACAAGCCAGGCATCCCGGGCACCAACAGGTCCACTCGAAGCACCTGCTTCTCTTCGAGACCCGACGCGCTCGATCCCACGAGGAGACACGTGGTGCAGACGTACACGAGAAACCTGTTCGCGGCCGTCGCCGCGACGCGGGACGGCACGACGGCATTGAACTGGGGCGCAGTCGCGCACGAACCCGCCTCCAACGACGACGGCGCTGGCGCCGACCTCCCGCCCGGACCGGCGGACCGCGCGGCTTCGCTGCTGCGAACCATCGAGACGCAGATCATTCCGCGCCTGTTGATGGCCCACTGCCACGACGAAGTGCCGGCGCCCGACGCCGGCCGGCCGCTGCCCCGCGTCGGACCCGACGAGGTGGCGCTGCTGACCGACATCGTGCTGGGCCGTGCGCCCGGCAGTGCCGCCGCCTACCTGCGGTCCCGTCGCGGCGAGGGCCTGGACATCGAGAGCCTGTACCTGGAGCTGCTGGCGCCCACCGCGCAGCGGCTGGGCGCGCTCTGGGAGGCCGACCTCTGCGATTTCACCGAGGTGACGGTGGGCCTGTGGCGCCTGCAGCAGCTGGTCAACGAATACAGCGCCTCCTTCCAGCGCGGCGAAGGCGGTGCCAGCCGCCGCAGCGGCCACCGGGCGCTGCTGGCGCCGGTGCCGGGTTCGCAGCACAACTTCGGCCTGCTGATGGTGGTGGAGTTCTTCCGCCGCGCCGGCTGGGACGTGTGGGCCGACCCGGGCACCGACCTGCCCACGCTCAGCCAAGCCGTCTCCAGCGGCTGGTACGACCTGGTCGGGCTGTCGGTGGGCAGCGAGTGCCATGTGCCGCAGGTGGCATCGGCTATCCTCGCGTTACGCAAAGCCTCGTTGAATCCTGCGGTCGTCGTGATGGTTGGTGGGCCGGTGACAGGCTTGATGGACAACTTCGTCGATCTGGTGGGCGCCGATGCCACCGCCGGCGATGCCCGCACCGCGGTGGCTGAGGCGGAACGCCTCGTCGCCGCCGCCCGCTCTTCCAGTGCCTGACTTCCTCTTCCAACGCGCGCCCCGGCGCTACACCCAAGCCTCATGAACCTCGCAGGCGTGCCGAACGTGACCCCTTTCGACGCACCCGAGCAGTTGCTGGCGGACATCGACGCACGCGCCACCGCATCGCTCATCGCCGCGGCTGCCGATGTGGCCTTGGTGATTGACGATCAAGGTGTCATCCGCGACGTGTCCATCGGGCATGACGAGTTGGCGTACGAGGGCTGTGACGCCTGGGTGGGCCGCCACTGGCTGGAAACGGTGACGGTGGAAAGCCGCCCCAAGGTGTTGTCGCTGCTGCGCGAAGCGGCGGCCAACCATCAGGCGCAGACGCCGTGGCGCCAGCTCAACCATCCGCAGGCCGGTACCGCGGGCGTGCCGGTCATGTATTCGGCGCTGCAGTTCGGCGAACAGGGCCGGGTGGTGGCCGTGGGCCGCGACCTGCGCACCGTGTCGACGCTGCAGCAGCGGCTGGTCGATGCGCAGCAGACGATGGAGCGCGACTACCTGCGTCTGCGCCAAGCCGAGGCGCGCTACCGCCTGCTGTTCGACACCGTGAACGAGGCCTTGGTGGTGCTGGACGGCAGCGCCTTCACGGTGCTGGAGATCAATCCGGCCGCGGCGCGCCTGTTTGCCGACGGCCAGCGCCGCGTGGCCGGGCGGCCGCTGGCCGATGCGCTGGCACCGGCCAGCCGCCAGGCCGCGCTCGACCTGTTCGCCGCGGTACGCGCCACCGGCCGTGCCGACGACATCACCGTGCAGGCGGCCGACACCGGCCCGGCGCTGCAGATGTCGGCCACGCTGTTCAAGCAGGACGGCGCCTCGGTGGTGCTGGTGCGCCTGACCAGCCCGGCGGCCGAGGGCGGTGGGGCTGCCAGCGTGGCCCCGGCCGAGTCGGCGCTGCTGCGGGCGGTGGAAAGCGTGCCCGATGCCTTCGTGGTGACCGACCCGCAGGGCCGCGTGCTCACCGCCAACAGCGCCTTTGCCGAGT
>CAKZXL010000433.1 GCA_937883885.1 uncultured Aquincola sp. | reverse complement strand
GAAGCCCATGCGCGCGGCCAGCGCGCGGAAGATGTCGGTGTTGGACCGGGCCTCGCCGCGCGGCGTCAGCGAAGGCTGGTTCAGCAGCACGTAGGTGTGACCGTAGCTGGTGTGCAGGTCCAGGTGTTCCAGCTGCGTGGTGGCGGGCAGCACGTAATCGGCATGGTCCGCGGTGTCGGTCATGAAGTGTTCCAGCACCACGGTGAACAGGTCTTCGCGCGCAAAGCCCTGCACCACCTTGCGCGACTCCGGTGCCACCGCCACCGGGTTGCTGTTGTAGACCACCACCGCCTCCACCTTTGGGCCGAAGCCGGGGCCGGCCTCGCGCAGCAGCTCGTCGCCAATGGTGCTCATGTTCAGCGTGCGCGGCCGGCGTGCACCCATCAGGTCGGGCCGCTGCAGCGCCGCATGGTCGATGGCCCGCACGAACCAGCTCGAAGCACTGAGCAGCATGCCGCCCGACGGATGGCGCCAGGCGCCGGTCAGGCAGGGCAGCAAGGCCACCAGCCGCACCGCATTGCCGCCGCCGCGCACCCGCTGCATGCCGTAGTTCAGGCGGATGGCCGCGGGTTGGGTGCTGCCGTAGTCGCGGGCCAGCTCGCGGATGTCTTCGGCGGCCACGCCGCACACCTGCGCGGCGCGCTCGGGCGGCCATTGCAGCGCGCGCTCGCGCAGCTCGGGCCAGCCTTCCACATGCTGGTCGATGTAGTCGGTGTCGAGCCAGCCCTGGGTGATCAGCTCATGCATCAGCGACAGCGCCAGCGCGCCGTCGGTGCCCGGCTTCAGGGCCAGATGGCGGTGGCACTTGTCGGCGGTTTCGCTGCGGCGGGGGTCGATGCACCACAGCTTGGCGCCGGCCCGCTTGGCCTGCTGCGCAAAGGTCCAGAAATGCAGGTTCGACGCGATGCTGTTGCTGCCCCAGATGACGATGAGCCGGCTGCCCGCGAACTGCTCCAGGTGCATGCCCAGCTTGCCGCCATAGGTGGCCTGCAGCCCGGCCGCGCCCGCGCTGGCGCAGATGGTGCGGTCCAGCAGCGAGGCACCCAGCCGGTGGAAAAAGCGCGCCGCCATCGATTCACCTTGCAGCAGGCCCATGGTGCCGGCGTAGCTGTAGGGCAGGATGGCCTGCGGATCGCGCGCCGCGATGGCCTGCAGCCGCTGCGCGATGTCGCTCAGCGCCTCGTCCCAGCTCACCCGCTTGAACTGCCCGCTGCCCTTGGGGCCGGTGCGCTTCATCGGGAACAGCACCCGCTCGGGGTGCTCCACCCGCTCCGCGTAGCGGGAGACCTTGGTGCACAACGCGCCGTGGGTGGGCGGGTGGTCAGGGTCGCCCTGGATGCGGACCACCCGGTCGTCGGCCACGGTGACGCGCATAGCGCAGGTGTCGGGGCAGTCGTGCGGGCAGGCGCCGCGCACGGTACGTTCAGCGATGGCGGTCGAACTCATCGGGTCACTATGGCACAGGCCGAGGCGGGGCATGGGCCCGGCGTAAACTGGCCCGCTCCCTGCTTGGAGCTTTGTTCATCATGCAATTGATCGAATCGATCCTGGCAGACGCTGCCAGCATTGCCAGCCTGCGACGAGACATCCACGCCCACCCGGAGCTGTGCTTCGAGGAAGTGCGCACCTCCGACCTGATCGCCAAGGCGCTCACCGACTGGGGCATCGAAGTGCACCGCGGCCTGGGCAAAACCGGCGTGGTGGGCATCGTGCGCAACGGCACATCGAAACGCGCCGTCGGCATCCGCGCCGACATCGACGCGCTGCCGATGACCGAACACAACCACTTTCCGCATGCCAGCAAGTACGCCGGGAAGATGCATGCCTGCGGCCACGACGGCCATACCGCGATGCTGCTGGCCGCGGCCAAGCACCTGAGCCGGCACCGCCACTTCGACGGCACGGTGTACCTGGTGTTCCAGCCCGCCGAAGAAGGCGGCGGCGGCGCCCGCGAGATGATCAAGGACGGCCTGTTCGACCTGTTCCCGATGGAGGCGATGTTCGGCGCCCACAACTGGCCGGGCCTGAAGGTGGGGCAGTTCGCGCTCAGCAGCGGGCCCATCTATGCCTCCAGCAACGAGTTCAAGATCACCGTGCACGGCAAGGGCGCCCACGGCGCGATGCCGCACCTGGGCATCGACCCGGTGCCGGCCGCCTGCCAGATGGTGCAGGCCTTCCAGACCATCATCAGCCGCAACAAGCGGCCGATCGACACCGGCGTGATCTCGGTGACCATGATCCACACCGGCGAGGCCACCAACGTGATCCCCGAGCGCTGCGTGATGGAAGGCACCGTGCGCACCTTCACCACCGAGGTGCTGGACCTGCTGCAACGCCGCATGCAGGAAGTGGCCGAGCACACCGCCGCCGCCTTCGAATGCACGGTCGATTTCGAGTTCGTGCGCAACTACCCGCCCACCATCAACCACGACGCCGAGACCGAGTTCGCCAAGGGCGTGCTGGCCGAGGTGGTGGGTGCCGACAACGTGGTGCCCTTCGAGCCGACCATGGGCGCCGAGGACTTCAGCTTCTTCCTGCAGAAGATCCCGGGCTGCTACCTGATGATCGGCAACGGCGAAGGCGCACACCGCGAAGGCGGCCACGGCCTGGGGCCCTGCATGCTGCACAACCCCAGCTACGACTTCAACGACGACCTGATTCCCCTGGGCGCCACCGCCTGGGTGCGCATGGCCGAGCGCTGGCTGGCGCCGCGCTGACACTGCGCGCCCCCTTCCTCCTTGCCTGAGTACCCGGCCCCCATGAGCATTACCACCGACATCGACCGCTGCTTCGCCAGCACCTATGCCGAGGCGCGGCAGAAGTTTCTTGCCGCGGCCGACGCGGCCGGGCTGGATGTGCACAGCCACCCGCACCCGCTGGTGGGCCGCGACGGCGAGGCGCTGGCGATGGACGTGGCGCGTGCCGGGCCGGCGGACGCGGCTTCGCTGCTCATCGTCAGCAGCGCCTGCCACGGCATCGAGGGCTACTGCGGCTCGGGCGTGCAGAACGCGCTGCTGGCCGACGGCGCCTTCGCCCGCCGTGCGGCGGAAGCCGGCGTGGCGGTGCTGTACATCCATGCGCTCAACCCCTGGGGCTTTTCGTTCAACCGGCGTACCACGCACGAGAACGTCGACCTCAACCGCAACTGGCACGACTTCAGCCGGCCGCTGCCCGAGAACCCGGGCTACGACGAGCTGGCCGGCTACATCGTGCCCGAGACCTGGCCGCCTTCGGCCGACGCCCAGGCCGCGCTGGAGGCCTATGCCCGGCAGCATGGCGAGCGCGCGCTGCAGACCGCGATTTCGGGCGGCCAGTACAACCACCCGCAAGGCATCTTCTACGGCGGCCGCAACCCCACCTGGAGCCAGCAGACGCTGCGCCATGTGCTGGCCGAGCACGCCACCCGCTGCAGCCGGCTGGGCTGGATCGACCTGCACACCGGCCTCGGCCCCTCGGGCCATGGCGAGCGCATCTTCGCCTGCCGCAACGACGCCGCCGCCCTGGCCCGCGCCCGCGCGTGGTGGGGCGACGCGGTGACCTCCATCTACGACGGCAGCTCCAGCTCTTCGCCGCTGGTGGGTCTGATGTGGAGCGTGGCCGACGAAGCCTGCGCCCAGGCCGAGTACACCGGCATCGCGCTGGAATACGGCACCGTGCCGCTGGGCGAGATGCTGGAAAGCCTGCGCGGCGCGCAGTGGCTGGAGAACCACCCCGAGGTGGGCGACACGCCGCAGCGTCACGAGATCGAGCGCCGCATGCGCGCGGCCTTCTACACCGAGACACCGGCCTGGAAGCAGCGCATCGTCGAGCAAGGCGCCGAGGCTGCCTGGCAGGCGGTGCAAGGTCTGGCCGCCACGCCAGGCAAGTGATAGAACCGGCACCGTCCGCCACTCGCGCACGGTGCCGCCATGGATCTTTCCGCCCTCATCGCCGCCGCCTGGGAACAGCACGCCGACGACGCTGAAGCCACCGCGCGGCGCATCGCCGAGATGCTGCCGCAGGTGCAGGCCGCGGCCGATGTACCGCCCTTCGCTGCGCTGCTGGCCCATGTGTACGGCGAGCACCTGGGCCAGTGGCCGCAGGCGCTGGCCTTGCTGGCCCGCCTGCGCGGCGTGGCTGGTGAAGACGCCACGGCCCAGGCCGCCGTGCTGCGCGCCGAGCGCACCTTGCGCTGCGCCAGTGGCGACGCCAGCGCACTGGACGACCTGAGCACCCCCGACCGCGCCGCCGTGCTGGCCGGCACCGCCGCCATGCAGCTGGGCCGCGGCCAGACCGAAGCCTCCGCGCAGGCGCTGGACGCCGCGCTGGCGCTGGCCGAAGGCGGCCTGCCCGACGGATCACCCGCGCTGCGGGCGCTGGCCGTGGCCGGCAACAACATCGCCGCCGAGCTGCAGCAGCACCCGCACCGCAGCGCGGCGGACACCGCGCTGATGCTGCGCGCCGCCGAGACCGGCCTGCGCTACTGGTCGCGCGCCGGCGGCTGGCTGCAGGTGGAGCGGGCCGAGCACCGGCTGGGCAGCTGCCAGCGCGCGGCCGGCCGCCACGCCGAAGCCCGCGACAGCGCCCGCCGCTGCCTGGCGGTGTGCGAGGCGAACGACGCGCCCGACTTCGAACGCTTTTTCGCCCATGCGCTGCTGGCCGTGACGCAGCGTGACCTGGGCGACGAACCCGGCTTCAGCGCCGCCCGCGACGCGGCGCTGGCCCACCACGCCAAGCTACCCACTGAAGAGCAGGCCTGGTGCCAGCAGGAACTGGCCGAGCTGCAAGCCGCCGCAAGCCCGCCCGCCTGAACACGCGGTGGCTTCACGTCCCGTGAAGCCGGGTGACCCACTCAAGTTTCTTCTTCGGCCACCAGTTGCAGCGTCACCGGCGCCGCCCGGTGCAGCTCCGCCTGCACCGACAGCCGCAGCGGCTGGCCGGGCTCCACCGTCTTGCGGAAACGCACGTCCAGGCTGTCGCGGCCGCTTTCATGGGTGGGCACCCGGCGCGCCCACTGCTGCGCGCCGTCCACCAGCACCTTCAGGCCGTGCCAGGCGTCGGTGGCCTCACGCGCCTGCACCTGCAGGCTGCAGCTGATCTCGAAGCTGCGGGTGCGCACCGCGTCGGGCGGGATGTCGAGCTTCAACAGGCTGCGGCCTTCGGTCTCGGCTACCCATCGTTCGGGCGTGGTTCGGCTTGGCATGGCGGCATCCGGGGCTGGGGCCTCAGCCCCGCCGGGCCGCCCCAAGGGGCTGAGATCCCCAAGGGTCCGAAGGGCCCTTTCACAAGCGCCTGGGGGGCGCGAGCGTAGCGAGCTTGGGGGCACCATATCAATGCGGCTTGCGGCGATCGGTGGGCTTGTCGTCGGTCGGCGGCCGGAAGGCGTCGGGCTTGTAGACGTTGCCCTCCCAGCGGCCGCGGCGGGAAGCGCGCCGGATGGCTTCCTGCGCCATGCGGGCAGCTTCTTTCGGGTCGGCACGCCGCTCGGTGCGCGTGGGCAGCGGCCGGCCGCGCCGCACCCGCTGCCACAGGCGCTGCGCCGTGGCGTCGAGGCGGCTGCGCAGGCGCGCGCCGATCACCATGCGCACGAGCAGCGCCAGGCAAACGGCCAGAACCATGCCGGCCAGCACACGGGTGATGATGTCCATCGGCCGCAGATGGTAGCGCCGCCGCCATCGCCCGGGTGGCCGCGGGGGTGGCAGCCTGGGGAGAAGACCTGCTCGCGCCCTACTCGCGCGTGGGCGCCAGCCAGCGCTCCAGCGTGCTGCCCAGCAGCTGCACGTTCACCGGCTTGGCCAGGTAGTCGTTCATGCCGGCCTGCAGGCAGCGCTCGCGGTCGGCGGGCGTGGCGTGGGCCGTCAACGCGATGATGGGCGTGCGCTGCGCCCGCGAGCCGGCTTCGCCGTCGCGGATGCGGCGGGTCAGCTCGTAGCCGTCCATGCCGGGCATCTGGCAGTCCATCACCACCACCGCAAAGTCGCGCGCGTCCAGCGCCGCCATCGCGCCGGCCGCATCGGAGGCCACGTCCACCTCGAAGCCCAGGTGCTCCAGGAACGAGCGGGCCACCACCTGGTTGATCTCGTGGTCTTCCACCAGCAGCACGCGGCCGCGCGGCGTGGCGCCGGTGGCGGCCAGCGCACCGGTGGCGGCGGCGGCCGGCGCGCCGCCGCGGCTGGCCGATTCCAGCGCGCGGGCCAGCGAAGCGTCGTCCACCGGCCGCTGCAGCCGGGTGCCGCTGGGGCCGCCGGGCAACGCTTGGGCCGCCGGCTCGCTGCGCAGGATGAGCAGCCGCTCCCAGGGCACGGGCTGGCTGTCGTCCAGGCCGTTGGGCGGCCAGCCGTCGTGCGGTTCGTCGTACAGCACCGCATGCGGCGCCTGGGCGCTCAGCATCTCGGGCGCAAAGGCCAGCTCGCGCCAGGTCATCGAGGCCACCACCTCATGGCCCAGGTGGCGCAGGCGCGCCTGCCAGGCCTGCTGGCTGGCCGGCGCATCGCTGATCACGGCCGCGCGGCGTGGCAACGCCTCACGCGCCGCGGCGGTGACCGGGGGCGGCGCTTCCAGCGGCTGCAGCGGCAGCCACACGCGGAACAGCGCGCCGTGGCCCTCTTCGCTTTGCAGCGACACCTGGCCGCCCATGGCCTGCACCAGCAGGTGCACCACTGCCAGCCCCAGGCCGATGCCGCCCTGGCGGCGCGCCAGGCTGGCATCGGCCTGCACGAAGGGCGCGAACACGCTGGCATGCAGCGCGGGCGCGATGCCGATGCCGGTGTCGCTGACCTCGATCAGCACACCGCCCTCCGGCGCCGGCCGGGCCGCCAGCAGCACCTGGCCCACCGGGGTGAACTCCAGCGCGTTTTCCAGCAGGTGGTTGACCACCTGGCGCAGCCGTGCCGCATCGGCCGCCACCCACACCGGCAGCGCCGGGTCGAGCAGGCATTCCAGCAGCAGGCGCTTGGCCTGGGCCCGCGGCCACACCTCGGCCACCGCGGCATCGAGCAGGCCGCGCAGGGCCACCGGCTCGGCGCGCAGGCGCGGCGGCTCGGCTTCCAGGCGGGTGAAGTCGAGCAGCCGGTCGACCAGCGTCAGCAGGCTGCCGGCCGAGCGCTGCATCATCTCCACATAGCCGCGCTGGGTGGCGTCCAGCTGGGTGGCGGCCAGCAGGTCGGCCATGCCGGTGATGCCGCTCATCGGCGTGCGGATCTCATGGCCCAGGTGGGCCAGGAACTCGGACTTGGCGCGGCTGGCGGCCTCGCTGGCCGCCAGGGCCTGGCGCAGCGGCGCCGCATCGGGCGCCGGCTCGGCAGCGGCCTGCGGCGGCGCCACCGGCAACGGGGCTTCGGCCGGTGCAGCCACCGGTAGCGCAGCCGGCCGGGCCCGCCAGTGCCGCCACCATTGACGCCACGGCGGGCGGGTGGAAGCGGGGGTAGGCGGCTGGTCCATCGGCATTGGGCGAATAGTCGCCGAGCATAGCCTTCACGCAGCGGGAATATGCCCTTGCCAGCCCCCTCGGGTCGGCGTAGCGGGGCCGCCGCGCTTCAGGTCACGCGCGGCTTGACCCACACCCAGGCCACCACGCCGATGAGCATCATGCCCATGGAGGTGAGCGCCAGGCCGATGGCCGAATGCATCACCAGCGGCGCCACCAGGCCGGCCACCAGCCCGTTGGCCAGGCTGCCCACGCAGGCCTGCAGCGAAGAGGCCATGCCCCGGCGGTCGGGCGCCTGGTCCAGCACCAGCAGCGTGACCACCGGCACCATCAGCGCCCAGCCGAAGGCGAACACGCCGATGGGCAGCAGCGCCCAGGCCGGGTGCGGCGGCAGCAGCAGGTTGAGCGCCACGTTCACCACCGACACCACCAGCATGATGAGAAAGCCGTGGCGGATCTGGTGCTGGGGCTTGATGCGCCCGGCCAGCCGGCCCGACAGCCAGGCGCCGCACATGATGCCGCCGATGGTGATGCAGAAGAACCAGAAGAACTGGGTGGGCGCCAGGTGCAGCAGCTCGCCCAGGAACACCGGCGCCGACAGCACGTACAGGAACATGCCGTTGAACGGGATGCCGCTGGCCAGCGCCAGCGCCATGAAGCGCGGGCTGGCGCCCAGCTGCAGATAGCCGGCCATCAGGTGCCGCGGGTGGAAGGACTGGCGCTGCGCCGGGTCCAGCGTTTCGGGCAGCAGCCGCCAGTTGATGAGCCACAGCGCCGTGCCCACCAGCACCAGGAACCAGAAGATGGCGTGCCAGCCCAGGTGCACGAACAGCAGGCCGCCCACCATCGGCGCCACCGCCGGTGCCACGCCGAAATAAATGGTCACCTGCGACATCACCCGCTGCGCCTCGGCCGGCGGAAACATGTCGCGGATGATGGCCCGCGACACCACCACGCCGGCCCCGCAGGAGATGCCCTGCAGCGCGCGGAAGAACACCAGCCAGCCCACGCTTTGCGACAGCGCGCAGCCCAGCGACGCCAGCGTGAACACGCCCATGCCGCACAGCACCACCGGCCGGCGGCCGAAGCTGTCGGCCAGCGCGCCGTGGAACAGGTTCATCAGCGCGAAGCCGAACAGGAAGGCCGACAGCGTCTGCTGCATCGCGGCCGGCGTGGCGCCCAGCGAGGCCTGGATGCCGGAGAAAGCCGGCAGGTAGGTGTCGATGGAAAACGGCCCGACGGTGCCCAGGCAGGCCAGCAGCACGGCCAGGGTCCAGCGCGGGCCACGCCACAGGGAAGAAGCTTGGGGATTCACGGCGAGCGTCCGTAAGCGGGCTGCCGCCCGCGGGTGGATGAAAAGTGTGAAGCAAGCCGATAGGCCGGATTCTGTGCACGGCGTCGCCCTTGCAGGCGCCGCCGCGTGACCGCCATTCCTCTGGGCCGTGGGTCGCCCACACGGCTCGGTGCCACCTACCCGCACACTCCTCGGGCCGAATCAACGTGTGCCTATTTGGTGTTGCTGCGCGCAGAGATTGCCCGTTTCACCCGCCGCGGCGCAAACCGCGGCGACTCGTCTCTGTTGCTCTGATCCTCACCTCGCGGTGGAGAGCCGTTAGCTCCTGCGCTGCCCTGTGCAGTCCGGACCTTCCTCCAGTGCCGTGTTTCCACGATCGCACCAGCGGCGGTCTGGCTTGCTTCACCGTGCGATTATCGCGGTACAAGCGTCATTCAGAATTTTTCGCCAGAAGGAGACCGTCCATGCGCGCCGACAACGTCCTCGCCACCATCGGCAACACGCCCCACATCCGCATCAACCGCCTGTTCGGCGCGTCGGCCAATGTCTGGGTCAAGTCCGAGCGCGCCAACCCCGGCGGCTCCATCAAGGACCGCATCGCGCTGGCCATGGTCGAAGACGCCGAGGCCCGCGGCCTGCTCAAGGCCGGCGGCACCATCGTCGAGCCCACCTCGGGCAACACCGGCGTGGGCCTGGCCATGGTGGCGGCCGTCAAGGGCTACCCGCTGGTGCTGGTGATGCCCGACAGCATGAGCGTGGAGCGCCGCCGGCTGATGCTGGCCTACGGCGCGCGCTTCGTGCTCACCCCGCGGGCCGAGGGCATGAAGGGCGCCATCGCCAAGGCGCAGTCCATCGTGGCCGAAACCGCCGGCGCCTGGATGCCGCAGCAGTTCGAGAACAGCGCCAACATCGACGTGCACCTGCGCACCACCGCGCGCGAGATCCTGGCCGACTTCCCCGAGGGCCTGGACGCGCTGATCACCGGCGTGGGCACCGGCGGCCACATCACCGGCTGCGCCCAGGTGCTCAAGGCCGAGTGGCCGCAGCTCAAGGTGTTTGCCGTGGAGCCCACCGCCTCGCCGGTGATCAGCGGCGGCCAGCCTTCGCCGCACCCGATCCAGGGCATCGGCGCCGGCTTCGTGCCCAAGAACCTGCACACCGCGCTGCTGGACGGCGTGGTGCAGGTCGACGCCGAAGCCGCCCGCGAGATGGCCCGCCGCAGCGCCCGCGAAGAAGGCCTGCTGGTGGGCATCAGCAGCGGCGCCACGCTGCAGGCCATCGCGCAGAAGCTGCCCGAGCTGCCGGCCGGCGCCCGCGTGCTGGGCTTCAACTACGACACCGGCGAGCGCTACCTGTCGGTCGAAGGCTTCCTGCCGGCCGAGTGAAGCAGCCCGACGTGCCCAAGCCCTTGAAGTTGGCGGCCGCGGCGATGCCGGGCCTGGAATACGCACTGCCCCCCGGCACCCGGGTGGGCGGGGTGGTGATCGACTCGGTGTTGTCCGTCGGCGAGTTCGGCATCGTCTACCACGCGGTGGACCCGATGCTGCGGCGCCCGGTGGCGGTCAAGGAGTACTTCGTGCCCGCGCTGTGCGTGCGCGACGCCGAAGGCCAGGTGGCGCCGCGCAGCGAGGCCCAGGCCGGCGCCTTCGCCACCGGGCGCCAGGCATTCGTCGAAGAAGCACGGCTGCTGGCCCACCTGGAGATCCCCGGCCTGTTGCCGGTCACCGGCCTGTTCGAGGACCGCGGCACCGTGTTCCGGCTGATGCCGTTTGCGCCCGGGCGCACGCTGGCCTCGTGGCGGGCGATGTACACCGACACGCTGGACGAAGGCGGCCTGCGCCACCTGCTGAGCGACCTGATGGTGCCGCTGGAAGCGCTGCATGCCGCCAACCTGGTGCATGGCTATGTGCTGCCCGAGCAGGTGATCCTGGCCGAAGGAAGGCCGGCGCTGCTGTTGGGCTTTGGCACCGTGCGCCGCTCGCTGCAGGGTGCGCTGGACGCGGCCTACACCCCGATGGAACAGCTGCCGGCCGGCGGCCACCTGCCCCGCGGCGCCTGGAGCGACGTCTACGCGCTGGCGGCGCTGGCGCGCTTTGCGATGTCGGCGCAGCCGGTCACCGCCTCCGGCGAGCCGCCCACCGCCCATGCCCTGCGCGCCCGCGCGCCGATCGGCCATGCGCTGTCGCATGCGCTGGAGCGGGCGCTGTCCACCTTGCCCGGTGACCGGCCACAGTCGATGGCGGCGCTGCGCCAGGCCATGGGGCTGCGCCACAGCAGCGGCCCGGGCGCCGGCATGGTGGACGTCACCCTGCCCGGCGGCGAGGCCTTCGACGCCACCGCCACCCGCCCCTGGCCCGCGCCCTCGATCGGCGCTTCGCTGCGGGCCGCGACGGCGCGCGCCCCCGTGGCCGAGCCGCCGGCCGTGGCCGCGCCGCTGCGGCCCACACCCCGGCCGTCGCCCGCGCCTGCGGCCCTGGGCGACGAGGGCGGCCCTGCAGCCGCCTTCCCGCTGCCCGGCCGGCCCTCGCTGCATGAAGCGCCGCCGCCGGTGGCCCATGCCTGGGAAGACAAGCCGCCCGTAGCGCCTGCAGCCCCTGCTGCACCTGGCGATGGGCCGGTGACACCGCCCGCGCCCGTTGCGCCAGCGTCGGCGGCTGCGATGGCCGAGCCGGCGCTGCCCGCCGTGGCCGCCATGGCGCCGCCGACCGCTGTGCCTGCCGCCGATGCCGCCGCCGCCGCCGCCGATGCCGATGCCGATGCCGATGCCAATGATCGGCCGGCGCCCAGCCCCGCCGCTGCGCAGGGGCCCGGCGCACCGCGGCCCGACCCGACCGCTGCCGCCGAGCCCACGCTGGCAGCGAACGAAGCGCTGACGGCCCACCTCACGGCCGGCCCGCCCGAGCCCGCGTTCGACGTGCCGCCCGCACCGGCCGCACCCGCCGCGGCCGACAACGCGCCCGCGCACGACCCGATTCCCGAAGTGATGGCCAATGCCGCCGCGCACGGCCGTGTGGAGCCGCCGTTGCATGCGGTGCCGGTGGTGCCTGTGATGCAGGTGGCGCCCAGCGAGCAGGCGACGCAGACGACGCCCACGGCACCGGTGGTGCCTGTCGCGCCTGTCGCGCCTGCCGAGCCGGCGATGCGGGCTGAGCCGATCGAGCCGGCAGCGCCCGCCTTTGCCGCGGCGCCCGCGCCCGCGCTGCCGAAGCTGCAGCCCATCGAGCTGCCGCCCGACCGCCCCGCCCGTGCGCCGGCAGCGCCCACTGCGGAAGAGGAAGAGCCGATCGACGATGCAGTGCGCGCCGCCATCGCCGCGGCCATCGGGTCCTTGCCGCCGGCCCCGCCGCGCCGCGCCCCGGGCGCGCTGCCGGCCGGCGCCGCATCGGCGCCCGATCACGGCCTGCCACGCATCGAGCTGCCCGACCTGATGCTGCCCCCGGCCGACGCGCCCGACGAAGCGCAGGCGCGTGCTGCCCAACGCCAGCGGGCCAGCGGGCCCTCGATGCGCACACGCATCATCGCCGCGCTCGTCGGCCTGCTGGTGCTGATCGCCATCGCCGCGGTGGCCTGGTCGGCGTGGAAAGACGCCACGCTGAACCTGGGCGGCGGCTGAGCGCGTGAAGCCGCCGGGCGTCAGGCGGCGAGACGCCAGCGCAGCGTCTCGCCCCCGCGCAGCGGCTTGAGCTGCGCATCGCCGAACGGCACCGCCTCGGGCACCGGGTAGTCCTCACGCACCAGGGTCACGCGGCCGGTGTTGCGCGGCAGGCCGTAGAAGTCGGCGCCATGGAAGCTGGCGAAGGCCTCCAGCTTGTCCAGCGCGCCGGCGGCCTCGAACACCTCGGCATACAGCTCCAGCGCGGTGAGCGCGGTGTAGCAGCCGGCATGGCCGCCCGCATGCTCTTTCAGATGCGCCGCATGCGG
>CAKZXL010000432.1 GCA_937883885.1 uncultured Aquincola sp. | reverse complement strand
GTCCTAATCGGTGGGATGAGTCTGATCTTGTTCGCCATCGTCGTCTCTCCTCTGTAGCACTGAACGCCATTCTTCTCTTCGCGGCAATACGCCATGCCACGACAGCTGAGAGTTCCGGTGCGCCGTGCAGTCCTCCGCGCTCAGCGACGGGGTGGGATGGCTGCGGTCGTGCAGCGCTCGAACCGTCGCGGCGCATTTTTCCATCGGATTGACGGGGCATCATCACAGGCAGTCGAGCGTGGTCCGACACCGCAAGCTGTGCGGCCACAGGCAAGATAACGTGCGTCCCGTCGTCCTTGGTCTGCACCAGTCCTCATCCGCCGCAGCGGAGCTCCATCGTCAGTTTGCGACCGTCAGGATGACGGACCGCCGCATCGAAGGTGTCGGACGCGCGCTCATGCCAGTGCTCCCAGCAGCTTGCCATCCTTCATGGCGGCACGTGCTTGGCGTTCGCTTGCGCTGGCCGCCGCATCGCCGACGTAGCAAGTTCCGTCCGTCCACATGGCGTGCATGATCACCGCCAGCTTGCGCGCCACGGCCACCGTCGCCTTGCGGTGGCAGCTGCGCCTGGCCAGCGCCAGGCCCCACGTCTGCACCTTGTCGCGACCCTTGAAGCGCGTCATCAGCGCCGACGCCGCCTCGTACAACGCCCGCCGAACATCCCCATCGCCGGCCTTGCTGATGCGTCCCTGCACGTCGATCGATGTGCCGGACTGCCACCGTCGCGAGGTCAGCCCGAAGTACGCCGCCACGTCACGCGAGCGACGGAAGCGCGACGGATCATCAATCGCCGTCACGAAGCTCAACGCCGTCACCGGACCCACGCCTGGGATCGCCATGAAGCGCCGACAGAGCTCGTGCTGCGCGACGAACTTCACCACCAAGTCGTGCAGCCGGCGGTATTGCTTCCACAGCATCGCCCGTGCCGCCAGCATGGCGTCCATCAGCTCGCTGGTCAGCGCATCGTCGGCCACCGCCTCGCGCACCGCCGCGTCGAAGCCAGTGCGCCCTGTGCCCTTGATGCGGACGCCGAAGGCCTTCAGCGAGTGTCGGATGGTGTTCTCGAGATCCAGCACCTTGCGTTTGAGATTGCGCCGTTGCGTCAGCAGAAGCCGCAGCCGGTAGCAGCTCTCCGTCTTGATATGGGCCTGACGGAACCAGCCGGTTCGCACGATGTGCGCCAACGCCAACGCATCCGTCGCATCAGTCTTGTTGCGCTGCGCCGACATGGCCGCGCGCACATGCTTGGTCTCCAGACAGACCGCTGGCAGGCCGCGCTTGACGAGCTCGGGCTGCAGCCAGGGCGACAGCGATCCGGCTTCATGACCGGCGCGCCGTAGCCGCGGCAAGAACGGCTTGAGGGCTGCCGCGATCGCATCCGGATCGGTCACCACCTCCGTCTGCATTTGCACCTCGCCCTTGTCGTCGACCACGCAGATCGCTGTCCGCTCCATAGACACGTCGAGACCCGAGAAGAATTCCATCGCCCGTCTCCTGCGTTGCTGCTTCACCGCAGTGACGTTAGCAGCAGGCGCACGGGAGAATTGACCTTCGCCGGCATCACACGAAGCAGACCGATTACGGGCCGCAGTCCATGATCTAGGGGTGTAAGCGTCCGAGTCTTGCACGACCTTCGGCGAGTGCATGGTCGTTCCAAATCGGGTTCCTTCGTTCATGGGAGGTTCTCCGGTGGCAACGAAACATTTTGCAAATGCGGCGCGCCGAGAATGGTGGGCTGTGCACATCGAGGCCTGGCAGCGCAGCGGCCTGTCGCAGCGCCGCTACTGCCGGACGCACCGTCTCACGGACACGACGTTTACACGTTGGCTGCGTGCGATCGCCGATGTGGAAGTGGCCAGGATCCGTGTGCAAAACGCCCGAATCCTTGCCGAAACCGAGCACGACGAGCGTCGCAGACGTCGCAAGGGGCGCCGGTTCAAGCTGTCCGAAGACAAGCGCAACCAGGCGGTCCAGGCGTTCTGGGCGATGCATGTGGAGACGCTGAACTGGAGCGGAATGACAGTCAGGCAGTACGCCGCGGCGACGAAGCTCTCGAAGCACAGCCTGCGCCGCTGGCGAGATCTGATCGACAGCGGCGAGGTTGCGATCGACTGGCGTGCCCGGCTTCATCCCAGTGCTCGTCCGAAAATAAGCAGCGGTGTTAGCAGCGCTGCTAAGGATCTCTCCGTCGAAACGGAGTTGACAGAACCGCCGACGGCCGGGCCGCAGTACGATCGGCGGTCGAACCGACGCAGCTTCAGCGATGAACAGAAAAACTGGCGATCGTCATGGAGTCGGAGGCGCCTGGAGTAAGCGTGGCTGCGGTCTGCCGGCGCCATGACATCTCCACCAGCATGGTGTTCCGCTGGCGCATCCAGTTCGGCTTCGGCGCAGAGCAACCGGCCAGGCTGGTGTCGGTCGCCGTGGCCGGGACGGAGAAGACGAGCGGTGCGGGTGTCAACGGAGGTGTGCTCGTGCTGCCGGATCTTCTCCCGGTTCCCGACGGCATGACCGCGGTCGACCTGTCCGACGGGCGCCGTGTGTTCGCACCTGTGGGCACCGACCCAGAGGCGGTCCGGGTGCACGTCGCCGAGCGGGAGACCAAGCGATGATGATCGTCCCCGCGGGCGTGAAGGTGCACCTGGCGCTTGGCTACACCGACATGAGGAAGGGCATGGACGGACTTGCCGCGCTGGTCCAGGAGCAGCTGAAGCGAGACCCCTTCTCGGGCCATCTGTTTGCCTTCCGCGGCAAACGGGCGTCGATCCTGAAGGTGTTGTTCTGGGATGGAAACGGACTGTGCCTGTTCACCAAGCGCATCGATCGCGGCGGCTTCGTATGGCCGCGCATGTACGAACCCGGCGGCGCGGTGACGCTCTCGCCGGCGCAGCTGGCCATGCTGATCGAAGGCATCGACTGGCGCTCGCCCGAGCGCGTCTGGAGACCTGCGAGAGTCGGCTGAAGCGATGCAACTCAGGCACCAGGAAGGGAAAGTTCTTGGTCGCTGACTCGAACAAAAGTAGAATCGGGCATGCGGCTCGATCTCGACAATCTGCCGTCCGACATGGCCCTGCTGCACGGTCTTCTGCGCGACATGGCGGCCGTCGTCGAGCATCGTGACGGCGAGTCGAGGGCGACGGCGCCGATCATATGAAGGGGAATTACATCATCCTGAAGCCGCAGAGCCAGTGGCCGGATTTGGAACACACACGCTGCATTTGTATCTGCGATAGTAATGCCGAACGCCCACTGCATCCGGCCATAAAGATACAAAGGCTGTGCGCTTGACCCAGATCAAGGCCTTTGGCTGCGAGACGTGTTCAACAACATCTAACCAGCGCAAGGAGACTCAACATGACGATCATGGCGAAGCCGAGACTCACCGCGGCGTATGCCGCCTTTATCGCTGCAGTTGCCTTGGTCACCCCGGCCACCTCTCAGCAGCCGCCGGCGTCAGGGTCTACACCCCCGCAGGTTGCGCCTGCCCAGCCTGGTCCAGGCATGGGCCAGCAGATGATGCAGCAGGGCAAGGAGCACGGACAAGCCGGCCAGAGCATGGGCGCGGAAATGATGCAGCGGGGAATGGAACAGGGTCGAATGGGAATGGGCCCGGGCATGGCCGGCCCTGGCATGATGGATGGCGCCATGATGCCAATGATGATGGGTGCTGGTCCCAAACATACAGAAGGCCGGCTCGCGTTCATCAAGACCGAACTCAAAATCACCGACCCTCAGATGCCGCAATGGAACGCCTTTGCCGATGCCGTTCGTGCCAATGCCACGGCGATGACCGATATGCGTCGGGCAATGGCGCCTCAGCAGAAGCCGGGCTTCACTCTGCCTGAGCGGCTTGCAATGGAAGACAAGATATTGAGTGCGCATTTTGCGGCCTTCAAGAAGATTCAGGAGTCGTTGACCAAGCTCTATGACGTGCTCAGCGCCGACCAGAAGAAAATCGCAGACGGCATCGTGATTGGCCCCATGGGCATGCCGATGGGAATGATGTGAAGCCGGTGGATCGTCGTCAGTTTCGCCGGTGCCGAGCCGGCGAGTACCTTGGCGCAAGCGATGCCAGGGATGGCCTTGCGAACGATGACTGCACAGGACTGTATCGAAAGCTGCCGGCGTTCTGACGTCATGTGCTTGGAGAGAGAACATTATTGCCTGGAGAAGGGCAGCGCCCATGTCACGCGAAGGTATCTTGCACTGTTAACCGACTGCGCAGAGCTGTGGAGGGTGGCGTTGAGCTCCAACCCAGAATTATATGGCTTCTTGTACTCGTGGAAGATCTTGATGTCGGGCACATCTGAGGTCGTCCTGGCAACGATACTTGGCTCGGACACCCGAAGGAGATGATCGATGCCGAGAGCACCATCCGCCTCTATCGCGACTGATTCCTTCCTGACCCGTCGTGACCTGCTTCGAGGCGCCGGAGGGATGGGTCTCCTGGCTGGTTTGGCCGGCATCGCGCCGGCCTACGCCCAGGTTCCGGCCG
>CAKZXL010000431.1 GCA_937883885.1 uncultured Aquincola sp. | reverse complement strand
GTGCGCAGCCTGCAGCGGCTGCACCAGGTGAGCCTGTCGACCGCGCTGCAGGCTTGCCGCCGGCTGGAGGACGAAGGCCTGCTGGAAGCACGGCCGCGCTCGGGCTACTTCGTGCGCTCGCAGCGGCGCGCAGCGATGCAGCCGGCCAGCGAGCCCGACCTGCGCCGTGCGCCCGACCCGGCGCAGTACGTGGGCATCCACGACCGGGTGTCCGACTTCGTGGCCCGCAGCGAAAGCCGGCCCGCTGTGGCCGACTTCGGCGCCACCTATGCCGCCGGCAGCCTGTACCCGGCCGAGGCCCTGCGCGCCGCCGCGCTGCGGGCCTTGCGCCGTCAGCCCGAGCTGCTGGTGCAGCCGGCGCCCGCGGCTGGCGAGCTGGCGCTGCGCACCGCCATCGCCCGCCGCGCGCTGGACGGCGGCATGCAGCTGACGCCGGACGACATCACCATCACCCATGGCTGCATCGAGGCGCTGAACGTGGCGCTGCGCGCGGTGGCGCAGCCGGGCGACGTGATCGCGGTGGAGTCGCCCACCTACTACGGCCTGCTGCAGGTGCTGGAAAGCCTGGGCCTGCGCGCGCTGGAAGTGCCATGCAGCCCGCACACCGGCCTGTCGATCGAGGCGCTGGAGCTGGCCTTCGACACCCACCCTGGCATCAAGGCCGTGGTGGCTTCGCCCGACCACAACAACCCGCTGGGCTGCGTGATGCCCGATGCCGACAAGGCGCGGCTGGTGGCGCTGTGCGAGCGGCGGCAGGTGCCGCTGATCGAAGACGACACCTACGGCGCGCTGGGCAACAGCGATGCGCCGCTGCGCGCCCTCAAGGCCTGGGACGCCACCGGCAACGTGATCCGCTGCGTGTCGCTGCGCAAGACCATCGCGCCCGGGCTGCGGCTGGGCTGGGTGAGCGGTGGTCGCTGGCAGGCCCGCATCCACATGCTGAAGTTCGCGCAGAGCCGCGCCAACGAGGCGCTGCCGCAACTGACGATGGCCGAGTTCATGGCCAGCAGCGCCTACGACCGCCACCTGCAGCGGCTGCGCCGGCAGGTCAAGCAGCAGCGTGAACGCATCGCCGAGGTCATCGACGCCAGCTTTCCGGCGGGCACCCGGCTCAGCGTGCCGGCGGGCGGCATGCTGCTGTGGGTGGAGCTGCCGCCGGGCGCGCAGGCCCATGCGCTGTTCGAGGCGGCGCTGCTGCGCGGCATCCGCGTGGTGCCCGGCACGCTGTTTTCCAATACCTCGCGCTTCGAGCGCTTCGTGCGCTTCAGCTGCGGCCACCCGGTCACGCGCGAGGCGGAGCAGGCCATCCGCGACCTGGGCGCCATGGCCGCGGCGCAGGCATAGCCGCTGTGCCGACCAGGCGCGAACTGGCGGCCCGGCGCGAGGTGGCGGCTGCGCTGCGTGGCTGTGTAGGCGCCGGCCGCTGGCGTGCGCGGGCCGCGTGCCGACAGCCCGTGCGCGTCAGGCGCTCTATCCTCGGTGGCATCTGAAGCAGCCCCGAGGACCTGCGTGAACCAGCCTGCCCGTGATGCGCCCTTTTTCGTCGTGCTCAACCCCGGCTCGGGCCGTGGCGACCCGGACGAGACACGCGCGCTGATCGAGCGCGTGTTCACCGAAGCCGGCCGCGAGCACCAGGTGCTGATGTGCAAGGACCGGCCGGTGGATCAGGTCGCCGCCCAGGCGGTGGACCTGGCCTGCGCCCGCCAGGGCATCGTGGTGGCGGCGGGCGGCGACGGCACCATCAACGCTGTGGTCAATGCAGTGCTGGGCCGCGGCTGCGCCTTCGGCGTGCTGCCGCAGGGCACCTTCAACTACTTCGGGCGCACGCACGGCATCTCGGCCGAGACCGAGATCGCCACCCGGGCGCTGCTGGAGTCCAGCGTGGAGCCGGTGCAGGTGGGCCAGGTCAATGGCCGCGCCTTCCTGGTCAATGCCAGCCTGGGCCTGTACCCGCAGCTGCTGGAAGACCGCGAAGCCTACAAGCAGCGCTATGGCCGCAGCCGGCTGGTGGCGCTGTGGTCGGCGGTGGTCACGGTGGCGCGCGCCCACCGCCCGCTGCGGCTGGTGATGCAGTGCGAGGGTGAACAGCGCAAGGTGCGCACGCTCACGCTCTTCGTCGGCAACAACCCGCTGCAGATGGCGCAGGTGGGCCTGCCCGAGGCACCGGTCACCGGCGCCGGCCAGCTCACCGCGGTGATGCTGCGGCCGGTGAGCACCTTTCACCTGCTCAAGCTGATGGCGCAGGGCGCGATGGGCCGGCTGGGCGAGGCCGACGACGTCAAGAGCTTCGCGTTCGAAGAGCTGTCGGTGCGGCCGGCCACGCCGCGCAAGAAGGTGCGGGTGGCCATGGACGGCGAGCTGTTCGAGATGCGGCCGCCACTGGTGTTTTCGGTGTCGCCGCATGCGCTGCCGCTGCTGCGGCCCCGCCCGCTGACGGCGCAGGCGGAGGCGGAGGCGCCGCCGCGATGACCGGCCTGCTGCAGATCTCCGATCCGCACTTCGGCACCGAGCGGCCGCCCGTGGTGCAGGCGCTGCTGCAGCTGGTGCGCGACCAGGCGCCCGAGGTGGTGGTGATGTCGGGCGACATCACCCAGCGCGCGCGGCGCAGCCAGTTCGACGCGGCGCGCGCGTTTGTGCAGCGGCTGGGGCCGGTGCCGCTGCTGGCGGTGCCGGGCAACCACGACCTGCCGCTGTTCAACCTGCTGGCGCGGCTGTGCTGGCCGTATGCCCAGCACCGCCGCGTGTTCGGCCCCGAACTGGAGCCGGTGCATGCCGGCGCCGGCTGGCTGGTGATCGGCGTCAGGACCACGCGCCGCCGCCGCCACAAGGACGGCGAGGTGTCCGACGAGCAGATCGAACGCACCGTGCGGCAGCTGCAGGCCGCGCGGCCAGAACAGCTGCGGGTGGTGGTGCTGCACCACCCCATCGCGGTGTGCCGGACCGAAGACGCGGAGAACCTGCTGCACAACCGCGAAGCCGCGATCGAGCGCTGGTCGCAGGCCGGGGCCGACGTGGTGCTGGGGGGCCACATCCACCTGCCCTACGTGGTGCCGCTGCATGAATCCGAAGGCGGTCTGCCGCGCCGGCTGTACGCGGTGCAGGCCGGCACCGCGCTCAGCAGCCGGGTGCGGCACGAGGCGGGCAATTCGGTGAACCTGCTGCGCCGCGTGGGGCCGGGGGCCACCGCCGCGCTGCTGGAGCGCTGGGATTTCGACGAGACCGTCGGTGCTTTCCGCGTGGTGTCGGTGAACCAACTGGCCTTGTCGCGCTCGGACGGTGTCATTTGACCGTTTCGTGATGCTTTGATGACCGCTTCCTTGTCCGACCCGGCGATGCAGCTGGGCCTGCGGCTGGCCGACCATGCGCTGCCGCTGTACTTCGCGGGCCTGCTGGCCGTCGTGCTGCTGGCAGCCGGCGGCTGGCTGCTGCTGCGCCGCGTGGTGCACCCGCGTGAGCCCGGCGTGCCGATGCCGCCGGTGCAGCTGGTGCTGCGCCTGGGCCTGGCGCTGCTGGGCATCGTGGCCACCGCGGCCGCGTTTGCCGAACTGGCCGAGGCCCTGGGCCCCGGCGACGGCCTGGGCCGCTTCGACGAAGCGGTGGCCGCCCGGCTGTCGCAAACCCTGTCGCCGGCCGCGCTGCAGATGTTCTCGCTGCTCACCCACCTGGGCGACGTGATCACGCTCACCGCCGTCAGCATCGCCGCGGTGGTCTGGCTGCTGTGGCAGGGCCGCCGCCGCATGGCGCTGGCCTTTGCGCTGGCCACGGCCGCCGGCGGGCTGCTGAACCGGCTGCTGAAAGTCACCTTCGAGCGGGTGCGCCCGCCGCACGACCACGGCTTTGCGGTGGTGGCCGAGGGCTGGAGCTTCCCCAGCGGCCACAGCGCCGGCGCGGCCGTGGTGTACGGCATGCTGGCCTATGTGCTGCTGCGGGCCACGCCGCGCCGCTGGCATGCGCCGCTGGTGGCCGGCGCTGCGGCGCTGGTGTTCACCATCGCCTTCAGCCGCGTGATGCTGCAGGTGCACTGGGTCAGCGACGTGGCGGCCGGCCTGGCCTCGGGCACCGCCTGGCTGCTGGCCTGCGTGCTCATCATCGACTGGCTGCGGCGGCCGCGCCGGACGTAGCACACTCGGGTCTCTTGAAGAACAAAGCAGGAGACCCGATGAAGATCCGCGCTGCCGTCCTTGAGCGCATGGGGGCCGAGCCGCCGTATGCCCGTTCCCGGCCGCTGGCCATCCGCCAGGTGGAACTGGCCCCGCCCGGCCCCGACGAGGTGCTGGTCAAAATCGCCGCCGCCGGCCTCTGCCACTCCGACCTGTCGGTGATCAACGGCGACCGGCCGCGGCCGATGCCGATGGCACTGGGCCATGAGGCCGCCGGCATCGTCGAAGCCCTGGGCCCGGGCGTGCGCGACCTGTCGGTGGGCGACCATGTGGTGGTGGTGTTCGTGCCCAGCTGCGGCCATTGCGCGCCCTGCGCCGAAGGCCGGCCCGCGCTGTGCGAACCCGGCGCCGCGGCCAATGGTGCCGGCACGCTGCTGTCGGGCGAACGCCGGCTGGCCGATGAGGACGGCCGGCCGCTGAACCACCACCTGGGCTGCTCGGTGTTTGCCGAATACGCCACCGTCTCGCGCCGCTCGCTGGTGAAGGTGGACAAGGCCGTGCCGCTGGACGAAGCGGCCCTTTTCGGCTGCGCGGTGCTTACCGGCGTGGGCGCGGTGGTCAACACCGCCAAGGTCAGTGCGGGTGCCTCCACCGCCGTCATCGGCCTGGGCGGCGTGGGCCTGGCGGCGGTGCTGGGCGCTCATGCGGCCGGCGCGCGGCAGATCGTGGCCATCGACCTGTCGGACGCCAAGCTGGAAGAAGCGCTGCGCCTGGGCGCCACCCATGTGGTCAATGCCGCCGCGGCCGATGCGGCCGAGCAGGTGAAGGCCCTGAGCGACGGCGGCGTGGAGTACGCCTTCGAATTTGCCGGCGCGGTGCGCGCGCTGGACCTGGCCTGGCGCATCACGCGCCGCGGCGGCAGCACCGTCACCGCCGGCCTGCCGCCGCCCGGCGCGGCCTTCGCGCTGCCGGCCGTCAGCCTGGTGGCCGAAGAACGCACGCTGCGCGGCAGCTACATCGGCACCTGCGTGCCTTCGCGCGACATTCCGCGCTTCATGGCGCTGTACCGCCAGGGCCGGCTGCCGGTGGACAAGCTGCTCAGCGGCCGCCTCGCGCTGGACGAGATCAACGAAGGCTTCGACCGCCTGCACGAGGGCCAGGCGGTGCGGCAGGTGGTCGTGTTCTGAACTTGGATCAGCCGCCCTGCTCGGGCAGTTCGTCCTCGCCGGGCAGGCCGGTGATCACGTGGATGCGTTCGGCGCCCACCTGCACCACCTGGCCGGCGCGGATCTTGGCGGTCTTGCGGGTTTCCACCGCGCCATCGACCTGCACCAGGCCGTCGGCCACCATGAGCTTGGCGGCGCCGCCGCTGTGGGCGATGCCGGCCACCTTCAGCAGGTTGTCCAGCGTGATGTAGTCGCCGCGCAGGGGGATTCGGGTGTCGGGCATGCCGGATTGTGGCAGCCCCCTGACAAGCGAGGCTACGCGGCCGGCTGCAGCAGCGGCGCCTCGGGCAGCGCGACGGTCATGATCGGCGCCAGCACGGCCATCGTGGCCTCGCGGTCGGCCAGCGCCAGCGCGGCGGCCAGCGGCGAGCGGGCAGGCTCCAGACCCTGCTCCAGGATGTCCTGGCCCAGCGCGGAGAGTGAAGCGCTGATCTGCCAGGCCGCCGCCGCCTTGCCGAACAGCTTGTCCTTGCGCAGCACCAGCTGCTGCACGAAGGCCTGGCTGAAGGGCGTGCTCACGCCGCCGTCCATGCGGTCGAAGGCGCGCCAGGCGATGGACCAGCCGGCGTTGTGCATCAGGCCGGCCAGATAGCCCTCGAACGGCTCCAGGCCGCGCTGCGCAGCCAGCGAGGCACACAGCACCGCCTTGCGCTCGCCGTGTTCCCACAGCCGCGGCGCCGCCCGGGCCGACAGGCGCCCGCCCTGGCCTTCGTACAGCGGCTTGAGCACCACCCGCGCGATGGCGCGCTGCACGCCGTCGGCGCCCAGCGCGGCCACTGCCTGCGTCAGGTCGCTGATGGCGTGGGCGGCCCGCTGCCGGTAGTGCGCGGTGTTGGCCAGGCGCAGCACTTCGGCCGTGAGCTGCACGTCCTTGGTGATGCGTTCGGTGATCGCGGCCAGCGGCAGATCGTCCTGGCGCAGCAGGTTCAGCAGCTGCGGCACCACCGCCGGCGTGCGCGGCAGCAGGTCGGCAGGGGTTTGCGGCTCGGCCAGCAGGGCGTCCAGCAGGCGCAGCGCCCGCAGCTCGCGCGGGCCGATGGGTGTTTCGCGCGAGGGGCTGCTGTCCTGCAGCCATTCGACGAAGGGCCCGCTGAGGTCGGCCGGCAGCACCGGCGCCGGGAACGGGGTGACGATGGGCTTGGCGGGTGGTTCGGCAGCCGCCGACGGCGCCGCGATGGCGGCCGCCACGGGCACCGCCTTCATGCCCCTTGAACGCCGGGGGCTAGGACGACCGGTCAAACCGGACAGCATCACGGCCAGCCAATTCATCATGCCAACACTCCCTTGCTTATGTGTGCAATTGTGATTCACGCGGTCAGCGGCGGAGTGATCCCCCACCCCCTAGGCCAGCGTTGCCAACCGCGACAAAGTTGGCATTCAAGCCTGAAGAAACGTGAATTCGTCGCGGCGGCGGACAGTCTTGCGGGGGATTGCCCGCGGCCACGGGCCGAAATCGCCCCGTCATCTTCGGCGCGGGGCGACGCGGATAAAGTGCAGGCCTGTCGCTTTCCGGCCCTTTGGCCGCAACCGCGCCTTGCCAACCTGCCGCCGGCCCGCCCAGGGCCCCGCCGCACCCAGGAGCGCCCCGCTTGCTGCAATTTTTCGAGAAGCTCGTCCATCCGTACCCGGAGGCCGAGCCCACGCTGCCCCCGCGGCGTTTTTTCGCGTTCCTTTGGGCATGCACCGAAGGCATCCGCCCCTGGCTGCTGCTGATGACGCTGGCCAGCGGGCTCATCGGCGCCTTCGAGGCAGGCCTGTTCGCCATGCTGGGCGGCGTGGTGGACTGGCTGTCGGGCACCGCGCCCCACCGGCTGTGGGCCGAGCAGGGCCACCTGCTGGCGCTGCTGGCGGCGGTGATGGCGGCCAGCGTGCTGCTGGTGGGCCTGCAGTCGGCGCTCAAGCACCAGAGCATGGCGGGCAACTTTCCGATGCTGCTGCGCTGGAACTTCCACCGGCTGATGCTCGGGCAGAGCATGCACTTCTACCAGGACGAGTTCGCCGGCCGCATCGCCACCAAGGTGATGCAGACCGCGCTGGCCGTGCGCGACACCTGGATGATCCTGTGCGAGCTGATGGTGTTCGTGATCATCTACTTCGTCACCATCCTGGCCACGCTGGGCAGTTTCAGCGGCTGGCTGATGCTGCCCTTTGCCGCCTGGGTGGCGCTGTACGCCGGGGCGGTGTGGTACTTCGTGCCGCGGCTGGCCAAGGTGTCGCAGGCGCAGGCCGACGCCCGCTCGCTGATGACCGGCCGCATCACCGATGCGTACACCAACATCGCCACCGTCAAGCTGTTTTCGCACAGCCAGCGCGAGGCGGGTTATGCCCGCTCGGCGATGCGCGAGTTCATGGTCACGGTGCACGGCCAGATGCGGCTGGTGACGGGCTTCGAGATCGTCAACCACGCCTTGAGCATGCTGCTGATCGCGGCCACCGCCGGTACCGCGCTGTGGCTGTGGACCCAGGGCCACGCCACCGTGGGCGCGCTGGCGGCGGCCACCGCGATGGCCTTGCGCTTGAACGGCATCTCGCATTGGGTGATGTGGGAAATGGCTTCGCTGTTCGAACACATCGGCACCGTGCGCGACGGCATCAACACCCTGGGCCGCCCACGCGCGGTGCTGGATGCGCCCGGCGCGCGGCCGCTGCAGGTGGCGCAGGGCGACGTGCGCTTCGAGCATGTGAGCTTCGGTTACGGCGGTGACAAACGTGTGATCGACGACCTCAGCCTGCACATCCGTCCCGGCGAAAAGGTGGGGCTGGTGGGCCGCTCGGGGGCGGGCAAGAGCACCATCGTCAACCTGCTGCTGCGGCTGTACGACGTAGAAGGCGGCCGCATCCTCGTCGACGGCCAGGACATCGCCCACACCACGCAGGACAGCCTGCGCGCGCAGGTGGGCATGGTCACGCAGGACACGGCGCTGCTGCACCGCTCGGTGCGCGACAACATCCTGTATGGCCGGCCCGACGCCGACGACGCGGCCATGGTGTCGGCTGCCCAGCGGGCTGAGGCGCATGAGTTCATCCAGGGCCTGACCGACCCCAAGGGCCGCAGCGGCTACGAGGCCCATGTGGGCGAGCGCGGCGTCAAGCTGTCGGGCGGGCAGCGCCAGCGCATCGCCATCGCCCGGGTGATGCTGAAGGACGCGCCCATCCTGCTGCTGGACGAAGCCACCAGCGCGCTCGATTCCGAGGTGGAAGCGGCCATCCAGCAAAGCCTGTACAAGCTGATGGAGGGCAAGACGGTGGTGGCCATCGCGCACCGGCTGTCCACCATCGCGGCGATGGACCGGCTGATCGTGCTGGACAAGGGCCGCATCGTCGAGCAGGGCGACCACCGCAGCCTGCTGGCCCACGGCGGGCTGTATGCGCGGCTGTGGGCGCACCAGAGCGGCGGCTTCCTGGGTGAAGAGGCGGAAGACGCCGAGGAAGTCGGCGCCGGCTGACAGCGGCGCGGGCCGCGCGCCGCTACTGGCGGCGGTGCGGGCTGCCTACGCTGGGGGTTCTTTCACCAGCCAAGGAGACAGCCCATGGGCACCAGCAGCATTCTTGGCGGCACGCCGGCCCCTTCGCAGGCCGAGGGCCGCGACGCCGACGCACTCGGCCCCAGCGACAGCTCTGACTCGGGCAGCGACATCCAGGGCGAACGCCTGGCCGCCACCGAGTCGGACGACGGCGATTTCATGCACGCCACGCCGGCGGTGCAAGGCAGCGACAGCGATTCAGGCGGCACCGGTGAGCGGGGCTCGGCCATCCCGGGCGAAGACGCGGCCGGCGCCGACATCGGCACCGACCACATCGAGACCCTGGGCGGCACCGACGCGCTGGACGACGCGGTGTCGCTGGACGCCGACGAAGAGCTCGAGGCGCTGGCCGCCGACGACAGCGCCGACCCCACCGACCCGGACATCGACGCCGACAACCGGCCCGACGCCTGATCAGCCGCCGGCCTGGGTGATCACTTCGCCCAGGTGTCCTTCAGGCCGGTGACCTTGTTGAACACCGGCTTGTCGGCATTGTGGTCCTGCAGGTCGGCCACGAAGTAGCCGT
>CAKZXL010000430.1 GCA_937883885.1 uncultured Aquincola sp. | reverse complement strand
GCCGGCTCGCCGGCCTTGGCCAGCTGGCCGCGCACGGCCAGCCAGTCGTCCAGCGCCTGGCGGGCCGCGCTGCCCACCGGCACGCTGCGCCGCTTGCTGCCCTTGCCCAGCACATGGGCAGTGGCCTCGCCGCCCGGCTCGCGGTCGATCCAGCCCACCGCCTCAGCGCTGCCGGCCACGTCCAGCGCCACCAGCTCGCCCACGCGCAGGCCGCAGCCGTACAGCAGCTCGACGATGCAATGGTCGCGGGCGCGCATTGCCGGGTCTGGGGTGGTGGGCTCATGCTCGGCCAGCGCCACCGCATGGTCCACCGACAAGGCCTTGGGCAGCGGCCGGCCGGCCTTGGGCGCCCGCACGCCTTCCACCGGGTTGCTGCTGATCTTGCGGTTGTCGCCCCACCAGCGGTACAGCCCGCGCCAGGCCGCCAGCACGATGGCGATGCTGCGCGGCGCCAGGCCCTGGCCATGCAGTTGCGCTGCCCAGCGGCGCACATGGTGGCTTTGCACCTGCAGCAGCGGCACCGCGTGGGCCTGCGCGGCGCGCACCAGGCGGCGCAGCGCCTCGGTGTAGAGCGTGAGGGTGCGCGGCGCCAGGCGCCGCTCCACCTGCAGGTGCTGCAGCCAGGCCTGCAGCTCGTCAGGCAACGCAGCCTGCGGCTCGGTGGCAGGCTCGGCCGCAGCGGTCATCAGGCGGCGGGCGGCAGCAGGCGCGACAGCGCGCCGCCGGCCAGTTCGCTGATGCGGATCAGGAACTCGGTGCCCATGTCGGCGCTGTAGCGCGTGGGGTCGGGCGAGCCCAGCACCACCAGGCCGAAGGCGGTGTCGCCACGGCGCAGCGGAATGAGCGCGATCGACATCACGGTGCTGGGGTCGTCCAGCCAGCGCACCGGCTCGAAGCCGGAGTTCACGCCGCAGTAAGGCAGCGTCAGGCTGTTGGCAAAGCTGCGGGCGTCGTCGCTCACGCCCTGTGCAAACGGCTGGTCGGCGTACGCATCGGCCACGCCCCAGACCCGCACGCCGGCCTGCGGAATCAGAAACTGGTGCTTGAGCTGCTGCACCAGCACGGCGGGCAGGTCGGCCGGATCGGCGGTGTCCATCAGCGCGCGGGTCCAGCGGTGCAGCCGGTCGGCGATGGCCACGTTGTCCTGGCCGTTGCGGATCATCTCGACGATCTTGTGCTCCAGGCCCTTGATGCGGTCGCGCAGCATTTCCATCTGCCGCTCCTGCAGCGAGACGGCGCGCTGGCCGTGCGGGCTGGTGAGCTGGATGCTGGCCAGCAGCTCGGCATTGCGCTCGAAGAAGCCGGGCGTGTTGGCCAGGTAGTTGGCGATGTCGGTCTCGGTGATGCCGGACGTGCCCAGTGCGTTGCTCACAGTTCGATTTCCCCTTCGAAAACAGTCTGCGCGGGGCCGGTCATCAGCACCGGGTGGCCGGGGCCGGCCCACTCGATGGTGAGGCTGCCGCCGCGCGCTTCCACGTCCACGCGCCCGTCCAGCCAGCCCAGCAGGATGCCCGAGACCACGGCGGCGCAGGCGCCGGTGCCGCAGGCCAGCGTTTCGCCGGCGCTGCGCTCGTACACGCGCAGCCGGATGCGGCCACGGTCCACCACCTGCATGAAGCCGGCGTTCACACGCGCCGGAAAGCGCAGATGGTGCTCGATCAGCGGGCCCTGGGTGAGCACCGGTGCGCTGTCCACATCGGCCACGCGCTGCACCGCATGCGGGTTGCCCATGGACACCATGTGCAGCTCCACCGCATGGCCCTGCACCTCCACCGGCCACAGCTGGCCATGGCCTTCGGCCCGCGGCGTCAGGCCGGTGCTGTCGAACGGCAGCTGCAGCAGGTCGAACACCGGCTCGCCCATGTCCACGCTCACGCGGCCGTCGGGCTGCAGGTGCAGCTCCAGCACGCGGTTCATGGTCTCCACCTTGATGCTGGCGCGGTCGGTCAGGCCATGTTCATGCACGTAGCGCACGAAGCAGCGCGCGCCGTTGCCGCAGTGCTCCACCTCGTCGCCGGTGTTGTTGAAGATGCGGTAGCGGAAGTCGATGCCGGGCGTGCGGCTGCGTTCCACCACCAGGATCTGGTCGGCGCCCACGCCGAAGCGGCGGTCGCCCAGGCGGCGGGCGGTCTCGGGCTGCAGGTCCAGCGGCGCCTGCGTGGCGTCCAGCACCACGAAGTCATTGCCCGCGCCCTGCATCTTGGTGAACTTGAGTCGCATCGGGCGATTATCCGGCGGGCTTCAATACAAGCCGCGCTCGCCCTCGGGGCGGGTCTTGAAGCGCTTGTGCACCCACAGGTATTGCGCCGGGTTGCGCCGCACTTCGGCTTCGATCCAGCGGTTCATGCGGGTAACGTCGGCCACCGGGTCATCGGTGGGAAAGTCGGTCCACGGCGGCAAAAAGCGCACGCGGTAGCCCTGGCCGCCGGGCAGCATCTCGGCCACCACCGGCTGCACTTCCATCTTCAGCGCCCGCGCCAGCTTGGAAGGCGCCAGCAGGGTGGCGGCCGGCACGCCGAAAAAGGGCACGAAGGCCGCTTCGCGGCGGCCGAAGTCCATGTCCGGCAGGTTGAAGAAGGCAAAGCCGCGCTGGCGGATAGCGCGCATCAGCGGCAGCAGGCCTTCCTTGCGCGAGAAGATGTCGCCCTGGCCAAAGCGCACGCGGCCGCGGCGCATCGCGGCATCGAACACCGGGTTGCTTTGCGCCTGGTAGATGCTGCCCACCAGCTGCTTCTGGTACAGCTGGGTGGCTGAGCCGGCCACGTCCAGGCCCATGAAGTGCGGCACCAGCCACATCACCGGGCGCTCGCTGGTCTCGGCCAGCTGCACCTCGCCTTCCACGTGGATCAGGCGGCGCAGCCGTTCGGGCGAGGCGTACCACAGCAGGCCCCGCTCCAGCAGGCTGCGGCCCAGCCACTGGAAATGCTCGCGCACCAGCGCATGGCGCTCGGCCTCGGACTTCTCGGGAAAGCACAGCGCCACGTTGCGGCGCGCGATGCGCCGGCGCGGTTGGGCCAACGCATGCAGCAGGCGGCCGAACTGCCGGCCGATGAAGGCCTGCAGCCCCAGCGGCAGCCAGTGCAGCAGCCACAGCAGGGCCAGCAAGGCTCGGGCAGGGAGCTGTTTCATCGGGGTCAGGTGGCCAGCGTGTCGCGCGGCGTGCGGTAGCGTTGATAACCCCACAGGTACTGCGGGGGGCACTGGCGGATCAGCCGCTCCATCTCGCGGTTGACGAAGCTGGCGCAGGCCAGTTGCAGCGCTTCATCGTCGGCGGCTTCGGTGGGCATGGGCTCGGTCGGTGCGCTCACATGCAGCACCCAGCCGCGGCCGGCAGGCCGGCGCTCGGCCCACATCAGCAGCAGCGGCGCGCCGGTCTGCAGCACCAGCCGGGTGGCCAGCGTCATGGTGTAGGCGGGCTTGCCGAAGAACGGCGCCCACACGCCCATGCCTTCGGGCGGCACCTGGTCGGGCAGCAGGCCCACGGCCCCGCCCTTGCGCAGCGCGCGGATCATCTGCCGCACACCGGCCAGCGTGGCCGGCGCGGTGGCCAGGCCCGGCCGGTCGCGGGCGGTTTCTTCCAGCTCGCGCAGCCAGGGCTGGCGCGCCGGGCGGTACAGCACCGTCACCGGCTTGCGGTCGCCAAAGCGCTCGGCGTAGGCCTGGGCGCACACCTCGAAGCTGCCCATGTGCGGCGTCAGCAGCACCAGGCCCTGGCCCGACTGCAGGTGCTGCTCGATCAACTCGGCACCCTGCCATTGGCACCAGCGGCCGATGGGCCGGGCGGCCCGACCCAGCCACAGCCAGGGCAGCTCGCCCACCAGACGGCCGGCCTGGCCGATGGCGGCCCGTTGCTGCGCGGGCGTGAGGCCGGCCAGCTGCGCGTTCTCGCGGCACAGCGCGCGGTAGGACGACGAGCCCAGCCAGGCCAGCCAGCCCAGCAGCGCGCCCAAAGCCTGCAAAAGGCGCAGCGGCAGGCCTGATATCCAGCGAATGAAAGAAAGCATGGTTCCTATAATTGCCCCATCGCCGAGTTATTGAACAACTTGCGGGGCGATGCGCCAGGGCCTTCAACGCCGGGCGCCGGGTTCACGGTTCAACAGGCCGGGGGCTCAACAAATGCTGCTAAAGCGTTCGCCGCTCTCCAGAGTTTCCTGGCCGGCAACGCGCAGGAACCAACCAACTCTCGGAGTTTAAGCAAGTGGCGAATGACTTCCTCTTCACCTCGGAATCCGTTTCCGAAGGCCATCCCGACAAGGTCGCGGACCAGATCTCCGACGCCATCCTCGACGCCATCTTCGCGCAGGACCCGCTGTCCCGCGTGGCGGCCGAAACCCTGACCAACACCGGTCTGGTGGTGCTGGCCGGCGAGATCACCACCCAGGCCAACGTCGACTACATCCAGGTCGCGCGCGACACCATCAAGCGCATCGGCTACGACAACACCGAGTACGGCATCGACTACAAGGGCTGCGCCGTGCTGGTGGCCTACGACAAGCAGAGCCCGGACATCGCCCAGGGTGTGGACCGCGCCAGCG
>CAKZXL010000429.1 GCA_937883885.1 uncultured Aquincola sp. | reverse complement strand
TGCAGGCTCAAGCCCTCCATCGGCCCGCGGCTGCCGGCCATGCCACGGGGTTGCGGCCGCAGCACCTGCCAGCCGGCGGCGGCCAGCCGCTGCGCCATGTCGTCGCAGTCCAGCGAATCGCGCAGCGAAGAAGGCAGCAGCACCAGGGCGGGCTGGCGCGCCGCGCCGTCCACGCACACGTCCAGCATGGCGCCGTCGGGGGTGGGCAGCAGCAGGCGTCGTGATGCTGCGTCGCTCATTCGTTGGTGGCGCCCGAGCGCTTGACGATCTCGGCCCATTTCGGCAGTTCGGCCTGCATCAGCGCCTTGAATTCGGCGGGTGTGCCGAAGGTGGGCTGGATGCCCAGCTTGACCAGCTGCTGCCGCAGCGGCGGGTGGGCCATGGCCTTGCCCAGCGCACGGTGCAGCGTGGACAGCACCTCGGGCGGTGTGCCGGCCGGCGCCAAGACGCCCAGCCAGTTGGACACGTCGTAGCCCTTCAGGCCCGCTTCGGCCAGCGTGGGCACCTGGGGCAGCGCCTCCATGCGCTTGAGCGAGGTGACACCCAGCGCCTTGACCTTGCCGCTGCGCAAGTGCTCTTCGTACACGGTGTAGGAGTCGAAGGTCATGTCCACCCGGCCGGCCAGCACGTCGGTGAGCAGCGGCGCGCTGCCCTTGTAGGGCACGTGCAGCAGGTCCACCCCGGCCAGCGATTCGAACAGCGCGCCCGACAGGTGGCTGGAGCTGCCATTGCCGGCCGAGCCGTAGCTCAGCGCCCCGGGCCTGGCCTTGGCCAGCGCGATCAGCTCGGCCACGTTGCGCGCCGGCACCGAAGGGCCCACCACCAGCACCCGCGGCGTGATGTGGGTCAGGCTGATCGGCGCGAAGTCTTTGATCGGGTCGTAGCGCAGCCTGGGGTACAGCGCCGGGTTGATGGCCTGCGTGCCCATGGTCGCGAAAAACAGGGTGTAGCCGTCGGCGGGCGCCTTGGCTGCGGCTTCGGCCGCGGGGGCGCCACCGGCACCGCCGCGGTTGTCGACGATCACCTGCTGGCCCAGCACCTCGCCCAGTTGTTGGGCCATGCCGCGGGCCATCAGGTCGGCGGCGCCGCCGGCCGGAAACGGCACGATCAGCCGCAGCGCCTTGTCGGGAAAGCCGGCGGCCTGCGCCACCAGGGGGCTCATCAGGGTGGCCAGCAGCAGGCCGCTGGCGCTTCGGCGCAGGGGGTTCATCGTCATCGTCTCCGTGGTTTTTGCAGGCGATTCTGCGAGCGCGTCACCCGCCTGCCCAGCCGCTGCGGCGCATAGCTGGTATGACCCCGGCGTCGCAGGCGGCGGTGGTCGTCGGCATACTCGGCCGCATGGCCAAGCAATCGAACGAGCAATCCAGCGGCATACCTTCGGTGTTTGCCGACCTCACGCATGCCGATGCCGACAAGCCCTTCGACCTGTCGGCGGTGGATGCGGCCGACAAGCGCCTGGGCAGTGGCGACAAGGCCCAGGACAAGCTGCAGGTGGAAGCGCTGGCGGTGCAGCTGGACGAGCTGCAGAACCTGTTCTACGCCGACAAGCGCTTTGCGATGCTGGTGGTGCTGCAAGGCACCGACACCAGCGGCAAGGACGGCACGCTGCGCGGCGTGTTCGGCCGCATGAGCCCGCTGGGCGTGCGCACCGTGGCCTGGAAGGCGCCAAGTGCCGAAGAGCGTGCGCACGACCCGCTGTGGCGCATCCACAAGGCCTTGCCGGCCAAGGGCGAGATCGTGGTGTTCAACCGCAGCCACTATGAAGACGTGCTGGTGCCGGTGGTCAACGGCAGCATCTCCGACGAAGAGACGCAGCAGCGCTACGCTCGCATCAACGACTTCGAGCGCGCGCTGGTGGAAACCGGCACCGTGATCTGCAAGTTCATGCTGCACATCAGCAAGGACGAACAGCGCGAGCGGCTGCAGGCCCGGCTGGACGACCCGACCAAGCGCTGGAAGTTCGACCCCGCCGACCTGGAGGCGCGCAAGCAGTGGGCGGCCTACCAGAAGGCCTATGCCGCGGCGATCAGCGCCACCGGCACGCCGTGGGCGCCGTGGCTGGTGGTGCCGTCCGATTCCAAGACCCAGCGCAACCTGGTCATCGCCACGGTGCTGCAGGCCCGGCTGCAATCGATGGGGCTGCGCTTTCCGCCGGCCCCGCCCGAGCTGCAGGGCTTGAAGGTTGAGTGATGCGGGGCATGCGTCGCGCCTTTGCCTTGCTGGCTGGCCTGCTGGCGGCTGCCGTGCACGCGCCGGCCGCAGCGCAATCGCTGCGCTGCAACGGCCAGCTGGTGAACATCGGCGACAGCAAGCTGTCGGTGGTGCGCAAGTGCGGCGAGCCGGCCTGGCGAGAGGCCGTGTGCGTCAGCCGCGAGCTGTTTCTGTGGGCGCAGCCGGTGGTGCCCGGCCAGGTGCTGCAGCCGCTGATCACGCCGCAGTGCGTGCCGATGGAAGAGTGGACCTACGACCGCGGCGAAGGCCAGTTCCTGGGCATCGTGCGCTTTCGCAACGCGTCGGTCGAGTCGATGCGCGACGGCGAGCGCCAGCGCTGAGCCTCAAGGCTCCGGCAGCTCTTCCACCCACACCTGCATCTCCACCGTTTCCAGCGCGCCGTAGTTGGAGATGAAGGCCACGTCGGCCGCGTCGCGCCCATAGGCCAGCACGATGCGGCCGCCGCGCGGTCCGGCCTGCGTGGCGTCGAAGGTGTACCAGCGGCCGCCCACGAAGGCCTCGAACCAGGCATGCAGGTCCATCGGGTCGAGCTGGTGCAGGTAGCCCACCACCATGCGCGCCGGGATCTGCAGCGCCCGGCACAGGCTGATGCCGATGTGCGCGAAGTCGCGGCACACGCCCGCGCCATCGGCCAGCGTGCCTTGGGCATCGGTGCTGGCATCGCTGACGCCATAGCGGTATTCGATGTGCTCGCGGATCCACTGCGTGATGGCGGCCACCTGCGGGTAGCCGGGCAGCGCCCCGGCCACCACCTGCCGGGCCTGGTCCTCCATCTTGTCGGCCGGGCAGTAGCGGCTGGGCAGCAGGAACTGCAGCGCGTCGTGCGGCAGCTCGGCCACCGGGGTGGGGCCGGCGGCTTCGTCCACCGCGATCTCGGCCTGGGTGTGCACCACCGATTCCACGCGGATGCGCAGCCGGCCCGCCGGCACCACGAAGCGCTGGCACAGGTTGCCGAAGCCGTCGGCGTATTCCACCGAGGCGAGGTGCGGCTCGAACAGGTAGCTCTCCTGCGCCAGCCACTGCGCTTCGCCGCTGCGCGGGCGCAGCATGCCGATGCTGGGGCAGGGCGCAGGCGCCTCCACGGTGATGTCGCAACCGGCACGCAGTTTCATCGCAGCACTCCTGTCAACACCTCGGAAGGGCCAGTATCGCCTGGGTGGCCCGGTGAGGTGGCGTGGCGGCACGGCCACTTGTCTAGCCAAGTCATCCGGTGATAGTTCACACGCCTTTTGGCAGGGGCTGCGCACTAGTTGGCAGCGGGTGCGGTGCAGGGCCGGCGGCCATTGGTTCAGGGGGAACCCTTGAGGGGGATACGTTTTGATACTGGCGTCCTTCGCTGTTCGGAGTAACTCATGTTCAAAGCCGTCGCCCTTGCTGCCACCCTTGCCCTGACTGCCGCCACCGGCGCGCAGGCCGCCACCAACCTGGTGAACAACGGCAGCTTCGAGTCCACGCTGCAACCCAGTGGCAGCTGGAACATCTACCGCCACATCGATGGCTGGACCACCGGCCCTCGCGGCGTGGAAGTGCGTGACAACGTGGCCGGCAGCGCCTTCGACGGCAACAACTTCATCGAGCTGGACACCACCGGCAACAGCTTCATCGCCCAGACCATTGCCACCACCCAGGGCGAGCACTACACCCTGAGCTTTGCCTACTCTGCCCGCCCCGACACTGCCGGTATGCGCAGCAATACCAACGACATCCTGGTGATGTGGGGCCTGAAGCCGGTGATGCTGCTGAGCGCCACCAACAACACCCACGACAACCAGTGGACCACCTACAGCTTCGACGTCGTCGGCAGCAAGGGCTCCTCCACCACGCTGTCGTTCTGGGCGGCGGGCAAGAGCGACCGCTACGGCGGCTCGCTTGACAAGGTTTCGCTGATCAGCAACGTCACCGCGCCGGTGCCGGAACCCGAGACCTATGCGCTGATGCTGGCCGGCCTGGCCGCGGTGTTCACCATCGCCCGCCGCCGCCGTCCCCAGGACTGATCGGCGCGTTTCTCTCAGCATGTTCGGCCCGCCAAGTGCGGGCCATTTTTTTTCATGGCGCCCCCAAGCTCGCTGCGCTCGCTACCCCCCGCGGGGGCCGTTCAGTCCCTTGGGGCGGCCCGGCGGGACTGAAGCACCCCATGAGCGTCGATACTTCGCCCCGGAGACACCTACCGAGGAGCCCTGATTGGACCTGTCCGCGCTGCAACAAACCCTGCGCGAGTTCGCTGCCGAGCGTGACTGGCAGCCCTTTCACACGCCCAAGAACCTGGCGATGGCGCTGATGATCGAGGCCGCCGAGCTGGCCGAGATCTTCCAGTGGATGACGCCCGAGCAGTCGCAGGCGGCGCATCACGACCATGTGACGCAGGAGCGCATCTCCGACGAAGTGGCCGACGTGCTGCTGTACCTGCTGCAGGTGGCCGACCACACCGCGGTGGACTTGAAGCGCGCGGTGGGCCGCAAGCTGGTGAAAAACGCGCGCAAGCACCCGCCCGTCAAGCCCGGCGTGCCGGTGGGCCCGAAAGACACCGCGCTGCCGCAGACCCACGTGCTGGTGGACTGGGAGAACGTGCAGCCCAAGGACGCCGAGATCCGCGCCCTGGTGTCCGACGTGACGGACGTGTGGCTGTTCCACGGCCCCAGCCAGCGCAACGTGGACAAGGACCAGACCGCCTTCGGCGACCGCGTGACCTGCGTGCCCATCTCGCGCGCGGGCAAGAACGCGCTGGACTTCCACCTGTCCTTCTACATGGGCTACATCGCCTCGCGCAATCCGGCGGCTCGCTTCGTGGTGCTGTCCAACGACCAGGGCTACGGCCCGATGCTGGAGCATGCGGTCGACCTGGGCTTTTCGGCCACGCTGGTGGGTTTCAGCCGCGGTGCCAACGGCCGCGTGAGTGCGCGCGGTGGTGCCCGGGGTGGCGCGGGCCGCGCAGCCGGCGGCCGCCAGGCGCCTGCGCGCGGTGGCGCCGGTCGGTCGGGCCAGGCGCGGATCGCCAGCGCCCGCCAGGCGCTGGAAGCATCCACTGCCGGCCGCCCGGGCCAGCGCGGCCCGGGGCCGCGAACGCCGGCGCCTGCTGCCGCCGTGCCGGCAGGTGGTGCACGCGGCGCCCAGGCGGAACTGGCGCCCGCCAGCGGCCCGTCCCGCGACGACGCTGCGCGCTCGTCGACCAGCAGCAGGCGCCGGCGTGGCCGCGGTGACGCCGCCCGGCCGCTGGCGGCCGAGGCGGCCACCCGCACCCAGACGATGGCCTTGGAGGCGCCCGCCATAGAGGCGCCGGTAGCCGCCCCGCCGGCGGACGGCAACGCGCCTTCGCGCAAAAGCCGGCGCGGCCGTGGCGCCGGGCGCGGGGCGGTCGAGCAGGGCGCTGTGGCCGCGGCGGCCGAGACCTCGGCGCCACTGGCCGCTGCGGCCGTGGAAGCCGAGCCCGCACCGCCAGCGCCGGCGCTGGCCGAACAGCCGACGAACGAGCCCGCCGCCGCCCCGGCCAAGCGCCCGGCGCGCAAGCGGGCCAGCCGCGCGGCTGCCGTGCCGGCCATGGGCGCTGACGAGGCCAGCTTGCCGGCGGACGCTGCGGCACAGCCGCTCAGCACTGATGCCCCGCCTGCCGACGAAGCCACCGCCCCGGCCGTGCCCGCCAAGCGCAGCCGCCGCCGCTCCCCGGCGGCCGAGCCGGCGACGGCCCAGGCCGAAGCCCCGCGTGCCGAAGACGCGGCGCCTTCCGCGGCCAGCCCGGCCGCGGCCCCCGCCGACGCCGACGAAGCAGCCAAGCCCGCGCCAGCCGCCAAGCGCACCCGACGCACGGCTGCCAAAAAGGCCACCGCTGCACCGGCCAGCGAGGCGGCCGAAGCGACCCCTGCAGAGCCGGTGGAGGCCGAAGCGGCGACCGCGGTGCCGGCCAAGAAAGCCCGCGCCGCCAAGAAGGCCCCTGCGCGCACCGCGGCCAAGAAAGCGACCCGGGCTGCGAACGCACCCGCCGCACAAGCCGCCGAGCCCCCAAGCACCGCCCCGCAGCCGGCCGAACTCCTCACACCGGATGCACCGCGGTCACGCGCGGCAGCCCCAGCAACGCCGCAGCCGGCCGCATCGCCAGCGCCTACAGCAAAGCCGGCGCCCCGAGCTCCGTCGGCAGCGCCCCTGCCGCCCGCGAAGTCCGCCAGCCCGGCGCTGCCACCGCGCCAGCCCGCCCCCGCAAAGTCCGCCCCTGCGGCCAAGCGCGGCGCGCAGGCCCAACCGGCCAACCCACGCCCGGCGGCGCCCCCACCGGCCGGCGGCAACCGCCAGCCCCAACCGCAACGCGCCGCCCAGCCGCCTGCGCGGCCCGGCTTCGACCTCGACAAGGCCTTGCGCCACGTCGAGTCCAGCCTGCGCAAGACGGCCAACAAGCCGGCGCGGCGGGCGCG
>CAKZXL010000428.1 GCA_937883885.1 uncultured Aquincola sp. | reverse complement strand
TAAACGTAATGTACTGCGGCCGGGCCCGCACCATCACCATGGCAAACGCCGACGAACAGCAGCTTGTCTATCCCCTGGGCGACACCTTGCCCGCCTCCGGCGGCACGCTGGAAGTGGCGCCCGGCGTGCTGTGGCTGCGCATGCCCCTGCCGTTTGCGCTGGACCACATCAACCTGTGGCTGCTGCGCGACCGGCAGGAGGGGCGCGAGGGCTGGACCATCGTCGATTGCGGCATCGACAGCCCCGGCACCCGTGCGGCGTGGGAGCAGGTGTTTGCCACCGCGCTGCAAGGCCTGCCGGTGCTGCGCGTGATCGTCACCCACATGCACCCCGACCACATCGGCCTGGCCCACTGGCTGACCGAGCGCTGGCACTGCCGGATGTGGATCAGCGCGACCGACTTCGGCGTGGCCCAGCTGGCGCGCAATGCCACCGGCCAGGGCGGCGACGAGAACGCCGACTTCCTGGCCGCGCATGGGCTGGCGGACGGCGAGACGCTGGAGTTGATCCGCCACCGCAGCGACTATTTTGCGCAACTGGTGCCGGCCCTGCCCGCCAGCTACCGGCGGCTGCTGGACGGCATGGTGCTGCAGATCAACGGCCGGCCATGGCGCTGCATCGCCGGCTACGGCCATGCGCCCGAGCACATCTCGCTGCACGACCAAGCGGCCGGCCTGCTGATCGCGGGCGACATGGTGCTGCCGCGCATCAGCACCAACGTGGGCGTGCACAGCAGCGAGCCTGAAGGCAACCCGCTGCCGCTGTACCTGGACTCCATCGCCCGCACCGCCGCCGAGCTGCCGGCCGACACGCTGGTGCTGCCTTCGCACGGCCGGCCCTTCCGCGGCCTGCACACGCGGGTGCAACAGCTACAACGCCACCATGACGAGCGACTGGCCGAGTTGATGCAGGCCCTGCGCCAGCGCCCCGGCAGCGCCGCCGACATGCTGCCGGTGCTGTTCCGCCGCGAGCTGGACGCCCACCAGACCACCTTCGCGATGGCCGAGTCGCTGGCCCACCTGAACATGCTGTGGCATGGCGGGCAGCTGCACCGGCAACGGGGCGATGATGGCGTGTGGCGGTTCAGCGCGGCGGCGACGGCCTGACGGCGCAGGCAGAGCCAGCGCAGGTCGGGCGGCAGATACTGCGCCCATGCACCCGCTTCACCATATCTCTTTCGGCGTGGCCGACCTGGCGCAGGCCGGCCGCTTCTACGACGCCAGCTACTACGCGGCCTTCGTCATCGACCCGGCCGGCCACGCCATCGAAGCCGTGTGCAAGGCGCCAGACTGAGCCGCGTGGCACCTGCGCCCACGCTGCGCCTGGGCCGGCAGGCCGCCACCTGTGCGCTCTTCTGCGCCTTGGCTCTGGCGGTGATGGCCTGGCGCCACCCTGACGACTGGCTGACCGACATCCGCACCGGATGGACACTGCCCGCGCAGCTGGCCCTGGCTGCGGCGGCCACGGCTGCCGCCTGGCTGCTCATCCTGATCGTGCGCCGCAGTCCGCGCTGGCGGCAGCGGGTGCCCGTGCCGTCATCGATGCAGGGCCTCGACCTGTCGGGCTACCGTCCATTGGCCGTCGCGCTGCTGGCCGGCATTGGCGAGGAGCTGCTGTTCCGCGCCGCACTGCTGCCGGCCGTGGGGCTGCTGGGCTCATCGGCACTGTTCGCGCTGGCCCATGCGCGCACCGCGTTGCTGGCCGGCCCCGGTTGGGGTCTGCGCAGTCTGTACCTCGCGCAGACGCTGCTGGCCGGCTTGGCGCTGGGGCTGGTCTACCTGCACCTGGGCCTGCTCGTGGCCGTGGTGCTGCATGTGCTGATCGACTGGGTGGGCTTGAGTCTGATGGCGGCGCGATCGAACGAGCTGGCGCGCGCCGCCCGACCTTGATCCAGCGCAAACCGGCGCCTGCCGCCCCTGGGTAAAAGCAGGCCAACGCCACCGTCCAGGCGAACAGGGCGGCTTCGTTGACGCGTGCAGTTGCGACGCCCCCGGCAGTTCACACCGTCGGAGGCGCCATGGTCGTCCACTTCTGCGCATCGCTGCCCTGCCCTGCCCGCCAGCGACTGGGCGATGGCCGGCTGCTGGAGCTGCGCCTGGCACCCCCGCCCGCCGCCGAGCCGCAGCAAGGCCTGCGGGCCGAGCTCGCGCAGGGCTGCCGGCGCTGCCCCTTCCACCTGGGGCTGCGCGACATGGGCTGTGCCGGCGTCATCCGCCACCCCATCTCCGCTGCGGCCGAGCGCTGGCTGCTGCAGCGCCTGCCCGACGACATGGACGAGCCGGCCGCCCGCCTGCTGCTGGCCGGCCTGCAGCAGGCGCAGGCCGATGGCCTGACGGTGGACCGGCTGCGCGCGCTCCATCGCCATTACGAGCTGCGCCGCCCGGTGCAGCGGCGCTGGGGGCCCTGGTTCAGCAGCCACACCACGGTGAGCTCGAGCCAGCTGCTGCAGGTGGCCCTGCACGCCGGCAGCCTGCTGCCGTCACAGGCCCGGCTGCTGGCCAGCGCGCTGGGCTACCTCGACGACCATCAGCAGGCTCGGGTCGATGCCGGCATGGCCTGCATGCCGCAGGACGATGCCTCGGTGCGCTCCCTCAAGCACTTCCTGTCGATGACCGCCGCCGCCGGCCAGCGCGGTGCCGGGGTGTTCATCAGCCTGGACCCGATGGGGCATGATGTTTGACGCAGAGCCCCACGCAATGTCTTTTCCATCCTTGTCCACCGCCCGCCTGCAACTGCGCGAAATCACCGACGCCGACGCGCCCGACCCGCTGCGCCTGCATGGCAACGCCGAGGCCATGCGCTGGTTCGGCAGCGACCCGCCGACGGACTTGGCTGGCGCCCGGCGGCTGGTGGAGGTTTTCGCTGGTTACCGTCGACAAGCTCACCCAGGCATCCGCTGGGGGCTGTGTCTGACTCATGAACCCCGCCTCATCGGTACCTGCGGGCTGTTTGCGCGCCAAGCGGGCTGGCGCAAATGCACCATCGGCTATGAGCTGCTGCCCGACCACCAGGGCCAAGGCCTGATGCAGGAAGCCCTGCAGGCGGCGATGGCCTGGGGCCATGAGCACATGAACCTGCACCGCATCGAGGCACTCGTTCATCCCGAGAACCTGCCCTCGCTGCGGCTGCTGGCCAGGCTCGGCTTTGAGCAGGAAGGCCGGCTAAGGGACGGCGCTTACTGGGGCGGCCGCTTCCACGACATGCTGATGCTGGCGCACGTGCGCACCCCAGCCGCACGCTGAAGACAGCCGTCTCGACGCGGCCCTGAGGGTGAGGATTTGCCCGCGCCGCGCCATTCAGGCGAGCGCGCGACAGCCGAATGAGGAGCAAACGGCGGCCGGCGTACCCCGGCGGCTTTGTCAAGGTACACGCTGACCTTGATCCTGCCCTGCCGCTGAACGAAGCTGATGCAAGCCTGAAGCGGTCATCAGGCATTCCCTCGCGGTTCGCGCAGTCCCCCGCAGTCCGGCCGGCCCGCGCCCTTGTGCCCGGTGCCTTGTTCCACGCTCACCTGTGTGGCCGACATGAACGAGAGCCTCCTCGTCTCGCGCCTGTTCAGCGGCGACCGCGCGCTGACGATCAGCAGCCCGGCGATTCCCCTGCACCGGGGCCGCCCGGCGCTGGTGCCGCTGCGGCTGAGCGGCCGAGAGGCGGTCAACGGCTTGTTCGAGTACCGGCTGGTGCTGCAGACGCCGGATGAGCTGGCGGAGTTTGGCGGCCCGATGCGGGGCGCCAACTTCAGCTTGCCGGACATGGTGGGGCGGGAGATTTCTTGCGCCATCGAGCTGGAAGGCCACGGGTCAGGCCTTCTTGGGAACCAAGGCGCAGGCGAGCGCCAGATCAACGCACTCATCACCGAAGCCCGCCTGCTGGGCGAAGACAGCCGGCATGCGCTCTATGAGCTGACGCTGCGCCCTTGGCTGTACCTGGCCACGCTGAGCACCGACTGCAAGGTCTTCCAGAACCAGACGCCGGTGCAGGTGCTTCGCGCGGTGCTGGACGACTACATCTTCCCTGTGGAATGGCGGCTCATCGAGCAGTACCCGGTGCGCGACTACCTCGTTCAGTACAACGAGACCGACTACCAATTCCTGTGCCGGCTGATGCAGCAATGGGGCATCAACCACCACTTCGAGCATGGCAACGGCGTGCACCGGCTGGTGCTCAGCGACCACAACGGCGCCTTCACGCCGCTGCAGCCGGATGAGCCCGCGAGCAGCTATCGCTCGATCGCCTACTACCCGCCCGGCCACAAGATCGACGAGGAGTACATCCACGCCTTTGCACCGGTGGATCGATTGACCGCCGGGAGCTACGAGAGCCGCGAG
>CAKZXL010000427.1 GCA_937883885.1 uncultured Aquincola sp. | reverse complement strand
CTGTGGCAGGGCGGCCTGCCCGAGCGCGACGTGCAGCTGGACATCGTGCGCGAAGGCGAGCCCCAGCGCGTGACGCTGCACAGCGTGGACCGCATGAAGACGCTGCGGCGGGCGCAGGGGATATAGCTGCCAGCGATCAGATGCCCTGGAAAAGGCAATCCAGAGCGCTGACCACGACATCGGCTTGGTCCACGGGGCGAGCCTTCTCAGGGCCGAGCACGCGGCGCGGCACGGCAGCCAGGAACTGAGTGGCCATCAAGTATTCCACGCCGTCGATCTTGAACACGGGATTGAGCACCCTGGCTGGCTTGGGTGCCTGGGCCAGCGGGAGCAGCGGCACGACGACGCGAGTATTCAGATCCGACAGCAGGTTGGCCTGCACATCCAGCAGCAGCCCGGCATCGTCTGAGTTGGCATACACATGGAACCTGGCCATGCTCAAAAGAGGCGATAACGGTCCAACGGCAATCCGTTCTGTTCGACGAAGGCGTTGGAGCTTTGCAGCGCTTCCTGATTTTCAGCCACCCAACGCGCCTGGCGATGTTGGTTGACGGCGGCGGCTATGCCCGATGCAGCGGCCTGAGACAGGTTGATGCCCAGGCTTCGCGCTTCGTCGATCAGGTCAGCCGGCAGGCTTACCTTGGCCGGCTGGTGTGATCGGGCGTGAGGCATGGCTTTGGAAGAAGTGAGGCGTGCAGGTACTCATTGTGCGCATGCAGACTACCCTCTGCCGCCCTCACCGCCCTGGCGTCCTGACCCCTTCAAAGCGCAGGCACTGCTGGCGCACCACCTCGGGCAGGTACTGCTCGCGCTGCTGGGTGGCGCGCAGCCAGCCGGCGTCGCTGGGCTGGTCGCGGGTGAGCTGGTCGCGCAGCAGCAGCAGGCCTTTTTCGGCGCGCAGCTCGATGGCGTGCATCTCCACCTGCTGCAGGGTCTGCGCGATCAACTGGCGCAGCGGCTTGTGCTCGGCGGTGCGCGGGTCCACCACCTCGCCGTCCAGCCCGAAGCGGCAGGCCTGGAAGCGGTTGTAGCTGTAGACCAGGTAGTCGTCGTCCAGCGGCTCGAACGGCCTTTCGGTCAGCAGCCAGCGGGCCACGCACTGCAGGTACACCGCGATGGCGGCGGCCTTTTCCACCGTCAGCGGCACGTCCATCACCCGCACCTCGATCGTGCCGAACTCGGGCTTGGGCCGGATGTCCCAGTAGAAGTCCTTCATCGACTTGACGACGCCGGTGTGCTCCATCTTGCTGAAGAAGTGCTCGAACTCGCTCCACTTCAGCATGAAGGGCGCCCGGCCCGACAGCGGAAAGGCCGACACGGTGTTCAGCCGCGACGACTCATAGCCGGTGTCGCTGCCCTGGATGTAGGGCGACGAGGCCGACAGCGCGATGACGTGCGGCACATAGCGGCTGAGCGCATGCAGCAGCCACAGCGCGTCGTCGGGCGACGGGCAGCCGATGTGCACATGCTGGCCGAACACGGTGAACTGCTTGCTCAGGTAGCCGTACAGCTGCGAGACCTGCAGGTAGCGCGGCGTGTCGACGATGCGGCGCTGGCTCCAGTCCTGGAAGGCATGGGTGCCGCCACCGCACAACCGCAGGTTGAGCTGACCGGCGCTGTCCACCAGCGCGTCGCGCACGTCGCTCAGCTGCGTGATCACGTCGTGGTGGCGCTCGCAGATGCCGGTGGACGTCTCGATCATGCTGCTGGTGATCTCGGGCTTCACGTCGGCCTCGAGCTGGTGGCGCTCCATCACGCGCAGCAGGTCGGTGGCGCCGTTGGTCAGGTCGTAGTCATGGCGGTTGACGATCTGCAGCTCCAGCTCCACCCCCATGGTGAAGGCCTTGGACGAGGCAAAGGCTTCGAGACTCATGATGGAGCTCCCTCCCGCTGCGCGGGATCCCTCCGAGAGGGAGGAGCACCGCCTTCGGGCGGCCGTGCGGCGTTGCTCATTGACTCTCCTTCTCGATCTCGCCCACCGCGCGCAGGCTGTACATCACCACCAGCGGCGATGGCAGCTCGATGAAGGCCAGCATGGCCAGCACGAAGGGCATCAACGCGGGGCCGACGGCCGGGTGGGCGACGCCGAAGTCCAGCGCCATCACCCAGGCCGTGGCCGACAGCGGCAGCAGCGAAGCGCCCAGCGCGCCGGCCTGCTTCCAGGCCAGGCCGCTGGGCCGCGCCAGCGCGAACACCGCCGCGAACTTGGCCACCCAGCGCACCAGCACCAGCACTGCCGCCACCAGGCCGGCAGTGGCCAGCGCCGATGGCGACCAGCCCGAGCCCACCGCCACGAACAGCACCAGCACCAGCACGCCACCCACGGTGCCGAAGTGCCGCGGCCACACCCAGGGCCGGTCGGTGCGGTTGCGCAGCCACAGGCCGGCCAGCAGTGGCACCAGCAGCAGCGAGAGCTTCAGCGTCTTGGCCAGCACCAGCGCCACCATCACGCAGCCCAGCACCAGCACCACCGAGTTCTCGTTGCGCAGGTCGAGACGCCACGCAATGAGGGCCAGCAGCGAGCCCAGCGCCGCCCCCAGCAAAAAGGAGCCGAAGAACGAGACGATGACCTCGGGCAGCGCACTCAGCCAGGTGCCGGGGTCGCTGAGCAGCAGGCCGGCACTCAGCAGCTTGAGCGCCAGCACCGCATACAGCGTGTTCAGCGCCGACAAGGCCATCAG
>CAKZXL010000426.1 GCA_937883885.1 uncultured Aquincola sp. | reverse complement strand
GGGGTCGCCCTTGGCCAGCGCGATGGCCAGCCCCTGCACGAAGCCGGCGACCAGCGGCTGGGCCGCGGCCGGGTCGGCCACCGGCGGCAGGTCGAGCCAGCGCCAGCGCGGGAAGCTGATCGGCAGCTCGGTGCTGCGCTGCGCGGCCAGCGGGGGCTGGTAGATCTCGCCTTCGGGCACTGCGACCGACAGCTCGGCCAGGGTGCGTGCATTCAGCTCGCTGCCCAGGTGGCCGATGCGCGGCAGCAGCAGCCGCGCCTGTGCCGCCAGGCCGCCGGCGGGCACCAGGCGTGGGGCCACCGACGATGCTGGCGCTGGCGGATCGAGCAGCAACGCCAGGTGGTTGGTGCCCGACAGCAGGTACTCGTGCACCGGCACGTTCACGCTGCCACCGGTGGGCGGTGTGCGCGCCACCGGAACGTCGTTGAGCCGCACTTCGGCGGCGCAGCCGGTGGCGCGCAGGCGCAGCAGCAGCAGGCGTTCCATCAGCCCAGGCTCCAGTCGATGAGCGGCAGCGCCGGCAGCAGCGCCAGCTGGCGGTGGGTCAGGCCCAGCAGCGGGTCGTGCAGCAGCAGCGGCGCCATCACCGGCTCCAGCGTGGCGCGCACGAACCACTGCCAGCCGCTGCCGCCCGACTGCCGCGGCCGCAGGCCGGCCTGCAGGTGCAGGGCGCCGCTGCAGGGGCCGGCTTCGCGCCACACCAGGCCATCGTCATGGGCGATGGGGTCGACCGTGAGCGTGAAGGGCAGGCGCAGTTCGGTGGCCAGCGGCAGCACCGTCTCCATCAGGCCGGGCCGGGGCGTGTCGCGCAGCAGCGGCGTGCGCAGCGGGCCGTCGCCCTGCGCCTGCAACTGCACCCGGGCACGGCTGCCGCCCAGGTCGATCTCGCCTTCCAGCGTCAGGGCCAGGCTGCAGGCCAGGTCCAGTTCGCCGGCCACGCGCAGCACCGGTGCCGCGTCCAGGCCGGTCGCGCCTTCGCGCCAGCCCCAGGTCAAGGCCGCGCGGCCGGTGAGCAGGCCGGGCGTGGCCCGCAGCGTGGCCTGCTCGGCACTGCGTTGCCAGGCGGCCAGCAGCGCCTGCATCGCCTGCTGCCAGGCCTGCGCCAGCTGCTGGTCGAAGCCGGTGATCCAGCCGCGTGCGTCCACCGGCTGGCCATCGCGCTCGATGCGGCAGCGGGTGGCGGGCGCGGGCTGTTCGTCGGTGCCGGCTTCGCGCTGCATCACCCACAGCCACTGGTCGGCCGGCCAGGCCCAGACCTGCAGCGCCTGCGGGCCCAGCGGCACGCCCATGTCGCGCAGGCCGCAGGTGGGCACCTGCAGCAGGTGCACGGCGGGGCTGGTTTCTTCGGCCAGCGCCAGGCCCAGCGCCGGTGGCGGCGCGCCCAGGCTGGCCACCGGCCAGCTCACCGCCTTGGCTTCATGGCCGTGCCATTGGCTCAGGCCTTCGGGCGACAGCCAGCGGGCGGCCGGGTGGCGCTCGCCGCACACCGCATGCAGCGCCTGGCGCAGCTGCAGCCGCGCCAGCGGGCCGCGGCCGGCGGCATGGGTGAGCAGGTTCAGCCGATCGGGCGCGGGCTGGTCGGCGGTGATGCGCAGCGCGGCCGGCACCTCGGGGCCGGGCACGCGCTGCCACTGGCCGCCCAGCAGCCGGTATTCGTGGCGCCACTCGCTGTCCAGCACGCGCAGCTCCAGCGCCTCGATGTCGCAGGCCTGGCGGGGTAGGGGCGGGGCATCGGCGTCCTGCATGTGCAGGGCGGCATCGGCGTCGTCCAGCAGGCGGGCGTCGGCGCGCCGCAGCGTGGCCGCATCGCCGCCGCTGCGCTGCAATTCGGCCTGGCCCCGGTGCAGCACCTGGTGCAGCTTGACCAGCGGCAGCAGCCGCTCGTCGGCCAGCAGCGCCAGCGCCCATTCATGCTGCGGCTTCAGTTCAAAGCCGGGGCCGAAGGCAAAGCACAGGTTCAGGTAGCGCGCCTGCGACAGCGCATCCACCAGCCCATGCCGCGCGGCCGATTGGGCGGCGCTGGCCAAAAAGGCTTGCTGCCGCCCATCCAGCCGCTCGGCCACCGCGGGCCAGTGGGCGGCCAGGAGGTCGAAGATGTCGGTGAGGGGATTGGGTGGCGAGGCGGTCATCGGCAGTGGCAGAGGCCGTGGTGTCTCATGCCGGCGAGGCGGGAAGCGGGCGAAGCCAGAAGGGCGGCCCATGCAGACGGTCGTAGATCAACGGGCGCTTCTTGTCGATCATGAAAGCTGGCAGGTCGGCGAACACCAACCTGACGGGCTGATCCATGCCGAACTCGGCGCGGAAGGAAAGCGCCGCCTCGGCCGCCTGATCGACCGCCGTGAGCAAGGTGTGCATCAGTGGCCGATCCAACTCGGGCGGCGCGCGCTGCGTCAGGTGGTGACGCAAGGCGGCCAGTGCCCTGCGAGCCGCGGGCACATGGTCGGTGGGGATGTACCTGCATCGCAACCGGTCGGTGATCAAGCTTGCGGGTGCCTCCGGTGACCCTTCGAAGCCGCTGTCCTGGACCGCCTGGAAGAACACGCACAGCCTCGGCGCGGGTCCAACCTCGAACAGGCTGTGGCCACCCAACACGCCGATGTTCGGCGTTCGCGCCGGCTCGCACCTCGTCTGCACCGTCAATCCACCAGCCCCGCATCGCGCAGCCACTGCAGCCAGCGGGCGCCATCGGCTTCGGCCTGGAAGATGTCGGGCCCGTCCAGCATGTAGGCGCGCAGCAGGTGTTCGCGGGCTTCATCGTCGCGGCCGGTGCGCTGGGCGGCCTGGCCCAGGCGGTAGTGCACGAAGGGGTTTTCCTGCGCGCCGGGACCGTTGAGGGCGTCCAGCAGCGCCGCACGGGCCGAGGGGAAGTTGCCCAGCTGCCAGTACGCATCGCCAATGGCGGTGTGCAGCCAGGTCCAGGCTTCCCACCGCTGGGCGGGCGCCGGCAGCAGGTCCAGGGCGGCCTGCCAGGGTGCGATGGCAGCGCCGAAGCGGCCGGCGTCGAACGCCAGGTTGCCCTGCTCGGACAACTGCTCCACCTGCTGGTACAGCGCGTCGGGCAGGCTGCTCATGGCTTGGGCGCGCTGCCGGCGCGTTGCAGGTAGAACTTGAGGTACTTCGGGTCTTCGTCCTGGAAGGGCCGCCGCTTGAAGCGCTTGTACAGCGCATGAAAGCCGTCGAAGGCGGCATCCAGCTGTCCGGTTTCATAGGCCAGGGCGGCGGCGATGAAGTCGGCTTCCGAGGCGTCGGGCGAGGGGGCGTACACCTCGCGCATGCGTTGCAGCCAGACGGCCGCCTTGTCGAACTGCCGCGTCTGCATGAAGAAGGCGACCAGGCCGGAGGCCATGGACTGCGCCTGGTCGTAGGCGGCCTGCGGTTCGGGGATCTGCGACCACGCGGCCAGGAACTCGGTTTCTGCGCCGGCCAGGTCGCCGGCCTGCCACGCGGTGCGGCCGCGGCCGGCGTGGGCGAGCAGGGCTTCGGCGGCCGGCGCCGGCAAGGGTTGGGGGGCGGGCATCGGTGTCCTCGTCATTTCAACGGCGGCAGGTAGCGCTCGGTCTGGCCCAGCACGGCGCCCGCCGAGCGGTTGAGCCGGTAGTAGTCCAGAGTGTAGTTATCGGGGTTGAGCATGAACGCGCGGACCTCCGGCGCCTTGGCGCCGAACTGGCGCAGATGCTGGTTCCATTCGGTCACCGCATCCTTGCCCGCCACGTGCGTCATGTCGGCCTTGGACAAGGGCTGCCAGCGGCCGTCGCTGGCCAGGATCTCGGGCTTGCCGGTCACCACGTTGTCGCGCAGGGTGCCGTCGGCGCGCATGCGCTCCTGCACCTTCAGGCCGGTGGGCGAGTTCTTGCCCGGCGTGCGGCCCATGTAGCGGGTGCGTGCGCTCTGGGGCCGGCCGGCCGGTGCGGGCGCAGCCGCAGCCGGCGGCGGCGGTGGCGGCGGGGCCGCTGGCCGCAGCTGGGAAGGCGTGGCCGCCTGGCTGCGGGTGGTGACACCGGCGCCGGTTTCGCGGTGCGGCCGCAGCCTCGGGTTGCGCACCAGCGACTGGGCATTGGCCGCCACCCAGTCGGCAAAGCCGGCGCCCAGCCGGCTCTGGCGCAGTGCGGCGATCAGCTCGTTGGCCGAGTTGGCGGCGCGGCCGCTGGCGCCCGCGGCCTGGCCCAGTGTGAGGCGGGCGACGATGGCCATCAGGATCAGCAGCATCAGCCGCGCCACGGCGTGCGCCATCAAGGCGCCGGCGGCCTGCACGTCGGCGTTGCGGCGCGGCGTGCCGTGAGCGTCCCAGGCCAGGCGCACCGCCTGCGTGACCATGCCGCTGACTTCGCCCAGGCCACGGCCGATGGCCACCGCCAGAAAGCCCAGGCCCAGCCAGCCCAGCAGGGCGATGCCCAGGTCGGTGCCCAGCGTGGCGCCGGCCGCGGCACCGGGCACCGCGCCCACGCCGCCGGCCAGCGCACCGATGGCCGCGCCCACCACGCCGCCCAGGGCCGCGGTGGCACCCACCACGGCCACCATGGTCAGCAGCCCGGGCAGCAGGCCTTGCAGCAGCTGGCGCAGTTCGTAGCCGGTCTCGTGCGCGATGGCGGCCGGCGCCAAGGCCAGGCCGATGCCGCTGGCCTCATGCACACAGGCGGCGCGGTGCCACAGCGTCAGCGGGTCGAGACCGCTGGCGGCATGGGGCTGCGCGCCCTGCACCGCGCCGGGCGCGCAGCCCGGCATGCGCGGCAGCGTGCCGTCCTGCGTCTGCAGGCTCTGCTGGCCGCCGCAGGTGGGGCCGGCCAGCCGGTACTGGCCCACTCAGCAGCCTCCGTTCACGGCAGCGGGTCCGCCGGCTTTTCCACCGCCGCGGGCTCGGCCGGCGCTTCGGGCGACTTGGGCGAGGCGCCGTTGCCGGCGCCCGGGCTGCCGCCCGAATTGACCTTGACCATGCCGCCGGTGATGGACACATCGCCGCTGGTGAGCACCACCGACGAGCCGCCGCACTTGAGCGTGAGCGTGGCCCCCGCCTCGATGACGACGTTGGCACCGCCCTTGATGTGCACGTTGGCCGCGGCTTCCACGCCCAGGTTGGCGCCCACCTTCTGCACCATGTCCGCGCCCGACTTGATGGACACCACCGCGCTGGACTCCTGGACCAGGTCGCCGGTGACCTTGAGGCCGTAGGCGCCGCCCACCTCGTTGGCACTCTTGCCGGTGATCTTCAGGCTCTGGTCACGGCCCACGCTTTCCTTCAGGTCGCGGGCCATCTTGCGTTCGACGTCGCGCTGCAGGTCTTCCTTCAGGTCGCGGGCGACGATGCGGAAGGCATCGCGGCCCACCCACACCGCCGAGTCGTTCTTGACCTGCTGGTAGTAGTCCTTCTCGGCATGGAACCACACGTACTCGCTGCCCTTCTTGTCCTCGAAGCGCAGCTCGTTGAAGTTGGCGCGCTCGGCCTCCTTGCTGGACTGGCTGCGCCAGGTGGACACCGTCTTGTGGGTGGGCAGCTCGTAGGGCACCACCTGCGTGGCGTTGTAGACGCTGCCGGTGACCAGCGGCCGGTCGGGGTCGCCCTCGATGAAGTTGACCACCACTTCCTGCCCGATGCGCGGCAACGCGACCATGCCGAAGCCCTTGCCCGCGCTGGGGCTGGACACCCGCACCCAGCAGGAGCTGTTCTCGTCGTTCTGGCCCAGGCGGTCCCAGTGGAACTGCAGCTTCACACGGCCGTATTCGTCGGTGTAGATCTCTTCGCCCGAAGGGCCCACCACCACCGCCGTCTGCGGCCCCGGCACCGTGGGCTTGGGCGTGATGCGCGGGGGGCGGTACACCGTCTGCGCGTCCAGCGCCGTGAAGCTGCAGCGGAACCAGTGATCGCCCTGGCCCGATTGCTGGTCGGTGTAGCCCGCGTCGATGCGGGTGGACAGCAGCACGTACTCCGCGTTCTCGGCGTTGCGGGGGTGGCCGCTCAGGTGGATGCGGTGGCCCGCAGCCAGCGTGCGCACGCCGCCGCTGCCGATCTTGCGGCGCGCGGCAGCGCCCAGCTCGTCCAGCCGCAGGCCGGCGTAGCGGCTGCCGGCCGATGCGGCCTGGTAGTCGCCGGGCGGGTCGTAGTGCTCCAGCGCGGTGTCGGCGCCGGTGCCATCGGCCGTGACGCTGGCGCTGAGCGAGGTGTCGGGCGTGGTGAAGTTGTAGTCGTCCAGCGTGACCTTGCCGGTGTGCACTTCCAGGCTGCCGCGCCATTCGCTGAGGTATTCGTCGGTCATCGCGCCGTAGGCCTGCTCGGCGAACAGCACCGTGCCGCTGCCTTCGTACGGCGTGTGGGCCGACATCGCATCGACGATGACCATCGTGTGCTGCGCATCGGTGTGCTCGAAGAAGTAGTACAGCCCTTCCTGCTCCATCAGCCGGCTGACGAAGTTGAAGTCCGATTCGCGGTACTGCACGCAGTACTCGTAGGTGGGCAGGCTGCCCGTGACGTTGAAGCGCACCGCGTGCACGTAGGGGCCGAACACCGCGTTCAGGATCTCCTGCGCGTTCTTGTTCTGGAAGATGCGGGTATCGGCCCGGCGCGTGAGCAGCCACAGCCAGGGCCGCAGCACCAGGCGCACGGTCAGGGCGCCGGCGGCATAGCCGTCCACGCCGGCGGCGGCCACCACGCCATGGAAATGCCGCAGCTGGTTGTCGGCCAGCTGCAGCGAGACATGCGCCGTGCTGCCGACCAGGCTGTCGATGTCCAGCTCGAAGTCGGCGGCCAGCGCGGTGACCTGGAACTCGAACGGCCGGCCCATTTCCTCATGGGCCGACAGGCTGCGCACATGCAGCGCGTCCTCGCCCAGCGAGGTGGTCAGGCTCATCAGCGGGGTCACGCTGGCTTCAGGCATCTTGTCTCCGGGTGGTGACCAGCCAGCCATGCACCGGCTGGCCTGCTTCGCGGCGCAGGATCACCGGTTCGAGCTGGGGCGCGGCCAGGCCGGCGGCGGCCACTGCACGCGCCAGGTAGGGCTGCGAATGGCTGTAGCGGCCATGGTGCTGCAGCCGGTGGTCGGCGGCCTCGTCGGCATGCGCCTCGACGGTGAACACCAGCAGGCCACCGGGGCGCAGGCTGCGCGCGGCCGCGGCCAGCACCGGATCGAGCTGGCCGAAATAGCACAGCGTGTCGGCCGACACCACCGCGTCGTAGGCGCCAGGGTGGTCGGCCAGCCAGGCGGTCAGCTCGGCCTGGTGCAAGGCGTCGTAGCCGCCGCGGCGCTGCGCCTGTTCCAGCATGCCGGCCGACAGGTCCACGCCCACCAGCTGGCCGGCATGGGGCCGCAGGTGCTGCGCGCACAGGCCGGTGCCGCAGCCGGCGTCCAGCAGCTGCAGCGCCGGTGTGGCGGGCGCGGGGCCCAGCAGCTGCGCCAGCGCCTGGCCCACCAGCGCTGGGGCGCAGTAGTCCAGCGCCGCCAGCCGCTCGTCGAAGCTGCCGGCGAAGTTGTCGAACACCTCGGCCACATAGGCGTCGGGCGCCCGCGCGGGCACATCCTGCCCGGTGACGGCGGCCAGGTGATGGCGGGCCTGCACGCTGTCCGGCTCCAGGGCCAGCCATTCGCGGAACACCGCGGCCGCCTCCTGCAACCGCCCGCCCTGTGCATACACGATGCCCAGCAAGCGGCGGATGCGGCCTTCCTGCGGCTGCAGTTCCAGCGCGCGGGTGAAGAGCGCAAAGCACTCGGCCAGGCGCCCGGTCTGCGACATCACCGCGGCCAGGTTGAGGTGCGCGTCCACATGGTCGGGGTCGCGCGCCAGCAGCTGGCGCAGCCAGGCCTCGGCCTCGGGCAGGCGCTGCAGCCGCATCTGCATGCAGGCCAGGTTGTTCAGCACCTCCAGGTGGTCGGGGTCCAGCAGGCGGCATTGCTCATAGGCCTGCGCCGCCTCTTCGCCGCGGCCGGCTTCCAGCAGTGCATTGCCCAGGTTGTTGTGCCAGGCCGCCATGCCGCCATCGAGCTGCACCGAGCGTTGCAGCAGCGGCAGCGCTTCCAGCCGGCGGCCGCGCTGGTGCAGCAGCATGCCCAGGAAGTGCGTGGCATTGGCCTCGTCCGGCTGCAGCGCCAGCAGCCGCCGGTACAGCTTCTCGGCTCCTTCGAGCCGCCCCTCCCGGTGCAGCCCGATGGCCATGCGCAGGGCTTCGTCGAAGCTGACTTCGACGGCGGGTGGGGAGGCGCTGGCGGGGTTCATGGGGGGCGTCCTCAGGTCAGGCCGATGCGCTTCATCGCCTTGCTCTTGATGCCGGCGAAAAAGCCCTTCTTGCTGTGCGTGCCCTTGTCGCTGGACAGGCCTTCGAGCTGCATGCGGGAGGACTCGATGGCCTTGGTCGCGATCTTGAGCATCGGGTCCATCTGTTTTTTCTTCATCGCCTCGACCTTGTCCATCCAGCCGGGCAGGCCGATGTCGGCGACGAAGAAGTTGGCCACGGTGGACGTGTCGGCGCAGGTGATCAGGTAGCAGCCCAGCAGCGGGCAGTCGCTGAACACCGTCAGGTCCAGCGTCTCGGGCGTGGCCAGCCGCTTGTTGCCGGCGCGCAGTTCCTTCACGTCGATGCCCAGCGAGGCCAGCTGCAGGCCGAGGCCCGCCAGCGCATTGGCCGCGCCGATGCCGGCGGTGGTGGCGGTGCCCAGATCGGCGAACAGGCCCGCGATCTTCATGCCGGTGGCGGTGCTCTGTCGGGCCAGGTCCACCGAGTGCTTGGCCAGGTCGCGGCGGATGATGTCCTGCACCGCTTCGGCGGCCGCATAGGGGTCGCCGCGCAGGAAGCCCTTCTTGTAGTCGCTGCTCTTGTACAGGTGGTAGCCGTCCTCGGCCACCGTCTTGGCGGCCTTGGCCAGCTTGCCGCTGCTGACCAGCACGCCCAGCACCGGCGTCACCTCGCCCACCAGATCGGCCAGCGCTTCGCTGCCGATGGCGGCGATCACGTCGTCGATGCCGTCGAGCCCGGCGCATTCGGCCATGAACTCCTCAAACGCCTGCTTCATGCCGGGCAGCGAGGGCAGGCCCTTGGCCGCCGTGGTGCCGCCCTTGGCGGCCTTGCCCACCTGGCTGCGGATCTTCTTGCCCGAGCCCAGCAGGCCTTTGGCGGTGGACAGCATCGAGGCGTTGCCGAACTTCAGCTGCGTGCCGCTGAACATGGCCGTGACGGCCTGCCGCCGCGCCTGCGCCAGCGCGGCCAGCGCGATGAACTCTTCGCGGCTGAGGGGTTTGGAAGAGGGCATGCGGTATGGCTTTCAGGCCCAGCTGTGCGTGGTGTGGTTGTAGGTCATCCAGCGGCCGGCGTTGTCGTCCCACATCTGGCCGTAGCGGTTGAAGACCACGCGGCAGGCCGCCCAATGGAACACCGCGGTGGCGTTGCCGGGATCGTTGATGAAGCTGCTCAGCCGGGTGTCGGCATCGACGGTGATGAAGCGTGCATCCAGCTGCTTGCCGCCGGTGCCCTTCATGCGGTTGAGCAACTTCAGCGTGCCCTTTTCCTGCAGCGTGTAGTCGAAGATGCGCTGCGGTCCCACCCAGGTTTCCACCGCTGCCACGTCCTGGTGGTTGTCGATCAGCTGGCCCACGTCGTTGCCCAGTGGCTCGAAGTGGTCGCAGTAAAAGCGGATCTCCTGGCCCTTCTTCAGGTCGACCCTCGGCCAGGTGCCGTCGGCCATCTGCGCCCAGCAGCCATGGCCGCTGAGCACGCGGTTGATCCGGCTGGCCTTGTCGAAGGCCCTGGCCTTTTGCTGCACCGAGACGGCCGTGCTGGCGTCCACCTTCTGCACCACGTCCGGCCGCAAGGTCGGCGGCGGCAGCGCATTGGGCGTGACGTGCTGCATGGCCTGCTTGGCGTTCAGGATGGCGCCCTGGCTGATGCCCATGTTGTTCAGCGGGATCTCGGCGCGCAGGTAGTCGAAGGCCGCCTTGTATTTGACGTCCTTCTTGTCGTCGGGGATGCCGGCGATCTCGGCCGCGATCTGGTCGGGCCGCGTGCGCGCCGGGTAGTCGCGCAGCAGCGCCATCAGGTTGTGCAGCGAGCTGGTACGGAACCACTCGTAGTGGCCGTTGGCGGCCCGCACCTTTTCCTGGAACTTGATGAGCTGGAAGCTCATGTCAGAACCCGTAGCTGAAGTTGCCGTCCACCACGCTCACCGTCACCCGCTCGATCGGCTGGCCTTCCATCATGCGGGTCAGGAACTCGCGGCTGATGTCGGGCAGCATGGTGTTGGTCAGGATGGCGTCGATCATGCGGCCGCCCGATTCGCTCTCGGTGCAGCGGCTGACCACCAGCTTGACCACGTCGTCGCCCACCTCGAACGGGATCTTGTAGCGGGCTTCCACGCGCTTTTTGATGCGGCCCAGCTGCAGCCGCACGATGCTGCCCAGCATCTCGTCGGACAGCGGGTAGTAGGGGATGGTGACCAGCCGGCCCAGCAGCGCCGGCGGAAAGATCTTGAGCAGCGGCTCGCGCAGCGCCTTGGCCATGCCCTCGGGGTCGGGCATCAGCTCGGGGTCCTTGCACATGCTGGCGATGAGGTCGGTGCCGGCATTGGTGGTCAACAGGATCAGCGTGTTCTTGAAGTCGATGCTGCGGCCTTCGCCGTCTTCCATGAAGCCCTTGTCGAACACCTGGAAGAACAGCTCATGCACGTCGGGGTGGGCCTTTTCCACCTCGTCCAGCAGCACCACGCTGTAGGGCTTGCGGCGCACCGCCTCGGTCAGCACGCCGCCTTCGCCATAGCCCACGTAGCCCGGGGGCGCACCCTTGAGCGACGAGACGGTGTGCGCCTCCTGGTACTCGCTCATGTTGATGACGATGAGGTTCTGCTCGCCGCCGTACAGCGCCTCGGCCAGCGCCAGCGCGGTCTCGGTCTTGCCCACGCCCGAGGTGCCGGCCAGCATGAACACGCCGATCGGCTTGCTGGGGTTGTCCAGGCCGGCGCGGCTGGTCTGGATGCGCTTGGCGATCATCTCCATCGCATGGTCCTGGCCGATCACGCGCTGGGCCAGCAGCTGCGGCAGCTTGAGCACCGTCTCGATCTCGTTGCGCTGCATGCGGCCCACCGGGATGCCGGTCCAGTCGCCCACCACCGCGGCCACCGCCTGGTAGTCCACCGTCGGCAGGATCAGCGGGCTTTCGCCCTGCAGTGCGGTGAGCTGCTGCTGCACTTCGCGCAGGCGGGCCAGCGCGGCTTCGCGCTCGGGCGCGGCGGCGGCCTGGGCCTCGGCCGCGGCCTGGGCTTCCAGCGTGCTGCCGGTGCCTTCCACCGGCTGCGTGCCGCCGGGGCCGCCGCGCAGCTGGGCGCGCAGGCTGAGCAGCTCGTCGACCAGGGTCTTCTCGCCGGCCCAGCGTTCTTCCAGCTGCGCCAGCCGCGCCTTTTCTTCGGCCAGCGCGGCGGCGGCATCGGTCTCGCGTTCGCGCACCTCGATGCCGATGGCCTTCTCGCGGCCGATGATCTGCAGCTCCGTCTCCAGCGACTCGATGCGCTTGCGGCTGTCGTCCACCTCGGCCGGCGTGGCATGCAGGCTCACGGCCACGCGGGCGCAGGCGGTGTCCAGCAGGCTCACGCTCTTGTCGGGCAGCTGGCGCGCCGGGATGTAGCGGTGGCTCAACTTGACGGCGGCTTCCAGCGCCTCGTCCAGGATCTGCACCTGGTGGTGCTTTTCCATGGTGCTGGCCACGCCGCGCATCATCAGGATGGCCTTCTTCTCGTCGGGCTCGTCCACCTGCACGTTTTGGAAGCGGCGGGTCAGCGCCGGGTCCTTCTCGATGTACTTCTTGTACTCGGCCCAGGTGGTGGCGCCCACGGTGCGCAGCGTGCCGCGGGCCAGCGCGGGCTTGAGCAGGTTGGCCGCGTCGCCGGTGCCGGCCTGGCCGCCCGCGCCCACCAGGGTGTGGGTCTCGTCGACGAACAGGATGATGGGCTGGGTGCTGGCCTGCACCTCCTCGATCACCGATCGCAGGCGCTGCTCGAACTCGCCCTTCATGCTGGCGCCGGCCTGCAGCAGGCCCACGTCCAGCGCCAGCAGCTTCACGTCCTTCAGCGTCGGCGGCACGTCGCCGCGGGCGATGCGCTGGGCAAAGCCCTCGACCACCGCCGTCTTGCCGACGCCGGCCTCGCCCACCAGGATGGGGTTGTTCTGGCGGCGGCGCATCAGGATGTCGACCACCTGGCGGATCTCGTCATCGCGGCCGACGATGGGGTCCATCTTGCCGCTGCGGGCCTGCTCGGTGAGGTCGGTGGTGAACTTCTTCAGCGCCTCCTGCTTGCCCATGGCCGCCGGGGCGATGGCGCCCGAGGCTTCACCCGGCGCGCCGCTGCCCACGCCCGAGCCGTCGGTGGCGCCCTGGCCGTCTTCGGGCGAGCCTTCGGTGATGCGGACCAGGTGGTCGGCCAGGTCGTCGGGCTTGATCTTCTCGAACTGCCGCGACATGGCATAGAGCGCATTGCGCAGCAGCCCGGTCTTGAGCATGCCCAGCAGCAAGGTGCCGGTGCGCACCGCGCTGTCGCCGAACATCAAGGAGCCATACACCCAGCCGCGCTCCACCGCGGTGTCGATGGTGTCGGAGATGTTGCTGATGGAAGTGGCGCCGCGCGGCAGCCGGTCCAGCGCGGTGGTGATGTCCTTGGCCAGCACTGAGGCATCGAGCCCGTAGTGCTTGACGATGCGGTGCCAGTCTGAGTCAGGGTTCTGCAGGATCTGGGCGATCCAGTGTTCCAGCTCCACCGTCGGGTTGCCCCGCAGCTTGCAGAACACGGTGGCGCCTTCCACCGCCTTGTAGGCAAGGGCGTTGAGCTTGCCGAAGACGGCAACGCGGCTGATGTCTGCCATGGTCGAACCTACCTCTCTTGGTCAGCGCCACCCGCGCTGCGATGGTTTTCGGTGTGTTGCCGGCGCTGCAGGGCGCGCAGCGCGTCGATCGGGGCCAGCCGCAGCGTGGCCTGGCCGCTGCGCCCGCCCTGGCGCAGCCAGCTGTCCCAGCCCAGGCGGCCGTGGCGGCCCAGGCGGGCGGGCTGGATCTGCTCGGCCCGCAGGCCCAGGCACAGCGTCCAGCCGAATTCGTCGCCCACGTACTGGCGCACCAGCGCCACCACCGCGGGCAGCACAGGGCCACCGGGCAGCAGCGCCGCGAAGGCCGCATGGTCCAGCGGGCCGATGTGCACGGTGAAGTGGTGCTGCCGGTCCCACACGGTGGCGCCCAGCACCGCACCACCGCCCAGGCGGGCGCTGGGGTTGCGGCGGCCGGCGCGGTGGCGGCCGATGCGGCTGCGCTCAGCCGGTTGCAGCGCCATCCACGCACCGGCGAACTGCTGCACCTGCACCGGCCGTCGCAGCAGGCCGCCCAGCAGCGCGGCCAGGCCTTCGGCGCTGCGCGACTGGCGGGTGAACACGCCGGCAAAGTGCAGCTTCACATGGTCGTGCACCGCATCGCGCTGGCGCAGCGCCGGGCTGCCGATGCCGATCAGGCTGCCGACGAAGGCGGCAAAGCGGTCGTCGTCGGGCCGGTCCATGCCCACCGCGGGCTGGGCCTGGGCCCAGGCCCGGTAGAACAGCAGCAGCAGCCGGTGATGGAACAGGTCGGCAAAGCGGGCGAAGGTCTCGTCGCCGTGGTGCAGCTCACGCTCGCGGGCGTATTCGGTCAGGTGCAGCGGCAGCGGGCCGTTGGGGCCGAACAGGCCCAGAAAGCGCACGTCGATGCGCGGCGGCCGCTGGCCGGTGGCCGGCCGCACCGCATGCAGCGTGGCCGGCGCAAAGCTCAGGTCGGGCGACTGGCCCAGCCGCACCGGTTCATCCTGCGGGCGGCGGGCGGTGCCCAGCCGCGGCTGACGCGGGTGCGCGGCTTCCACCAGCCGCAGCGCATGGAAGAAGTCGTAGCGCCAGGGCTCGGCGGCCAGCGCCTGCAGCAGGCTGGCGGGCTGGCTCATAACAGCGGCCTCGTGCCCGTGGTGGGCCGGCCCGCCAGGATGGTGCCGCGGGTGGCCGAGCGCACGTGGGTTTCGGTGAAGCCGTTCATCGACACATGCCGCGCCAGGAAGCGTTCCAGCACGCAGCCCAGCAAAAAGGCGCTGCTGCCCTGGAAGGCCAGCTCGTCCACTTCCAGGTCGATGCGCACGCCGCGGCCGAAGGCGATGGGCCCGGGCATGGGCAGCCGGCGCACCACCGGCTCGGTGCGCACCGAGCGCAGGCCTTCCACCTGCTTGTGCTGGGCGGCATCGGCCTCGTGCACATACAGGCGCAGCATCTCGCGCAGTGCGGCGGCGCCTTGCTCGGGGTCGGTGTCCAGCAGCGACAGGTGGTTGAGCGACAACTGGTTGATGAAGCGCCAGGCCACGTTGCCTTCACGCAGCGCCGACAGTGGGCGTGAAGGGCCCTTGATCACTCGCACGCCCTTGACCGGCGCGGTGGCTTCCAGCGTGAGTTCGGCGCCGGCGGGCAGCAGCAGCGGCAGGTCGCGGTTGCTGCACAGCGCCTTGACGCCCAGCTGCTGCAGGCTGCCGCTGTAGGGCGCTTCGCGTGCATCGACCACGCTGATGAACACTTCGCTGCCGATGTAAGACGAGCGCGGCCCGTCGCGCTTTTGCGTGCTGCTCAGCAGCCGCGGCTCGCGCTGCAGCGCGAAGTAGGCGTCGTGCTCATGGTCTTCGGCATGGAAGGCGGCATACAGCGGCATGAAGCGCCGCTCGCTCTGCGAGCCCACGCCGTAGCCGGTGACTTCCAGCACGTCGTGGATCTCGTAGTCCATCGGCTTGGTGCGGTCCACCACCACATGGAAGTCGCTGGTCTGCGGCGAGACGTGGATGCGGTCGCAGCGCTGCTCGAACAGGTTGACCGCCGGCACGCAGTTGAGCGCCAGCGCGCTGGCATCCACCGACTGCTGCAGCGTGGGGTCGCCGCGCGAGAGCAGCAGCACCAGCTCCACCTCCTGCCCGCCCACCGTGCGCAGCGCGTCGCCCAGCGCCAGCAGGTCGAAGAACAGGAAGCGCTGCGGAAACGCGAAGTACTCCTGCAGCAGCCGGTAGCCGTCGAAGCCGGGCAGGGCGGCCGGCAGCAGCGCCTGCTCAGGCTCGAAGCCAACGCGCTGCACGTCGTCGGCCTCGATGCGCTGCCAGCGCTCGCGCTGCGCGCCGGGCCCCGAAGGCAGCACGAAGCCGCCGATCACATGGCCACACACCAGCTCATGCAGCCGGTAGGCGATGTCGTCGATGCCGGCGCAGTGCAGCCGCAGGTCCTGCAGCCGCAGCTGGCTGAAGTCCAGGCCCGCCGTGGTGCGCAGCTTGATGCGCAGGCCGCCGCCATGGCCGCGCCACTCGGGCACGGCGGCCAGCGGCAGTTGCGTGGCATGGGTGAAGTAGCTGGCGTCGGTGATTTCCAGCGGCCACATCGTCAGGTCCTGCCCGGTGCGAAAGCGGCAGGCCGTCTGCCCGGTGCGGGCGCTGGTGTTGCGCAGCAGGCTGCCACGGGGCAGGGTGGTGCCGGTGGCCAGCCCGGCGTCGCCCAGGTCGGGCTGCAGCTGGGCGATGAGCATCGCCGGCGTGGGCGCCAGGAAGTTGGGGTAGACGATCTCCAGCAGCCGCTGGGTGAAGCGCGGAAACTCCGCGTCCAGCTTCAGCTGCACGCGGGCGGTGAGGAAGGCAAAGCCCTCCAGCAGCTGCTCCACGTAGGGGTCGGCCACTTCCACGCCGTCCATGCGCAGCCGGCCGGCGATCTTCGGAAACTGCTGGGCGAATTCGGCGCCCATCTCGCGCAGGTGCGCCAGTTCCTGGTTGTAGTAGCGCAGCAGCCGCGGGTCCATCAGCGGGCCAGTTCCTTGATGTCGACGCGGCCCGTCTCCAGGTCGATGTCGGTGTGCAGCAGCAGCTCCAGCGGCACCGGCTGCGCCCACAGCTGGCCGCTGATGCGAAAGCTGATCTGGTTGTGGTGGTCCAGCTGTTCGCCATCGACCACCGCTTCCACCTTCAGCGTGGGCGCCAGGATGCGCGGCTCATGGTCGATGATGGCCTGGCGCACCTGCGCCTCCAGCGACACCGCGTCCACCGATGAGGCGCACAGGCCCGACAGCGCCGGCAGCCCGTAGTCCAGCACCGATCGCTTGGCCTGCGGCCAGGCGTCCAGCGGCTGCGAATCGGAGAGCCGCGCGCTGTTGAACAGCCAGCTCAGGTCGCGCAGCACCGCGTGCCGCAGCTGCTGGCGCGACAGCACCCGCTGCTCGGGCGGGTCGCTGCGCGCATCGGGGTCGTCGTCGCGCAGCCGGTCCAGCAGCGCGGGCTGCAGGCGGTCGGCGGCGTTGTTCAAGGCCATGGCGCCTGCGGTCCTGCCCCAGCGGCTCAGGACTGGAAGCTGATGGCGCGGGCGTCCATCAGCGGCAGTTCGCCGCTGTCGGTGGCCCACATGCGCTGGCCGGCGCCGATGAAAAAGCCCGGGCGCGGCTCCAGCCAGTCGGTGCGGCGGGCCAGGGCCAGCAGGCCATCGGCGAGGTCGGTGCCCGCATAGCGGGTGGGGATGAAGGCCACCGTCTCGCCGCCGTTGTTGAACAGCAGCTGCGCGGGTGTCCACACCCGGTCGCGCAGGTCGGCGGGCGGCTCGATCTTGATCTCGGCCAGGCGCGTCATCGGCACCCAGTAGTAGCGGCCGTTGACGATGGCCTCGACCACCGGGCCCAGCCGCATGTCGGCATCGGCCAGCCAGCTGAAGGCCTGGCCATCGGCGCTGCCGGCGCAATCGGGCGCATCGTCCAACGCCTGGATGCGCAGCTTCTGCGCATCGTCATGCTCGCCGCGGCCGTCGCGGATCAGGGCCTCGATCAGCAGCGCCACCCAGGCCTCGGGCTCGCCGAACAGCAGCGGCACCTTGCGGCCCTGGAACACCGCGGCGCGCAGCGCTTCGCACTGCAGCGTCTCGCGGTAGGTCTGCACCATGGGCAGCGCGCTGGCGTCCAGCTCGCCCACCACGTCCAGCTGGTTGCGGGCCCGTTCCCACTGGCCCAGCACGCACAGCAGCTGGAACAGGAAGATGCGCAGCCTGGCGTCGGCCGGCTTGGCGCGCACCTGGTCCTGCAGCAGCTTCAGCGCACGCTGGGGGTCGCCTTCGCGCAGGGCTTGTTCGGGGCTGGGGTTCATGCCGAGGTGACCTCTGCGGTGAAGGAGGAGGACGCCTTCTTGGCGCCGCGTTCGTCCTGGCCGCTGTAGCTGACTTCGATCTTCTCGAAGGCGATGGACAGGCGTTCGACCAGCACCGGGCTGTCCGGCGCTTCGGTGGCCACGTCCAGCGCCGTCAGCCGGCCGCGTTCGATGGTGACCACCAGGTAATCGATGGGCATGCCGCCGGCCTTGCGCACCGACAGCACGGCCTTCTTGATCTGCTCATTGCTGCGCATCACGCCCATCAAGGCGGTGGACGCCGTGTCCACCCGCTTGGTGATGCGCAACTCCGACAGCGCCGCGCGCGAGGCATTGCCGGCCCCGCCCAGGCCCGAAGCGGCACTCATGCCCCAGGACCATTCGATGACCTCGATCTCGCCGAGGTGGTTCGCCACGTTGGACTCGCCCCGGATCACGCCGGTGCTCTTGCCCTCGATGCGAAGGTGCATGTCGCCTTTGGCCATGGATGCGCCCTGGTGCTGCGGAAGTAGGGCCGGGCGCGCAGGGGCGCCCGGTCAGATGCGGCAGTGGCCCGCTTCAGGCCTTTTCGTTGCCGGCGATGTCGAAGGCGTAGTCCATGGTGCCGCCCTTCTTGGCGCCCTTCGGGTCCTGCGGCTGGTACTTGAAGCTGAACTTGGCGAAGTTCAGCGTCACGTTCTCGGTCAGGCGGTCTTCACCGCCGCTGCCGCCGGTGGACACCGCGGTGACCAGCACCTCGTCCAGCTCCAGCACCACGTATTCCAGCGGCGTGCCGCCGGCCTTGCGCACGATCAGCGTGGCCTTGTCGTGGTGGGTGCCTTCACAGGCCGACTTCAGCAGCGCGTTGGTCGACGAGTCGATGTACTTGGTGAAGGACAGGTCCTGCACGTTGACCTTGCCGCCGCCGCCGCCACCGCCCTGGTGGGTGGTGCCGGAGTTGCTCATGCCCCAGCTCCAGGCCAGCACGTCGATCTTGTCCTTGTGCTTGGCGTCGGTCGACTCACCCTTGATGTCGCCGATCTGGATGAACATGTCTACAGCCATGATGGATCTCCTTGATGCCCTGAACGCAGTCGGGCGGTTGGTTGTCGCGTGAACACTCTAGGCGGCGCATCTGGCGCCGCCATCCCCAAGAAACCAGAGTCAGGCGCCCTTGGCCGAAGGCAGCTTGGACACCAGACGCAGCGAGACCGTCAGCCCTTCGAGCTGGTAGTGCGGCCGCAGGAAGAACTTGGAGGTGTAGTAGCCGGGGTTGCCCTCGACTTCTTCCACCACCACCTCGGCCGCGGCCAGCGGCTTGCGGGCCTTGGTCTGCTCCGACGAATGCGCCGGATCGCCGTCGACGTAGTTCAGGATCCAGTCCTGCAGCCAGCGCTGCACCTCGTCGCGTTCCTTGAACGAGCCGATCTTGTCGCGCACGATGCACTTGAGGTAGTGCGCGAAGCGGCAGGTGGCAAACAGGTACGGCAGGCGGGCGGCCAGGTTGGCGTTGGCGGTGGCGTCGGGGTCGTCGTACTCGGCCGGCTTTTGCAGCGACTGCGCGCCGATGAAGGCGGCGAAGTCGCTGTTCTTGCGGTGCACCAGCGGCATGAAGCCGTTCTTGGCCAGCTCGGCCTCGCGGCGGTCGCTGATCGAGATCTCGGTCGGGCACTTCATGTCCACGCCGCCGTCGTCGGTCGGGAAGGTGTGGGTGGGCAGGCCTTCGACCGCACCGCCCGACTCGATGCCGCGGATGCGCGAGCACCAGCCGTATTCCTTGAAGGAGCGGTTGATGTTGGTGGCCATCGCATAGGCGGCGTTGGCCCAGGTGTACTTGCTGTGGTCGGCCGCGCCGGTGTCTTCCTCGAAGTTGAAGGCTTCCACCGGGTTGGTGCGCGCGCCGTACGGCAGGCGCGACAAAAAGCGCGGCATCGCCAGGCCGATGTAGCGCGAATCGTCCGACTCACGCAGCGAGCGCCAGGCGGCGTACTCGGGCGTGGTGAAGATCTTGGTCAGGTCGCGCGGGTTGGCCAGCTCCTGCCACGAATCCATCTGCATCACGCTGGGCGAAGCGCCGGTGATGAAGGGCGCATGCGCGGCCGCGGCCACCTTGGCCATCTCGCCCAGCAGCTCCACGTCGGGCGCGCTCTGGTCGAAGTGGTAGTCGCCCACCAGGCAGCCGAAGGGTTCGCCACCGAACTGGCCGAACTCTTCTTCGTACAGCTTCTTGAACAGCGGGCTCTGGTCCCAGGCCGTGCCCTTGTAGCGCTTGAGGGTCTTGCCGAGGTCCTGCTTGCTGATGTTCATCACGCGGATCTTCAGCATCTCGTCGGTCTCGGTGTTGTTGACGAGGTAATGCAGGCCTCGCCAAGCACCTTCGAGCTTCTGGAAATCGGCGTGGTGCAGGATCAGGTTGATCTGCTCCGACAGCTTCTTGTCGATCGCGGCGATCATGTCCTCGATCGTCTTGATCGTGTCCTTGCCGATCAGCTGCGTCTGCGACAAGGCCTGTTGGGCCAGCGTCTGCACGGCCTGCTCGACCGCGCTCTTGGCCTCGTCGCTCTTGGGCTTGAACTCTTTTTGCAGCAGCGAGGCGAGGTCGTTGCCTTCGAGGCTGACCGCGGCCAATGCGGAAGAGCTGGTTTGGGCTTCTGCCATGGGATGTGCTCCGGGTTCGGGTGTCAGCGTGCGGTGCGCGTCAGGTGGCGCTGCCTTCGTCGGCGGGCTTGGCCGAGGCGGCCAGCGAACCCAGCAGCGCCGGATCGGCCAGCAGCTTGGCGATCAGCTCTTCGGCGCCGCCCTTGCCGTCCATGTAGGTCACCAGGTTTTGCAGCTGCTCACGGGCGGTCAGCAGCTTGTTGAGCGAGTCCACCTTGCGGGCCACGGCCGCGGGCGAGAAGTCGTCCATGCTGTCGAACGACAGGTCGACGTTGATGTTGCCTTCGCCGGTCAGCGTGTTGGGCACCTGGAAGGCCACGCGCGGCTTCATCGACTTCATGCGGGCGTCGAAGTTGTCGACGTCGATCTCGAGGAACTTGCGGTCGGCCACCGGCGCCAGCGGGTCGGCCGGCTTGCCCGAAAGGTCGGACAGCACGCCCATCACGAAGGGCAGCTGCACCTTCTTCTCGGCGCCGTAGACCTCCACGTCGTACTCGATCTGGACCCGCGGTGCCCGGTTGCGGGCGATGAATTTCTGGCTGCTACCCATGACTCACTCCTTGGTTGGAAAGGCCGGACGCGCGGCCTCAAGCGGACTCGTCGTCCAGTTGCACGGTGTCGGGGTCGACGCCCATCACACGGGCCACCTCGGCCAGTGCGTCGGGCGCCAGTTCCTTCATCAGTTGAAGGAAGTTGTGGTTGATCAGCCGCCGCGCCCGGCGCAGCAGCATCGGGGCGGGGCTGGTGGGCTCGGTGCGTTCGAGGTACTCGCACACCATGTCGATGGCCTTGATCGCGTCTTCGCGCGACTCCACCGTGCCCGACAGGCCCTTCGGCGCGGCACGGCGGCCACGCGGAGTGGCGCTGCCGGCCTCATCGGACTGATCGGCACCGTCGTCCGCGCCCTCGGCCGCATCGTCCTCGGTGTCTGCTTCGGCGGCGCTGGCGGCGGGCATCACACCCACCAGCATGTTCAGCAGCGACTGCAGCGGCTTGAGGTCGGGCGCGGACTCCAGGCCGGCCTTGTCGTTGGCCAGCGAGATCAGCGCCTTCAGCTGCGCCATCGCATCGGCGGGCTGGGTGCTCAGCGCCGGCTCCTGCGCCACCGCGGCGCCCAGGATCTGGGTCAGCTGCTCACGGGTGAAGCTGGGCTCGCCCTCCCTGGCGGTGGCCAGGCCCAGGGCCACTTCCACCGCGCGCACCCGCACCTCGCCCACGCCGCGCTGGCGCACCAGCAGCGCACGGCGCACATCGCCCACGCCGCCGTCGGATTCGCGCAGCACGGCCAGCGCATTCATCCGTGCATAGGGGTCGCCGTCGTCGGGGTCGGGCAGCGGATGCAGCGTGTCCCAGTAGGTATCCAGCAGGCCGTGCAGCAGGCGCAGGCCTTCGGGTACGGCCGCGAAACCATCGAGGTGGATGCAGGCGCGCACCCAGATCACGGCGATGCGCAGGTCGCGGGTGCGTTCCATCAGCGCTTCGCACTGGCTGCGCACGTCGCGCCAGTCGGGCGGCACGGCCGCCTCGAACTGGGTTTCGGGCTTGCCGGCGGCGGCCTGCGTCAGGGCCAGGAAGTCGTTGTCGTATTCCAGGTCGGGGCCGCAAGGCGCAGCGTCATCGGGCAGGGGCTGCAGCCATGCGTCGATCGTGGGCGTGCCTGAGAAACCGCTGCTCACTTCACCGTCCTTGGCATCAGCTCGGGTCCCATGGATAAATGTTGTGCACTAACTACAAACGCATGCACTAATTGCATGTCCTGACCGGGGCGCGAGTGTCGCAGTCTTCCGTGACGAAGAAAAGTGCCCGCTCTGTTGATGTGCAAAGTCAACCTCCTGGGGGATAAAGATCCGTGAACTCCTTGGCTACCATGCGCCGGCCCTGCGCAATGCCGGGGTCGGGGGAGTGATGAAGATAAAAATCGGAATCCGGCATCAATCCGCAAAATGGCGGACGCCGTGTGTGAATCCGTCACGCTTGCCAGGGGTGGCAGTGGCCGGTCTGGTGGTGTGCATGGGCGGGGCGCAGGCCCAGGTACCCGTGCCCGATCGGCCGTTGCCGGTGGTGCCCACCCCTTCCGAACTGGCGCCGCGCCCGGGGCGAACGGCCACCGACCCGGCTGACCTGCCGGCCCAGCCCGCACCCCCGCGCGAACTGGCCAAGCCGCAGGACGACATCGCCATCGACGTCACCGCGTATGCCCTGCCGGCCAATGCGCCGGCGCAGCTGCGGGCGGCCTTGCCCGCGCTCACGGCGGCCTATGTGGGCCCACGCCGCAGCTATGAAGACCTGGTGAACGCGGCCACCGAGGTGACGCGTTACCTGCAGCGCGAGTTGGGCTACTACCTGGGGTATGCCTACGTGCCCGAGCAGTCCCCCGAAGGGGGGGTCATCCAGATCGCGGTGCTCGAAGGCCGGCTGGACAAGGTGGAGCTGGTCTGGCGCGACGACCTGCCGGTGCGCCGCGAGGTGGTGGAGGCCTACCTGGCGCGGCTGACGCCCGGCGACATCCTGCGGGTGCGCGACGTCGAGCGCGTGGTCTTCCTGCTCAACGACCTGCGCGGCATCACGGCCCGCTTCGACGTCAAGACCGGCTCGGTGCCCGGCACCGCCACGCTGGTGGTCACGCCCACGGCCGAGGCGCGCTGGACCGGCAAGGTGGACCTGGACCTCAACGGCTCGCGCTTCCTGGGGCGTGAACGGGTGGGCGCGCTGCTGTCGGGCAACAGCCTGCTGGGCCGCGGCGATGCGCTCACGCTCAATGCGCTGCGCTCGTTCAACGGCGGCCTGACCTTCCTGCTGGCCGGCTACACGCTGCCGGTGGGCAGCGACGGGCTGAAGGTGGGCGCCTCGGTCTCGGCGGTGCATTACCAGCTGGACGAAGACGAGTTTCCGCTGGACGTCAACGGCAACGCCTTCAACCTCACCACCTATGCGCTGTACCCGCTGGTGCGTTCGCGCAACCTCAACACCTTCGTGGTGGGCTCGTACGAGCACAAGCGGTACACCGACCGCCGCGACGTGACCCGCAGCGTGGACAAGAAGCGCGTGGACAGCGTGACCCTGGGCACCACCGGCGACTTCCGCGACAGCCTGCTGACCGGCGGCGTGAACACCTACGAGGCCAACCTGTCGCTGGGCCGGGTGGACTACCCCGACGGCGCCCCGGCCGGCCTGGACGACGACGACCACTACCGCAAGCTCACGCTGGCCTTCACCCGGCTGCAGAACATCGTCGAACAGCGGCTGCTGCTGTACGTCGCGCTGCGGGCGCAGCAGGCGTTCTCCAACCTCGACACCACCGAGCAGTTTCGCCTGGGTGGGCCCGACGGCGTGCGAGGCTTCGCGCCCGGCGAAGGCACCGGCGACAGCGGCCAGTTGATGACGCTGGAGCTGCGGCTGCTGCCGCCCGAAGGCTGGCTGGGCCAGCTCTCGCGCGAACTGGTGTTCGGCGCCTTCTACGACGCCGGCCACGTCAAGTTCCGGCACGACGCCTCGGCGCGGCCGGCCGGCTTCGACAACGCGGCCACCTACACCGCGGCCGGCCTGGCCGTGTCGTGGGTGCGGCCGGGCGGCTACGCGCTGCGGGCCAGCCTGGCCAAGCCGCTGTCCGGCACGCCCAAGGCCGACAGCCGCGTGCGCGACCCGCGCCTGTACCTGCAATTCACCAAGTTGTTCTGAGCCCGGGGCGGCCCACGGGCTGCCACCGGTCCACCAGGGGGTTCCCCATGCCTGACCGCCGCACCTTCCGCCAACCCGCCGCCCGTGCGCCGCGGGCCGCTTCACCCCGCGCCGGCCGCCACGGCCGCCCTGCGCTCTGGTGGACGATCAAGCCCGTGTGCCTGGCCGCCGCGCTGGCCGCGGCGGGGCCGGCAGCGGCGCTGCCCAGCGGCGCGCAGGTCACGGCCGGCCAGGTGCAGGTGGGCACGCCGCAAGGCGGGCAACTGGTCATTCGCCAGGACACGGCCAAGGCCGGCATCGACTGGCAGGGCTTTTCCATCGGCGCCGGCGAGAAGGTGCAGGTGCAGCAGCCCAACGCCAGCGCGGTGCTGTTCAACCGCGTGGTGGGCGCCGACCCCAGCGTGATCCTGGGCCAGCTGCAGGCCAACGGCCGGGTGTTCCTGTCCAACCCGCGGGGCATCCTGTTCGGTGCCGGCTCGCAGGTGAGCGTGGGCGGCCTGGTGGCCACCACGCTGGACATCGATCCGCAGGCCCTGGCCAACGGCCGCTACCAGCTCACCCGCGGCCTGGGTCAGCCGGGCGAGCTGCGCGCCGAAGGCGACATCCAGGCCAGCGGCACCGTGGCGCTGGTGGCGCCCACGCTGGTGCAGTCGGGCACCATCAGCGCGGCCCGCGTGGGGCTGGCCGCGGCCGGCGCGGTGCAGGTGGACGTGGAAGGCGACGGCCTGATCTTCTTCAACGTGCGCAATGAAGATTTGGCCACGCGCCTGTCGCTGCTGGGCAGCGTGCTGGCCGATGGCGGCAGCGTGGAAGCCCGCGCCGTGGCCCGCAGCGGCTTTGCCGACACGGTGCTGAACATGGACGGCATCGTGCGCGCCCGCAGCCTGGGCCAGCGCGAAGGCCGCGTCGTCATCGACGGCGGCCCCGCCGGCATCACCCAGCTGGCCGGCACCGTGGACGTGAGCGGCCTGCAGCCCGGCGAACAAGGCGGCCAGGCCACGGTGCTGGGCGAGAAGGTATTGTTGACCGGCACCGCGCGCGTGGATGCACGCGGCGATGCCGGCGGCGGCACGGTGCTGGTGGGGGGGAACTGGCAGGGGAAGGGGGCGGAGGCGAATGCGCAGATGACGGCGGTGGCCCGCGGTGCCGCCATCGACGCCAGCGCCCAGACACAGGGCGAAGGCGGCACGGTGGTGGTGTGGTCCGACCAGGCCACACGCTACCAGGGCCAGATCGCCGCGCGCGGCGGCGCTCAGGGCGGCGACGGCGGGCAGGTGGAGGTGTCGGGCAAGCAGTATCTCGATTTTCGCGGCAGCGTCGATCTCCAGGCGCCCGCCGGCCTGGCCGGCAGCCTGTTGCTCGATCCGACCAACCTGACCATCAGCGCCGGGCCGGCCAACATCAACGGCGATGCCACCACCGGCGACGACCTGACCACGCCGACGCTGGCGTTCGCTGCTGGAGGTGTCAACAGCGTCATCACCGCAACGGCGGTGGAGCAGCAGCTTCTGACCAACCCTGTCTTGCTGCAGGCCACCAACAACATCGCGGTCAATGCGGCCATCACCTCGAGCTCAGGTCGGGCGCTGACCCTGAACGCCGGCAACAACATCGACATCAACCAGCCGATCCGCCTGCAGAGCGGCACGGCCGACCTCATCCTGCTGGCCAACGATACTGCCAGCGGCGGCGCCAGCGGCACCGGACGCGTGGCCGTGAACAGCACGCTCGAGGCCACCGGCACGGTGTCGCTGACGCGCGGGGGCGGAACTGGCGCGCACGCGTTCGCCGACAGCAACATCACAGCCGGCACTCTGTTGATCAATGGCAGTAGCCAGCTTACCGGCACCAACACCTGGAGCGTGGCGGGCACCAGCGGGGTGGTCAGTTCGCTGGGCGGCACCGGTTCCTTGACCAAGCAAGGCACTGGCGTGCTGAGCCTGAGCGGCACCAACACCTTCAGTGGTGGCATCAGCGCTGCTTCCGGGGAGCTGCAGTTCAGCAGCACGGCGGCCTTCCCGTCGGGCAGCGCGGTCAACGTCAATGGCGGCACGTTGGAGGTGGGTGCCCTCAACCTGTCGGCCGGCACGGTCACGCTGTCCAGCGGCACCATCAACGGCACAGGCGGCGGCAGCCTGTCCGGCACGGCGTTCAACGTGCAGGCCGGCAACATCAACGCGCGTTTGACGGGCAGTGGTGCGCTCACCAAGACCGGGTCGGGCACCGTCACCATCACCGTCGCACAGACCTACAGCGGCGGCACCACGGTCAACGACGGCACGCTGCGGGTCAGCGGTACCGGCAACTTGAGCGGCGGCGCCGTCAGTCTCGCAGGCACGTCGACCGAGCTGGACATCGTTGGCGCCACCGTCGGCAACACCCTCACCAGCAACGGTGGCGTGCTCAACAGTTCCACCGGTGGCGGCACCTACAGCGGCACGGCCACTCTGTCGGCCAACACCACCGTGCGCTCCGGCGACGCCGCCACCGGCCTGACGGTCAGCGGCAACCTCGGCGGCGCCGGCGGCCTGGTCAAGGATGGCAGCGGCGGCGTGACGCTGAGCGGGACCAACAACTACGGCGGCAGCACGCTGGTCAGCGACGGCACCTTGCGCATCGGCTCGGCCGCGGCCCTGCCCAGCGGCACCGCGCTCACCCTCAACGGGGCGGGCGCCACGCTGGACCTGAACGGCAACAGCGTCACCGCTGCCAGCCTGAGCCTGACCAATGGCACGCTCACCGGCGGCACCCTCACCGCCGGCAGCTATGCGGTGCAGGCCGGTACGCTGGCCGCGACGCTGGCAGGCAGTGGCGCCCTCACCAAGAGCACGGGCGGCACGGTCACCGTGACGGCCGCGCAGACCTACAGCGGCGGCAGCACGGTCAACGGCGGCACGCTGCAGATCAACAGCGGCGGCGGGCTGTCCAACGCGGGAAGTATCACCATCGACGGCAGCGGGGCAGTGCTGGGGCTGGGCACCGGCGCCAACGACCTGGTGGGCGCCGTCACGCTCATCAACGGCAGCATCAACGGCCCCGGCACGCTGACCAGCAACGACACCGTGACTGGCTTCGACGTACGCAACGGCAGCATCAGCGCCGTGCTGGCCGGCAGCGCAGGCCTGACCAAGACCACCGGCGGCACCGTCACTCTCGGCGCGGCGAACACCTACAGCGGCGGCACGACCGTCAGCAACGGTCTGCTGCAGATCAACAGCGGCGGCGGGCTGCTGGACACCGGCGCCGTCATCATCAACGGCAGTACCGCGGCGTTGGCGCTGGCCTCCGGCGTGAATGACCAGGTGGGTGCCGTCACCTTGACCAACGGCAGCATCACGGGCCCCGGCACGCTGACCAGCAATAACAGCCCCACGGGCTTCGACCTGCGCAACGGCAGCGTCAGCGCCGTGCTGGCCGGCAGTGCCGGTTTGACCAAGACCACCACCGGCACGGTGACGCTGAGCGCCGCCAATGCGTACACCGGCACCACCGCCGTCAACGCCGGCACGCTGCAGCTGGACGGCAGCGCGGCGCGCGCCGGGCAGGGTGCTGCCACGCTGGCCGCCACGGGCACGCTGGAGCTGCGCAACGGGGCGGTGCTGGCCAATCCCACGCTGGCCAGCGCCGGCGGCACGCTGGCCGCCAGTGCGGGCAGCGGCCGCATCGACAGCGCCACCACGCTCACCGGCACCACCACGCTGCAGGTGGCCAGCGGCGCCAGCTTGCAACTGCAAGGCGCGGTGGCCGGTGCCGGTGGCCTGCGCAAGAGCGGGCAGGGCGCAGCGGTGCTCAGCACGACCAACAGCTTTGCAGGCGACGTGGCGCTGGACGAAGGCACGCTGCAGCTCTCGGGCACCGCGGCGACCGCGGGTACCGGCCAGCTGGCCCTGGCGGCGGGCGCCGCGCTGGACCTGGCCGGTGGCCCCACCCTCACCAACGCCAGCCTGGTGAGCCAGGGCGGCACCGTCTCCAGCGGCACCGGCGGCGGCAGCATCCAGTCGCCCATCACGCTGGCGGCCAGCACCACCTTCAGCGTGGGTGACGTGGCCAACGGCCTGAGCCTGAACGGCGCCGTCGACGGCGCTGCGTCGGCCGACCTGGTGAAGGCCGGCGCGGGCCGCCTGACGCTGGCCGCCGACAACCGTTACGCCGGTGCCACCCTGGTGAACGTCGGCACCCTGGCCACCCAGGGCGACGAGCGCCTGCCCGATGCCACGGCGCTGCAGCTGCAGGCCGGCAGCACGCTGGTGCTGGGCGGCAGCGAGACCATCGGCCTGCTCAGAGGCAGCGGCAGTGCGCAGCTGGGGGGCTTCCAGCTGGCCACCGGCACGGCCGGCGACAGCAGCTTCAGCGGCAGCCTGGCCGGCACCGCTGGCAGCCAGCTCAGCAAGCAGGGCAACAGCCGCTTCAGCCTGCAGGGCACGGTGGACGTGGCGCGCTTGGCCGTGCAGCAGGGCACGCTGGTGCTGGACGGCGCTGCCGATCAGGCCGCCACCGCGGCCTTGCAGGTGGCGCGGGCCGGCATCGTGGAGCTGCAAGGCGACAAGACCGTGGCCGACCTGCAATTGGCCGGCCAGCTGCTGCCTGGCACCACCGGTGCCACCCTCAGCACCCCCGGCACCTATGCGCTGCAGGACGGCGCCGTGGTGCAGGCCAACCTGGGGGCGGGCAGCCTCACCAGCGATGGCGCCACCCAGCTGCAAGGCCTGTCCGCAGCCAGCAATGTGGCGGTGCAGACCGGCACCCTCACGCTGACCGGCGCCAACCGCCTGGCCAGCACTGCGCAGGTGCAGGTGCTGGCCGGCGCCACGCTGTCGCTGGCCGATGCGCAGGCGCTGGGGCAGCTCGCCCTCAGCGGCAGTGTCAGCGGCGGCGGCCTGCTCATGGCCGACCTCGCCGCGCTCAGCGGCGGCAGCGTGTTCACGCCGCTCAATGTGGCCAGCCTCACCAGCCAGGGCACGTCGCTGATCGGCGCAGCCGTGGCCGCCAGCGGCACGGCGCAGCTGCAGTCCGGCCTGCTGACGCTGGATGGCGGCACCCTGGCCGCACCGGTGATCGACGTGGCCGGTGGCACGCTGGCCACTACCTCGGCCGGCCGGTTGAGCACCGCCGAGCTGCAGGTGCGCAGTGGCGCCGCGCTGCAGCTGGCCGGTGCCGAATCCGTGACCGGCCTGCTCGTGCAGGGCCGCGTCGATGGCCCCGGCAGCCTGGCCGCCACCGAGGCGGTGATGGACGGCGGCAGCCTGAATGCCGCGCTCCGCACCACCACGCTGCGCAGCACCGGCGGCGGCACGCTGGCGGCGGCCGTGCAGGCCGGCAGCACCAGCGCCACCGGTGGCAGCCTGCTGGTGGACACGGCCGGCACGCTGCAATCGCCCACCATCGCCGTGCAAGGCGGCGAGCTGCGCACCGCCACCGCCAACCGTCTGCTGGGCGGCACCCAGCTGAGCCTGGGCAATGGCGCACGCCTGACGCTGGGTGGCGACCAGACGCTGACCCGCCTGGCCGATGCCGCCGGCACCGACGGCAGCGCCTTGCTCACCTTGGTGAGCGGCGCCTTGACCGTGGGCGACGCCAGCGATGCCACCTTCAGCGGCCGCATCTCGGGCGACGGCGGCCTGACCAAGCAGGGCGCCGGCACGTTCACCCTGGCCAGCGCCGCCGACAACGACTTCACCGGCGCCACCCGCGTGCTGGCCGGCACCCTCAGCATCGCGCGTGACGGCCTGCTGGGCCGCGCACCGGCCAGCGCCACGGCCGGCCAACTGCTGCTGGACGGCGGCACCCTGCGCGTGACCGCCAGCACCGAGCTGGCCGCCAGCCGCGGCCTGGCGCTGCAAGGCGCGGGCGGCACGCTGGAGGTGGCCGACGGCCAGACGCTGACCTACAACGGTGTGGCCGCCGACGGCGCCGGCAGTGGCCGACTCACCAAGACCGGTGGCGGCACGCTGAGCCTGGGCGGCGCGAACATCTACAGCGGCAGCACTGCCGTGCAGGCGGGTCGGCTGCGCACCGCAGGCAACGAACGGCTGCCCGATGCCACTGCGCTCACGATCGCGTCTGGTGCCACGCTGGAGCTGGGAGGAGCCGAGACGCTGCAGTCCCTCGACGCCCAGGGCACCGCCTCGTTGGCGGGTTCGGTCACCACGCAAGGCGACCAGCGTTATGCCGCCCCGGTCACGGTCGTCGCCACCACGCCGATCCGCCTGACCGCAGGCGGCGCGCTCAGCGCCACCGCCGCCGGCAACGACTGGAACACCAGCGCCACGCAGCCGCTGTCGATCGACGCCGCCTCGGTCCAGCTGAGCACCCTGCAGGCCAGCGGCGGCACGCATGCCGACCTGGTGCTGGGCGATCTGCGCGTGACGGCTGGCGAGAGCCGCATCGATGCGGGTTTGCTGACATTGGCCGCGACCTGGTCGTTGGAAGGCAGCGCCCAGCTGGCCCTGGTGTCCCACGCCACCCCCACCTACACCGCCGCCGACGTCGCCCCCGGCGTCGTCGACCCCGACGGCCGCGTGCTGCACGTGGCCAGCGACGTGATCACGCAGTCCACCGGCAGCCGCATCACCACCGCCGACGGCAGCGGCCTGCTGC
>CAKZXL010000425.1 GCA_937883885.1 uncultured Aquincola sp. | reverse complement strand
CCGTGGGTCACGGCTTCCAGCTCGCTGCCGGGCAGCAGGCCGTGCATCACGAACAGCGTGGCATCGGCCGGCAGCAGCGGGCGCAGCGTCAGGCCTTCGTCCAGATGGGCGACGAAGAAGCGGCGGCAGCCCGCGGCATGCAGCGCCGTGGCCACCGGCGCGGCGCCCAGGCCGTAGGCATCGGCCTTGACCACGGCGGCGCAATCGGCGCGGCCATTGGCCTGCTGCTTGAGCAGCCGCCAGTTGTGCACGATGGCGGCCAGGTCGATGTCCAGCCAGGCACCGGCGTTCACCTGGGCGCGGCTGGCGCCGGGAAGGGCAGGGGTGTCATGCATAGCGGTCCAGGCCCATGCCTTCCATGTCGATCTCGGGCGCCTTGCCGCTCACCAGATCGGCCAGCACGCGGCCGGTGCCGGCCGCCATGGTCCAGCCGAGCGTGCCGTGGCCGGTGCTCAGCATCAGGTTCTGGTAGCGGCAGGCGCCCAGGATGGGCGTGCCGTCGGGCGTCATCGGGCGCAGGCCGGTCCAGAACTCGGCCTTGGCCACGTCGCTGCCGCGCGGGAACAGGTCGGTCAGCACGAATTCCAGCGTGCGGCGGCGGCCGGCTTCCAGGTCGAGGTTGTAGCCCGACAGCTGCGCCGTGCCGCCCACGCGGATGCGGCTGCCCAGGCGGGTGACGGCTACCTTGTGGGTCTCGTCCATGATGGTGGACTCGGGCGACAGCGCCGCATCGGTGATGGGCACGGTGATGGAAAAGCCCTTGACCGGGTACACCGGCAGCTGCAGCCCCAGCGGCTTGGCGATCAGCGGCGAATAGCTGCCCATGGCCAGCACATAACGGTCGGCGGTGAAGCGGCCGCGGCTGGTCTGCACGCCGGTGATCTGCGTGCCCGCATGCTCGATGGCCTGCACGCTGACGCCGAACTCGAACTTCACGCCCAGGCCGCGCGCCAGATCCGCCAGCCGCTGGGTGAACAGGAAGCAGTCGCCCGTCTCGTCGCCCGGCAGGCGCAGGGCGCCGACGAACTTGTCGGCCACGTCCTTGAGTGCCGGCTCGTACTGCAGGTAGCCGGCGCGGTCCAGCAACTGGTAGGGCACCTGGTACTGCTGCAGGATCTCCACGTCCTTGTCGGCGCCGTCCAGCTGCTTCTGGGTGCGAAAGAGCTGCAGCGTGCCCTGCGTGCGCTCGTCGTAGACGATGCCGGTGTCGGCGCGCAGCTGCTTCAGGCAGTCGCGGCTGTATTCGGCCAGCCGCACCATGCGCGCCTTGTTGATGCGGTAGCGTTCTTCGGTGCAGTTGCGCAGCATCTGCGCGCCCCAGCGCCACATGGCGGGGTCGAGCATGGGCTTGATGACCAGCGGGCTGTGCTGCATCAGCATCCACTTGATGGCCTTGATGGGCACACCGGGGCCGGCCCAGGGGGCCGAGTAGCCCGGCGACACCTCGCCGGCATTGGCAAAGCTGGTTTCCAGCGCGGGGGCGGGTTGGCGGTCGAGCACCGTGACTTCATGCCCGGCCTTGGCCAGGTAGTAGGCCACCGACACGCCGATGACACCGCTTCCGAGGACCAGGACCTTCATGGGGAGAGCACCTTTGGTTGGCCGGCCAGTCCGGCGATGGCTGGGGAAGCGCAAGCGGCGTGCCAATGTGACCATGCGAGGCGCATCAAGCACTTGCATGGGTCAGGGCTTCAGGGTGTATTGAAATCGAGACGACAGCAGGGCCGAGAGCGCCAGTTTGCGTGTAGATTTCATTCCACTGTCACGTTTTCATTCCACCTGCCCATGCGCCTGAAGATCACCTTTGTCGACCGTGTCGGCATCGCTCAGCAAATCCTGGCGGTGCTGGCCGCCCGCGCCCTGGACGTGGTGGCGGTGGAGGTCGATCCGCCGCAGATCTACCTCGAAGCGCCGGGCCTGCAGCCCGCCGCCTACCCGGCGCTGCGCAAGGCCTTGCTGGCCGAAGTGCCCGGCGTGCAGCAGGTGGAAGAGCTGCAGATGCTGCCCGGCGCCCGCCGCCGGCTGTACCTGGATGCGTTGCTGGCCTCGTTGGCCGACCCGGTGCTGGCGGTGGATGCACAAGGCTGCGTGGTGGTGGCCAACCCCGCCGTTGCGCAGGCCAGCGGCCAGCCGGTGCAGGCGCTGCAAGGCCAGCCGCTGCAGGCACTCACGGGCGATGCGCAGCTGGCGCAATCACTGGTGGACCACGACTACAAGCTGCCGGTGGCCGAGGTACAGGTGGGCGGCCAGGCCTACCTGATGGAAACCGTGGCGCTGCATGAGCCCGGCGGTGGCGTGGCCGGGGCGGTGATCACGCTGCACGCGCCGCAGCGGCTGGGTGAGCGGCTGAGCGCGCTGCACAACTACAGCGCCGGTGGCTTCGAGACGCTGCTGGGCCGCTCGGCCGCCATCCGTCAGCTCAAGCAGCGTGCGGCGCGCATGGCCTCGGTGGATGCGCCCTTGCTCATTCGCGGTGAAACCGGCACCGGCAAGGAACTGGTGGCCCATGCCTGCCATGCCGGCAGCCGCCGCCATGCGCAGCCTTTCTTCGCGCTCAACTGCGCGGCGCTGCCCGAAAGCCTGGCCGAGAGCGAGCTGTTCGGTTATGCGCCCGGCGCCTTCACAGGCGGGCTGCGGGGCGGCCGACCCGGCATCCTGGAGCTGGCCGACGGCGGCACGTTGTTCCTCGATGAGGTGGGCGAGATGTCGCTGTACCTGCAGGCCAAGCTGCTGCGCTTTCTCAACGACGGCAGCTTTCGCCGCGTGGGCGGCGACCGCGAGCTGAAGGCCGATGTGCGGCTGATCAGCGCCACCCACCGCAATCTCGAAGACATGGTGGCCGCCGGCAGCTTCCGGCAGGACCTGCTGTTCCGCCTCGATGTTTTGCAGCTGGCGGTGCCGCCGCTGCGCGAGCGCACCGAAGACATCCTGGTGCTGGCCCAGGTGTTCCTGGAACGCGCCTGCACCCAGGCCGGTCGCCCGCCCGCGCGCCTGAGCCGCGCCGCCACCCATGCGCTGCTGGGCAACCCGTGGCACGGCAATGTGCGCCAGCTGCAGAACGTGATCTTCCGTGCCGTGACGATGACCGACGCGGCCGTCATCGACGCCGGCGACCTGGAGCTGGCCGACGCCGCCACCGCCGCGCCACCGCCCACCGACGACGACAGCATCACCAGCCTGGACGATGCCGTCTCGCGCTACGAGCGGGCGCTGCTGCAGCGGCTGTGGCCGCAATACCCCTCCACCCGCCGTCTGGCCGAGCGGCTGGGCACCTCGCACTCGGCGATTGCGCAGCGGCTGCGCAAGTACGGCATTCCGGGGTGAGCGTCTCGTCATCGAAATCTTGACGATGCGGGCCAATCTAATCACTATCTTGGCGACTTCACAGTTTTCTTGGCTGGGCCGCCGCCTTCTACGTGCCTGACCCGATCGGTTACCGCTGGCTCGCCGAACGCTACGCGGTCGTCGCCGTTCAGCCCTTCCGCACCACCAGCACGATTGGCAAGTCGCGTGCGACGGTGCGTGAAAACGGGTAT
>CAKZXL010000424.1 GCA_937883885.1 uncultured Aquincola sp. | reverse complement strand
TTCGGCCAGCTCATCGCCCATGCGGCGCGCACGCGCAGGCTCACGGCCGGCTGCATCGTCGGCTCGGGCACGGTGAGCAATGCCGCGCGCAGCGCCGGCAGCGCCTGCATCGCCGAACGCCGTGTGATCGAGAAGATCGACCTGGGCGAGAGCCGCACCGGCTTCATGCGCTTCGGCGACCGGGTGCGCATGCAGGCCCTGTTCGACGATGGCCGGCCCGGCCCCTTCGGCGTGATCGACCAGCGCGTGGTGGCCGCCCACACCACCGCTTGAGGCCGCCATGCATGTGCTGATCACCGGCGCGGCCGGCTTCATCGGGCAGGCGCTGGCGCGGCAGTTGATGCGCCATCCCCTGGTGGCCGAGCGGCCGGTCACGCGCCTGAGCCTGCTCGACCAGCCCGGCGCCGCGCTGCCCGCCATCGCCGACCTGCCCGCCGCGCCCGAGCGCCAGGCCTGGCCCTGCGACCTGGCGGATGGCAAAGCGCAGGCCGCGCTGGCCGAGCGCCTGGCCGCCGATCCGGTGGACCTGGTGTTCCACCTGGCCAGCATTCCCGGCGGGCTGGCCGAGCAGCAACCGGTGCTGGCCCGGCGCGTGAACATCGACGCCACCTCCGTGCTGCTGGAAGCAGCCCAGGCCCAGGTGCAGGCCGGCGGCCCGGTGCCGGTATTCGTGTTCGCCAGCTCCATCGCGGTGTTCGGCACGCTGCCCGCCGAGGTGGACGACGACACCCCGCTGCGCCCGGTCATGAGCTACGGCATGCACAAGGTGCTGGGCGAGCTGATGGTGGCCGACTTCAGCCGCCGCGGCGCGGTGTGCGGCCGGTCCTTGCGGCTGCCGGGCGTGCTGTCGCGGCCGCCGGCGCCCACCGGCCAGCTGTCGGCCTTTCTCAGCGACCTGCCGCGCGAGCTGGCCGCCGGCCGCCGCTTCACCTGCCCCACCTCGCCGCAGGCGCGCACCTGGGCTTCGTCACTGCCTTGCGTGGTGAGCCAGTTGCTGCAGGCGGCCAGCACCCCGGCCACCGCCTGGCCGGCCACGCGGGCCTTGACGCCGCCCACCCTGCACTTCAGCCTGGCCGAGATGGTGGACGCAGTGGCGCGGGTGCATGGCGTGCCGGCGCAGGCGCAAGTCCGCTGGGCGCCCGATGAGCGCATCGAAGCGCTGTTCGGCCGCTTTCCACCGTTGCGCACGCCAGCCGCCCTGGCCGCCGGCTTCCGCGGTGATGCCGACCTGGACACGCTGCTGCGGCGCGCCCAGCCAGTGGCGCAGGCCTGAGTGCGCCTGTCGCGGCCCCCACGCATCGGGACTTACACGCAGGCAGCCCCCGTTCTGCGCCACCCCGCGCACTAAGGCGCGCAGCGGCCGCGCGCCGCGCCCGCCCTGCTCAAGCCGAAGGCAGCGCCCTCCGATCTTGCAGGGACGTCTCCACGCCGTCCCCCCATGAGCAGTGACACCGTCGCCCCCGCCCGGCCCACCAGCGCCGAAGCGGACGACACGCGCCACTACACCATCCTGACGGTGGACGACGAGCCTTCGGTGCTGAGCGCGCTGCGCCGGCTCTTCCGGCTGCAGGGCTGGCGCAGCCTGCAGGCCGAATCGGGCGCCGAGGGGCTGGACCTGCTGGACGCCGAGCCGGTGGACCTGGTGATCTCGGACATGCGCATGCCGGTGATGGACGGCGCCCGCTTCCTGGAACTGGCGCGTGAACGCCACCCCGGCGTGGCCCGCCTGCTGCTGACCGGTTATGCCGACATCAGCGCCACCATCGCGGCCATCAACCGCGGCGAGATCCACCGCTACATCACCAAGCCCTGGGACGACCATGAGCTGCTGCTGACGGTGCGCGATGCGCTGAGCCGCCGCGAACTGGAACGCCGCCATGCCGAACTCCTGGCGCTGACCGCCCGCCAGAACGAAGCGCTGCAGGCCGCCAACCGGCTGCTGGAGTCGCGCGTGGCCGCGCGCACGGCCGAGCTGGAACAGCTCAACCGCATGCTGGAAACCTCGTTCGAGGACCTGGACCGCACCTTCATGCTGACGGTGAACGTGTTCTCCGGCCTGCTGGAAATGCGCGAAGGCAGCGCCGGCCATGCCCGCCGCGTGGCCACGCTGGCCCGCGCCACCGCCGCCCGGCTGGGCCTGGGCGAGCGTGAATGCCGCGACGTGTACCTGGGCGGCCTGCTGCACGACGTGGGCAAGATCGGTTTCCCCGACCGCATGCTGGGCCAGCCGGTGAGCACGCTCAGTGCCGAAGACAAGCTGCGCTACAACCGCCACACCACCGACGGCGAAACCGCACTGATGCCGCTGGCCCAGCTGCAGGCCGCGGCCCGCATCGTGCGCCAGCACCATGAGCGCGTGGACGGCCGCGGCTTCCCCGACGGGCTGGCGGCTGATGCCATCAGCCTGGGCGCCCGCATCGTGGCGGCGGTGAACGACTACGACGGCCTGTTGCACGGTGCGCTGGCCGAGCAGCGGCAAACGCCCGAGCGCGCGCGCCAGATGCTGCGCGGCGGCATCGGCACCCATTACGACCCCCGCGTGGTGGAAGCCCTGCTGGCCGAGATCGACGCGCAGGAAGCCCTGGCCCATGCCGACCGGCTGATCGACGTGCGCGAGCTGCGCCCGGGCATGACGCTGGGGCGTGACCTGCTGTCGCCCAAGGGCGCCATCCTGCTGGCCGCCGGCTATGTGTTCGACCAGCGCGTGGTACGTCAGGTGTGCGACTTCGCGAACCGCGAAGGCTTGCGCCTGATGCTGCACGTGCGCCAGGAGCCGGCCCCGCCGCCGCCCCATGAACAGGCTGCCTGACACCCCGGCCGCCATGGCCGCCGACGTCGAGCTGGTGGGCGTGCTGGCCGTGCCCGCCGTGCTGCAGGCCGGCGGCGCCATCGTGGCCACCAATGCGGCCTTGTGCCGGCTGGTGGGCCGCAGCGCGGCCGAGCTGCTGGGCCGGCCCTTCCATGCGCTGGTGTGCGAAGAAGACCAGCCCGCGCTGCAGGCCGTGTGGCAGGCCTGCGAGGCGCAGGACACCGAGCCGCCTGCCCTGCCCGCGCGGCTGCTGAGCCAGGACGGCACTGCCCGCCCGGTGGAGCTGCACCTGCGCCGCACCCAGCGGCCCTATGGCCCGGCCGTGCTGGCCACCTGCCTGGACCAGACCGACATCGAACATGCGCAGCGCACGATGTTCGCGATGGCCGGCATGCTGCGGCAGATCGTCGATGGCGCGCCCATCGCCTCGATGGTGATCGACAGCGGCCACCGCGTGACGCACTGGAACACCGCCTGCGAACGCATGACCGGCCTGCCGCGCAGCACCGTGATGGGCACCTGCGATGCGTGGCGCGCCTTCTTCGCGCAGCAGCGGCCAATGCTGGCCGACCTGATCGTCGATGGCGCCGGGCCCGAGCAGCTGGCCCAGCTGTACGAAGGGCGGGCCAAGGTGTCGGCCATCATCCCCGGCGGGCTGGAGGCCGAGGCGTTTTTCCCCGACTTCGGCACGCATGGCGCCTGGCTGTACCTCACCGCCGCGCCGCTGCGCGATGCCGAGGGCCAGGTCATCGGCGCCATCGAAACCTTGCAGGACGTGAGCGACCGCCGCCGCACGCAGGAAGAACTGCTGCGCCACCCGGCACGAGCTGGAACAGCTGGTGCAGCGCCGCAGCGCCGAGCTGGCCGCCACCGCGCGCGAGCTGGAACGCTTCGTGGCCAATGCGCCAGTGGGCGTGGCCTACCTGGGTGATGCCACCATCCGCCGCGTCAACCCCGGCATGGCCCGCATCTTCGGCTATGCCGAGGCCGAGATGATCGGCATGCCGGCCAGCCGCTGCCACCTGAGCCCGCAGGACGAACAGGCGCTGGCCCAGCGTGCCAAGGCCGTGCTGTCGCGCGGCGAGCCGCTGCACCACGAGATGTGGATGCGCCATGCCGACGGCCACCCGATCTGGATGCAGATCGATGCCCACGTCGCCGACCATGAAGACGCCCACCACGGCACCTGGTGGATGCTGCAGGACCGCACCGAAATCCGCCTGGCGCAGCAGCAGCTGCAGGCCCGCTTCGAAGAACTGCAGCTGACCAACCGCCGCCTGGCCGAGGCGCAGAACCAGCTGCTGCAGCAGGACAAGATGGCGTCCATCGGCCAGCTGGCGGCCGGCGTGGCGCATGAGATCAACAACCCGATCGGCTTCGTCAGCTCCAACCTCAACACGCTGCGGCAGTACGTGGACGATCTGCTGGCCTTGTGCGACGCGCACGAGGCCGTGGCCGCGCAGCCCGGCGTGGCCAGCGCGCAGCAGGCCCTGGCCCGCCAGCGCGAAGCCACCGAACTGGACTACCTGCGCGCCGACCTGCCGCAGCTGCTGGACGAATCGGCCGACGGGCTGGGCCGGGTCAAGAAGATCGTGCAGGACCTCAAGGACTTCTCGCGCGTGGACCAGGCCGACTGGCAGGAAGCCGACCTCAATCTGGGCCTCGAATCCACGCTCAACGTGGTGCGGCACGAGGTCAAGTACAAGGCCGAAGTGCTCAAGGCCCTGGGCCCGTTGCCGCCCGTCACCTGCCTGGCGGCGCAGCTCAACCAGGTGTTCATGAACCTCATCGTCAATGCGGTGCATGCGCTGCCTGATCGCGGCGTCATCCGGCTGGCCTCGGGCACCGAAGGCCCCTGGGCCTGGGTGCAGGTGACCGACAGCGGCTGCGGCATGCCCGACGAGGTGCGCCGGCGCATCTTCGAGCCCTTCTTCACCACCAAGGAGGTGGGCAAGGGCACGGGGCTGGGCCTGTCGCTGTCGTTTTCCATCGTGCAGAAGCACGGCGGCGAGATCCAGGTGCGGTCGCAGCCCGGCCAGGGCTCGGCCTTCCGCGTATGGGTGCCGGTGCAGGGGCCGCAATCGCTGGCCGCGGGCGACCGGCCACCGGCCTGGGATGCCGAACCCGGCCTGCCGGCTGTAGGTGTTCAAGCATGAAGTCCGAGACCCTGCTCTACCAACCCCAGGTGTGCCTGGCCACCGGCCAGGTCATCGGCGCCGAGGTGCTGCTGCAGTGCTGCATGCCCGGCGCCCCGCGCACGCCACCCGCCGAACTGCCAGCCACCGAAGGCCCCGATGCACTCATCCGCGAGCGCGGCCGGCGCCTGCTGCGCGCCGCCTGCGCCCAGGCCGCCGCCTGGCGGGCAGAGGGCCTGCAGCCCGGGCGCATCGCCATTGCGCTGGCACCGCAGCAGTGGAGCGATGGCGACCTGACCGCCGAGGTGCAGGCCGCGCTGCAAGTCGGCGGCCTGCCCGCCAGCGCGCTGGGCCTGGAGATCACCGAAGACCTGCTGCAACAGCATGGCGACCGCGTGGCCGATGCGCTGCGGCCACTGCATGCCGATGGCGTGGAAGTGGCGCTGGCCCACTATGGCACCGGCTGCTCCAGCCTGGCGCGGCTGCGCGCGCTGCCGCTGGACGTGCTGAAGATCGACCGCAGCTTCATCGACGACATCGGCGCGGCAGACAGCAGTGCGTCGGTGAGCCGATCGGTCATTCAGCTGGCGCATGGGCTGCACCTGCGGGTACTGGCCGATGGCGTGCACACGGCCGAGCAGATCCGCCTGCTGGGCCGCCATGGCTGCGACCGCATGCAAGGCCCGGCCTTCAGCCCGCCGCTGTCGGCCGAGGCTTTCAAGGAGCTGCTGCAAAGCTGCCGCGCGCTGCCGCAGGAGCTGATTCAGCGCCGCCGGCATGAGCGCACGCTGCTGCTGGTGGACGACGAGGAGCACATCCTCTCGGCCCTGCGGCGGCTGGTGCGGCGCGACGGCTACAAGGTGCTGACCGCCAACTCTGGCGCCGCGGGGCTGGAGATCCTGCAGCGCGAGCCGGTGGACGTGATCGTCAGCGACCAGCGCATGCCGGGCATGACGGGCGTGGAATTCCTGGGCCGCGCCAAGGAGCTGGCACCGGCCACGGTGCGCATGACGCTGTCGGGCTACACCGACCTGCAGTCCATCATCGATGCCGTCAACGAAGGCGCGGTGTACAAGTTCCTCACCAAGCCCTGGGACGACCAGCGCCTGCGCGAGCACATCGCCCAGGCCTTCCGACAGCGTGAACTGGTGGAAGAAAACGAGCGCCTGACCCACGAGGTGTCGGTGGCCAATACCGGCCTGGCGGCTGCCAACCGCCGGCTGGAACATGCGGTGCGGCGCGAGCACGATTCGCTGCGCGCGATGCAGACCGCCGCCGGCCGCGCCCACGACATGGTGGACCTGGTGCCGATGGCGGTGCTGGGCTTCGATGCCACCGGCCACCTGGTGTATGCCAACCGCTGCGCGGTGACGATGTTTCCGCTGTGGGTGGCCGACCTGGGCGGCCCGCCCGACCCCGCGCTGGCCGCGCTGCTGGCCAGCGTGCCGCCCGACCGCGAAAGCCACCACCCGGTGATGCACGGCGGCCGCCACTACCAGGCCTGGCGCAGCCGCGTGGCGCCCTACCCGGTGGACGACGGCTGCCTGCTGATGCTGCGCCACGCGCAAGCCTGACCACCATGCACACCCTGCCCACCCCCGCCTTGCAGCCCGCGGCCGGCGGGCTGGGCGCCGAAGCCACGGCCGACGCCTTTGCCCGCCGGCTGGCCGAACTGCCCGCCCTGCCCAAGGCCATGGCCGCGGTGATGCGCGCCCTGGGCCGCGACAGCGTGGCCGCCGGCGACTGCATCGATGCCATCGAACATGAACCCGGCCTGGCCGCCCGCCTGCTGCGCCTGGCCAACTCGCCCTTCTACGGCGTGGCCGGCCGCGTGGGCAGCGTGGGCGACGCGGTGCGCCTGCTGGGCCTGCGGCCGGTGGCCTCCGTCGTGGCCGCGGTCTCGGTGCAGCAGATGCTGCTGCCGCTGCAGCCCGAAGGCTTCGACCTGGCGCTGTACCGCGCCCATGCGGTGGCCACCGCCACCGCCGCCCGCGAGCTGGCCCCGCTGGGCCGGCAAGACGCCGAAGAAGCCTTCGTCGCCGGCCTGCTGCACGACGTGGGCCAACTGGTGATGGCCTTGTTCGCGCCGCAAGCGGCAGCGCAGGCACGCCAGCTGAGCCAGACCCAGGGCCTGAGCCTGAGCCAGGCCGAACAACAGCTGCTGGGCAGCACCCACGCTGCCGTCGGCGCCACCATCGCCCGCCACTGGCACCTGCCGGACACCACCGCCGAAGCCATTGCCCGCCACCACCAGCCGGCCGGGCCCGACGCCGACGGCACGGCCTCGCTCAGCGCCATCGTGCATGTGGCCGATGCGCTGACCCACCTGCTGCACAGCACACCCACGGCGCTGGCCGCGCTGCCGGCGTTGCCGGGGCTCTCTCACACCGCCTGGGGGTCGTTGATGGCCGACGAGGCCACCTTGCCGCAGCTGTTGGGGCGGGTGGCGGAAGGCACGGCGTTGTGGGGGATGGATGGGGTGGGTTGACCGACCGGTCGTCAGGCGCGTGCGGTGCCACTTCGGGCGCGCGGCGGGTCAGGCAGCTCTGCTTATCATCCCCGCATGGCAACACGCAAGCTCGGCCCGGGGCCGGACACCCCGGCGCAGGGTGTCACTCAAGACGATCCGGCAGCCCAGGTGCTGCGGCAGTTCCGGCAGGTGTTCGCTGCGGTCCGCAGCCACTTCGCGCAGGTCGAAAAGCAGGTGGGCCTGGGTGGTGCGCAGTTGTGGGCGCTCAACCATGTGCGCGACCGGCCGGGCATCGGTATCAGCGACCTGGCACGGGCGCTGGACATCCAGCAATCGACCGCCAGCAACCTGGTGAAGGGCCTGATCGAACGTGAGCTGATCGCCGCCAGCCGCGAAGGCAGCGATCGCCGTGCAGTGCAGCTGAACCTGCTGCCCGCGGGCGCGCGCGTCCTGCGCAAGGCACCGGGTCCCTTTGCCGGCGTGCTGCCAGAGGCGCTGCGCCGGATGGACGAAGCCAGCCTGCGCCGCCTGCAGCAGGACCTGGACCGCCTGCTGGCCGAACTGGCCATCGAAGAAGGCAGCAGCCGCCGCCCGCTCAGCGAGATGTAGCCCAACCTGGTTCCCCTGTGGAACTACGTATTGGCGTCCAGCGGCATCACCAATACATTTGCCCAAATGTATTCGGGCATTGCCTGGGGAACGTCATGCAGTTCAGACTCACGAAAGACCTGGTGGCCGGCACGCTGTTCACAGTGGCCGGCGTGTGCTTCTCGTCGGGCGCACTGTCGTACTCGTTCGGCTCGGCCGCACGGCCGGGCCCCGGCTACTTTCCCTTCGGCCTGGGCATCCTGCTGGCGCTGATGGGCGCCGTCATCCTGGCGCGCGGCATGGCCACCCGACGTGAACCCCACCAGCAGTTCAGCCGCACGTCCAAGCGCCCGCTGCCCATCGTGGTGCTGGCCATCCTGTCGTTCGCCATCACGCTGCCCACGCTGGGCCTGGTGCTGGCCCTGCCCATCCTCATCGCCATCATCAGCGCCGCCGGCGACCAGTTCTCCTGGCGCGACGTGCTGATCAGCAGCGCGGTGCTCACGCTGGGTTCGTGGCTCGTCTTCATCAAGGGCCTGGCGCTGACGCTGCCGGTGTGGCCCTCCTTCATCGGCTGACGGGAGCACGCCATGGACATGCTGACCAACCTGGCGCTGGGCCTGGAAACGGCGCTGACGATGCAGAACCTGCTGTACGCCTTCGTCGGCTGCCTGCTGGGCACGTTGATCGGCGTGCTGCCGGGCCTGGGCTCGGTGACCACCATCGCGATGCTGCTGCCCAGCATCTATGCGCTGGACGCCACGCCCGCGCTGGTGATGCTGGCGGGCATCTACTACGGCTCGCAGTACGGCGGCTCCACCACCGCCATCCTGATCAACGTGCCTGGCGAATCGGCATCGGTGGTGACGGCACTGGACGGCTATCAGATGGCCCGCCAGGGCCGGGCCGGCGCAGCCCTGGCCACCGCAGGCCTGGGCTCGTTCTTCGCGGGCACCGTGGCCACACTGGTCATCGCCGCCTTTGCGCCGCCCCTGACCGAGCTGGCTTTCAAGTTCGGACCGGCCGAATACTTTGCGCTGATGGTGCTGGGCCTGGTGGGTGCGGTGGTGCTGGCCTCGGGCTCGCTGCTCAAGGCCATCGCCATGATTCTGCTGGGGCTGCTCATCGGTCAAATCAACACCGACGTGATCTCGGGCGTGCCGCGCTACAGCTTCGAGATCCCTGAACTCACCGACGGCGTGAACGTGGTGGCACTGGCCATGGGCCTGTTCGGCTTCGCCGAGATCGTGGCCAACCTCAGCCGCCCGGCCGAGCAGCGCGAGGTCTTCACCAAGGAGGTCAAGGGCCTCTGGCTGACCAAGGAAGACTTCAAGCTCGCCGCGCCCGCGGTGCTGCGCGGCACCGCGCTGGGCTCGCTGCTGGGCGTGCTGCCGGGCGGCGGCTCGCTGCTGTCGTCGTTCGCTTCGTACACCCTCGAAAAGAAGATCTCCGGCACGCCCGAACGCTTCGGCAAGGGCGCCATCCAGGGCGTGGCAGGGCCTGAATCGGCCAACAACGCCGGGGCGCAGACCAGCTTCATCCCGATGCTGACGCTGGGCATTCCGCCCAATGCGGTGATGGCGCTGATGGTGGGCGCGATGACCATCAAGGGCATCCAGCCCGGCCCGCAGGTCATGACCAGCAACCCCGATCTGTTCTGGGGCCTGATCGCCAGCATGTGGATCGGCAACCTGATGCTGGTGATCCTGAACCTGCCGCTGATCGGCATCTGGATCCGGCTGCTCACCGTGCCCTACCGCTTCCTGTTCCCGGCCATCGGGGTGTTCTGCTGCATCGGCGTGTACTCGGTCAACAACAACACCTTCGACGTGTACATGGTGGCGCTGTTCGCGGTGCTGGGCTACCTGTTCTACCTGCTGCAGTGCGAGCCGGCACCGCTGCTGCTGGGCTTCATCCTGGGGCCGATGATGGAAGAGAACCTGCGCCGCGCGCTGCTGCTGTCGCGCGGCGACTGGGGCACCTTCGCAGAGCGTCCGCTGTCGGCCGGGCTGCTGATCGCGGCGGCCATTCTGGTGGCGCTGGTGGCCCTGCCCGCGGTGCGCGGCAAGCGCGAGGTGGCTTTTCAGGAGGCCTGACGGTCACCCGCGGTCGCGCCTTGCCGGCGGGCGTGTGGCGTTCAAGCGCATGGATAGGCCGTGCAGTGCACGGCGCAGTATCCTGCGTCTCCCGTATGGTCATACGCTCCCGTCGCGCGCCTGATCGGCCACCACCCATGGAAGAGCTGAGGAATCTCGAGCTTGACGACACCGCACCAATGGCAGGACCGAGCGGTGGGCATCCGTCTACGAAGGTCTTGTTTCTGCTCGAAGAGTTCAAGGTGCATAAGGCCTTCATCCTTGAAACGCAGAAACGGATGACCACCTTCACCATTGCAGCCATCGCCGTCGCAACGACGCTGCTGACCGGGTCAGCCAACTTCCTGTTCACCGCAGACGTCAAAGGCGGCTGGCAGCTTGCCTATGTGGCGCTCTTTCCTTCGATACTCCTGATCGTCACGATGCGTCTGATGACGGCTCACCGGGCAGCGATTGGCAGCACAGCGGCTTACATCGTCGTTGGCATCGAGAAGGAACTCGGCGTGACAGGGTTTGAGTCCTTGATTTACGAAGCGCGAAGGTGGGTGCCAACCCAGGAAGCCAATGATCCCATCGCGGACGCCTTCCACTTGCTCATCGCCGCCAGCTTTCTTGTCTTCTTGTTTGGCATGGGGCGCATAGAGCCGCCCGCCGCCTCGCTGGCGTTTTACGTGCACTTGCTTCCCCTTGCGCTGCTCTACATGGTCTTTCTGAAGACTTCTCAGCGCTTCAAAACCGTCATCCCGCCATCGGTGGAGGAAGGCCTGGACAACTGGAGCCGGGCCATGGCTTCCCTGCGAACTTCTCAGGCGCGCGGGGCAGGGAAAGTCGGATGACTTCAGGTGCAGCGCGCGAAGCGCAAAGACAGGGACGCCGAGCAAGTCAGTGTGGAGTCCACCGCCACCGCATCTTCAACGCCGCCACCCCGTCCTTCCCCAACGCCCTCAACCCCGGCCGCCCCGGCATGTGGAACGCATCGATCGGATGCGTGATCGGCTCGAAGCAGAAGGCGTCGCCTTGGGGTGGGCGGTAGACGAGGCAGCAGCGAGCATCCGCGGGCGCGCTGGCGTCGAAGTCCAGCATCTCCAAGCTCAACGCCACCCCACGCTCGGGCCACTCGATGCGCGCGGTGCCGCCCCAGCCACCGA
>CAKZXL010000423.1 GCA_937883885.1 uncultured Aquincola sp. | reverse complement strand
CGGCCCACCAGCGCATCGGGCGGCAGCAGGTCGAACAGGTGCTTGAAGAGGCCGGTGTACGAGCCCTTGTAGACCGGGGTCACCGCCACCAGCAGGTCGGCGCTGACGATGGCGCGCAGCGCGGCGGCGGCTTCGTCGGGCAGGCCTTGCGGCGTCAGCGCCGGGCCGATCTGCGGCGCCAGCTTCCAGATCTCCACCGTCTGCACGGTGACGGGCAGGGCGGCCGACAGGCCGTCCGCGATGGCCTGGGCCAGCACCTTGGTGCGGGAACGTTCACCGGTATTGCCGATGACGACGGTGATGCGGTGGGGTGTAGTCATAAGGGCGCAAGGCTAGGCAGCCTGCGGCCCGCGGCCAACGAAGCTTTCGTCAGACCCTTCCTCGCGCAGCGTGTTTGGGCGAGCCGATACGCGCTGGCCGCATGTCAAGCTGCAAAAGCCTTCGTTGGCCGACTAAGCGCCGCGGCCTACGCTGAGCTTCATTCTCTGCGCCCTGCAGCTTGAAGGAAGCCCATGAGCATCAACGCCATCAACGTGCGCAACCAGTTCCGCGGCAAGGTCCGCGAGGTGATCGAAGGCCCGGTCGTGTCCGAAGTGGACGTGGAAACGGCCGGGGGTCTGATCGTCACCTCGGTCATCACCACCCGTTCGGTCAAGGAGCTGGGCATCGTGCCCGGCAAGGAAGTGATCGCGCTGGTGAAGTCGACCGAGGTGTCGATCGCCACGCTGTAAGGAGCGCAGCGATGGTGCCCGCCTTCGTCAGCCGCCATCCGCGCAGCGCGCCGCGGCTGCTCATCGTGCCAGGCCTGCATGACAGCGGCCCGGCGCACTGGCAAAGCTGGTTGCAGCAGGGCGACCGCCGCGCGGTGCGCGTGGTGCAGCGCGACTGGACACTGCCCGACCTGGACCGCTGGGCCTCGCGCATCGACAGCACGATCGAGCGGGCCGGTGCGGGCCCGTGGATCGCGGTGGCGCACAGCTTCGGTTGCCTGGCGGTGGCGCGGCACCTGGCGCAGCAGCCCGATTCGCCGATCGCCGCCGCGCTGCTGGTGGCGCCGGCCGACCCCGACAAGTTCGGCGTGGCGGCGCTGCTGCCCACCCAGCCGCTCGAGGTGCCCAGCACGATGGTGATCAGCGACACCGACCCGTGGATGGCCGCCAGCCACGCACGCCGCCTGGCGCAGCGCTGGGGCAGCTCCACCATCCACCTCGGCAATGCCGGGCACATCAACACCGAGGCGGGTTTCGGCCCGCTGCCGCTGGCCCGCCGCTGGGTGACCACCATGAGCCAGCGGCTGGAACGCACCCACCGCCCCGACCGCGCGGCCTTTGCCGAATGGTCGTTCGCACTTTGAGAAGGAGCCCCCATGCCCACCTTGAGACTTGGCGACACCGCCCCCGACTTCGAGCAGGCTTCCAGCGCCGGCCCCATCCGCTTCCATGAGTGGCTGGGCGACAGCTGGGGCGTGCTGTTTTCGCACCCCGCCGACTTCACGCCGGTGTGCACCACCGAGCTGGGCCTGACGGCCAAGCTGAAGGACGAGTTCGCCAAGCGCAACGTCAAGGTGATCGCGCTGTCGGTCGACCCGGTGGACAAGCATGGCCAGTGGATCGAGGACATCAACCGCACGCAGCACACGCAGGTGGGTTTCCCGATCATCGCGGATGCCGACCGCAAGGTCAGCGAGCTGTACGACCTGATCCACCCCAACGCCAGCACCACGGCCACGGTGCGTTCGCTCTTCGTCATCGACCCGGCCAAGAAGGTGCGGCTGATCATCACCTACCCCGCCAGCACCGGCCGCAACTTCGACGAGATCCTGCGGGTGATCGATTCGCTGCAGCTGACCGACCACCACAGCGTGGCCACGCCCGGCAACTGGCGGCAGGGCGATGACGTGGTGATCGTGCCTTCGCTGCAAGACCCTGAAGTGATCGCCCAGAAGTTCCCGAAGGGCTATACCGCGGTGACGCCCTACCTGCGGCTCACGCCGCAACCTGAGGCGTCCATCAAGCGCTGATCAGCCGCCCGCTTCTTCCAGCGCCCGCCGCGTGGCGGGCCGCTGGGCGATCAGCGCATGGTGGGCCATCAGCCGCGGGAAGGCCTGCACCTCCACGCCGTCGCCTGCCAGCCAGCCGCTGATGGTGAACAGGTAGGCATCGGCCACGCTGTAGCACGCGCCCAGCACGTAAGGGCCTTGCTCGGCCGTGGCGGCCAGCTGCGCTTCGAGTTGCTGGGCGCAGGCGGTCATCGTCTGCGGCACCTTGGCCTTCATGGCCTCGATGGCGGCCGCATCGTCGGCCCAGCGTGAACCGCGGCGCTTGTGCGCATGCGCCACGTGCACGGTGGAAGCCAGGTAGGACGCCAGTTCGTTGATGCGGGCCAGCGCAAAGGCGTCGTCCAGCGGCGCCAGGCCGGCCTGCGGATGGCTTTGCGCGACGAACAGCAGCAGCGCCGGCACTTCGGTGAGCACGCCTTGAGGCGTGGCCAACGCGGGCACGCGGCCCTTGGGGTTGAGGGCCAGGTACTCCGGGCTTTGCTGCTGCTGTTGCGTGAAGTCCAGCTGCACCAGCTTGAAGGGCGCCTGCGCTTCATGCAGCGCGATGTGCACCGCCTGGGCGCAGGTGCCGGGCGCGGTGTAGAAGGTCCAGCCGGTGGTGTCAGGGGTGAGGGTGCTCATGGCGGGGTGCTCCAGGTGACAACGGGCCGCGCACCGGCGCGGCAGCGGCGCCGATCTTGGCATGGGCGGGGGCCGGCGTATCGGCGCCGGCATCGGCCTCGGCATCCACCAGCAGGCCGTGGCGCTTGAGCAGGGTGCGCAAGGTGTTGCGCGTCACGCCCAGCAGTCGGGCGCTGCGTACCTGGTTCTCGTTGCAGGCTTCATAGGCGCAGCGCACCAGCGTGGCTTCCACCAGCGGGTACAGCGCGTCGGTGCGTTCGGCCAGCAAGGTGTCGAACAGCGCGGCCAGGCGTTCTTGCGCGTCGGGCGGTGCATCCAGCGGCAGCGGCGCCGGCCGTTCCGGCGCCAGCGCATGGCCCACCAGCCGCAGGTCTTCGCGGCGCACCAGGCCGTCGCGGCAGACGATGAGTGCGAAGTGCACCACGTTCTCCAGCTCGCGGATGTTGCCCGGCCAGGCATGTTGCAGCAGCGCGGCCTGCGCCTCGGGCGCCAGGCGCGCATGGGCCAGGCCCAGCTTGGGGCCGTACACGCCGATGAAGTGGCGCGCCAGCGGCAGGATGTCGCCGGGCCGTTCGCGCAGCGGCGGCAGCGCCAGCGGCGCCACGTTCAGGCGGTAGTACAGGTCGGCGCGAAAGTGCTGTGCCTGCACCGCGCGCTGCAGGTCGACGTTGGTGGCGGCCACCAGCCGCACGTCCAGCGCCACCGGCCGGCGCGCGCCCAGGCGCACCACCTGCCGTTCCTGCAGCACGCGCAGCAGCTTGACCTGCAGCGCCAGCGGCAGGTCGCCGATCTCGTCGAGGAACAGCGTGCCGCCGTTGGCGGCCTCGAACCAGCCGGCGCGCGCACCGGTGGCGCCGGTGTAGGCGCCGGCTTCATGGCCAAACAGCTCGGCATCGATCAGCTGTTCGCTGAAGGCGCCGCAGTTCACCGCCACGAAGGGGCCGCTGCGGCCGCTGAGTTGGTGCACATGGCGCGCCACCAGCTCCTTGCCGGTGCCGGTTTCTCCGGCCAGCAGCACCGTGGCTTCGGTGCGCGCCAGGCGCTCGATCTGCTGCAGCAGCGCCAGCGATCGCGGGTCGTGGAACAAGAGAGCCTTGGCGCGGATGCTCAGGGCCAGGGCCGGGGAGTCGGGCAGGGTCAGCAGATGGGCGGTCACGGCAGGCAGCCTACGGGCCGGCCTGCCGCCCGCGAACGAAGCGCTGCGGCTATGCAAACGCGTCTGCCGCATATCGCGGCGGTGGCGCCCCTTGTTACAGCCGGCGCATATCCAAAGACGAATCGCTTCCTTGGCGGCGGCGAGGGCGCTGCTTAGGCTGGCGTTGCCGTCTATCGCCACCCGAACAGGAGTCGTTGTCATGTCTGCCGTCCTCGAAGAAGTTGTCCTCCACCCCGCCTTGCAGGAAGCGCAGGCGCAGGCTGCCGAACTCGGCCTGCCGTTCGCGGGCAGCGTCAGTCCGCAGCAGGCCTGGGCGCTGCATCAGGCCGGCCAGGCCCGCATCGTCGACGTGCGCACCGCCGAGGAGCGCAAGTTCGTCGGCCAGGTGCCCGGTACCTTGCACGTGGCCTGGGCCACCGGCACCGCGCTCACCCGCAACCCGCGCTTCGTGCGCGAGCTGGAAGCCAAGGTGGGCCGCCACGACCCGGTGCTGCTGCTGTGCCGCAGCGGCAAGCGGTCAGCGCTGGCGGCCGAGGCCGCAGCGAAGGCCGGCTTCACCCGCGTGTTCAACATCCGTGAAGGCTTTGAAGGCGAACTCAATGACGCGCAGCAGCGCGGCACTGCCGATGGCTGGCGCTACCAGGGGCTGCCGTGGCAACAGGACTGAACGACGAGCCGTCACCCGGCGCGCT
>CAKZXL010000422.1 GCA_937883885.1 uncultured Aquincola sp. | reverse complement strand
GATGGCCGCCGCTGTGGCCGAGCTGTTGCCCTGCGCCACGAAGTTGATGCGGCGGTCGAGCGCGGCGCGCAGCATGGCCAGCGCCTCTTCGGTGTTGCCCTTGCTGTCCAGCCGCACCAACTCCAGCGCATGGGCGCCATCGGCCAGCTTGACACCGCCGCGGGCATTGACCCGCTCCACCGCCCACAGCAGGTTGCGGAACACCGCTTCACCGGCATTGGCGAACGGGCCCGACAAGCCTTCGATCATCGCGATGCGGATGGGCTCCTTGCCCGGGGGCACGGTGGAAGGCGCAGGCTGCGCGAGCGCTGGCTGCGTGGCGGCCACGCCCATCAGCGCACTGGCAGCCAGCGCCAGCAGGTGTCGGCGCAGCGCGCGTGCAGTGACCAGCTTCAACAGGGCAGAAGGCATCGAACGGCTTGAGCAATTTCAGGGCCGCGGATTGTAGGCAGGCAGCCTTTCGCGCACCGGACCAGGCGCCAGCGGCTCAAGCGCCACCGCCGACTGCCGACAACCCCGAAGTTGTCCGTGAAGGAATTCGCCATGCTGGCCCGCCTGTCCGTTCGTCACCGCTTGCTGTCCGCGTTCGGCCTGGTTCTGCTGCTGTTGCTGGGCACCGCTGCCATCGGCAGCCACGGCCTGCGCGAAGCCCGGCACAACGTGCAGGCCCTGCAGGCCGAGGTGCTGCCCTCACAGGCCCATGCCGGCATCGCGCTGCAGCAGTTGTGGCGCGCCCGTGCGGCCGAGCAGACCATGGTGGCCAACAACCTCGACAACACGGCCATCCAGGCGGCCCGCCAAACCTGGGAGGCGGCGCTGCAGGCCGCCGAAGGCGAGCTGGCCGCCCTGCGCAGCGGCCTGCCGCAGCAGGAGCAGCCGGCCGCCCTGGCGGGCGTCGCACGCGACGTGGCGGCCTACCGCCAAGCCTTCGACAAGTTCTACCAGGAGCTGATCGGCGCCCGCTTCCCCGATGCCCATGAGGCCACTGCCGCGCTGGGCGACGTCAACCGCCACTTCCTGGCCGCGCAGTCGGGCCTGGACGAGGTAGGTCGGGCGGTGCAGGCCTGGTCCGCGCGGCTGGGCGGCGAGGTGGAATCGCTGACCGGCCGCATCCAGCTGGTGCTGGGCGTGTTCGCCTTGCTGGCGGTCGCCGGCGCCACGGCCGCGGGCTATGCCGTCAGCCGCTCCATCCTGGCAACGCTGGCCACGGTGCGCGGCATCGCCGAACACATCGCCAGCGGGGACCTGACGCGGCCCATCGACGTGCAGGGGGCGGCCGAGACGGCGCAGACGCTGGACTCGCTGGCGCGCATGAATGCGGCGCTGCGCGGCATCGTGGCCGATGTGCGCGGCAGCGCCGACCGCATCCAGGTGGCCAGCCACGAGGTGGCCACCGGCAACCTCGACCTCAGCCAGCGCACGGAGGCCACGGCGAGCAACCTGCAGGAAGTCAGCGGCGCCATCGACCTGCTGACCACCAACGTGCACCACTCGGCCCATGCCGCCCGCCAAGCCAATGACCTGGCACGCAGCGCGGCCGAGGTGGCCCAGCGCGGTGGCTCGGTGGTGTCGCAGGTGGTCACCACGATGCAGGAGATCCACGGCAGCTCGCGCCAGATCGTGGAGATCATCGGCGTGATCGACGGCATCGCCTTCCAGACGAACATCCTGGCCCTGAACGCCGCGGTGGAAGCCGCCCGCGCCGGCGAACAGGGACGCGGCTTCGCCGTGGTGGCCAGCGAGGTGCGCAGCCTGGCCAAACGCTCGGGTGAAGCGGCGCAGCAGATCAAGCAGCTGATCCACGCCAGCGTGGCCCGCGTGGATGCAGGCGCCGAGCTGGTGCAGCAGGCCGGCCACACGATGACCGAACTGGTGGGCAGCGTGCGGCGGGTCGAAGGCACGATCAGCGACATCCACCAGCGGGTGACCGAGGTCAGCACCGGCATCGACGCCATCACCGGCCGCGTCGCCAGCGTCGACCAGATGACCCAGCAGAACGCGGCGCTGGTCGAACAATCGGCCGCGGCCGCCGACGCGTTGAAGGAGAACGCCAGCCGCCTGGTCACGGCGGTGGCCTCCTTCCGCACCGCTCAGGCGGCTTGAGCCGGCGGCGCGCTCAAGGGGCCATGGCCAGGGGCGTGATGGCGGTCACGGCATAGCCACCCTCCACCTTCTCGGCCCGGAAGCGCACGCGGTCACCGGGCTTCAGGCCCTGCAGCAGCAAAGGCTCGCGGGCGCGGAAGACCATGGTCATCGGCGGCATCTGCAGATTGGCGATCTCGCCATGGCGCAGCTTACGCGGCCGGTGTCGATATCGACCTTGCGGACCTCGGCTTCGGTCATGGCGCCTTCATCGGACACCACGGTGATGAGGCCGGACATGCCGGCCTGGTAATGGCCCGCGATCAGGCAGGCGAACTCGAACTGACCCGGCCGGTTGAACAGCCACACCACCTCACCGGTGCCGCCCGGCTGCACGTGGGCCATCCAGGGCTCGTCGTGCTGCATGTCGGGAAACTTCATCATCAACTCGGCATGCTGGCGGTTCTCGTCGGGTGTGCCGATGACGAACTCATGCAGCACAGCGCCGGCATTGCGTACCCGCAGGCGCCAGGTCTCGCCCAGCTTCACCGTGATGCGGTCGGGCTCGAAGCGCATGGTGTCGCGCAGCGTCACCTCCAGCGTGCGCCGCACCTGTTGCGGGTCGCCGGCGATGCCCCAGGGCTTCTGTTCAGGGGCGGCGGCGGGGGCGGGGGCGGCTGCGCCATGGCTGCTGCCATGGGCCTGCGCCACACGGCCGGCCAGCACCAGCAGCGGCGCCGCCAGCAGCGCAGGCACCGCTGCCAAGATGCGGCGGCGTGGGCCAAGGGGTCGGTCGTTCTCGTTCATGGTCTGCTCCTTCGTTCAATGGGCATGGCCGCCGCCGGGCTTGCGCACCTGCACCTCCACTGGCTGCGCGGGCTGGCCGGCCGCCGGCATGGCCGCGGGGCCGCTGGAAGCCGGCGCCTGCGTGGCAGGCATCGGCGTGCCGCCGAATTCATGGGCCACGGTGCCCGGCGGGTGTGTGAACCAGCCAGGGTCGCGGTAGTCGCCGGGCCGCTGGCCGCGCCGCACCTTGAGCACGCTGAACATGCCGCCCATGCCCACGGCGCCGAAGGGGCCGGTGCCGGTCATCATCGCGGCGGTGTTGTCGGGCAGCGGCATTTCCATCTCGGTCATGTCCTCCATGCCGCGCTCGCCCATCACCATGTAGTCGGGGATCAGCTGGGTGATCTGCCGCGCCACGCCGCTGTGGTCCACGCCGATCATCGTGGGCACGTCGTGGCCCATCGCATTCATCGTGTGGTGGCTCTTGTGGCAGTGGAAGGCCCAGTCGCCCTCTTCATCGGCCAGGAACTCGATCTGCCGCATCTGGCCCACGGCCACGTCGGTGGTCACCTCGGGCCAGCGGGCGCTGCGGGGCACCGGACCGCCGTCGGTGCCGGTGACGGTGAATTCATGGCCGTGCAGGTGCATCGGGTGGTTGGTCATCGTCAGGTTGCCGATGCGCACACGCACCCGGTCGTTGTGCCGCACCACCAGCGGGCTGATGCCGGGGAAGATGCGGCTGTTCCAGGTCCACAGGTTGAAGTCCAGCATCGTCATCACCTTGGGCGTGGCGCTGCCGGGCTCGATGTCGTAGGCATTGAGCAGGAAGCAGAAGTCACGGTCGACCTCGGCGATCAGCGGATGCCGGCCCTTGGGGTGGGTGATCCACTGGCCCATCATCCCCATGGCCATCTGCACCATCTCGTCGGCATGCGGGTGGTACATGAAGGTGCCGGGCCGGCGGGCCACGAACTCGTAGACGAAGGTCTTGCCGGGCGGAATGGCCGGCTGCGTGAGGCCGGTGACGCCGTCCATGCCGTTGGGCAGGCGCTGGCCGTGCCAGTGCACGGTGGTGGACTCGGGCAGCTTGTTGGTGACGAAGATGCGCACCCGGTCGCCTTCCACCACCTCGATGGTGGGGCCGGGGCTCTGGCCGTTGTAGCCCCACAGATGGGCCTTGAAGCCGGGTGTCATCTCGCGCACCACCGGCTCGGCCACCAGGTGGAACTCCTTGACGCCGTTGTTCATGCGCCAGGGCAGCGTCCAGCCGTTGAGCGTGACCACCGGGTTGTAGGGCCGGCCGCTGGGCGGCTGCAGCGGCGGCTGGGTGTCGGGCGAGGTCTGCAGCACCGGCTCGGGCAGCGCGGCCAGCGCCACGCGGCTGACGGCAGCGGCGCCCACGGCGGCGCTGGCGCCCAGAAGGTTGCGTCGGGAAAGCATCGGGGTGTTCCTTGTGCCGGCGGCGCTCAATGCGCGGCCTCGGCGGTGGGGGCGGTGGGGCTGGCGGCGGGGGCAGGAAGGCTGCCGCCGGGCGGCCCCACCAGGGCCTGGTCCAGCTCGGCCTGCGCCAGCCAGAAGTCGCGCAGCGATTCGATGGCGGTGTTCACACCCGCGATC
>CAKZXL010000421.1 GCA_937883885.1 uncultured Aquincola sp. | reverse complement strand
TTCCGCGATCGCCGACCTGCCCGCCTCCAAGATCCGCGAGGTGGCCAACGCCGGCCTCGGCCGCAGCGACGTGCTGCCCTTCTGGTTCGGCGAAAGCGACGAGGTCACGCCCGAGCCGGTGCGCGACGCCGCCGCCCAGGCGCTGGCGCGGGGCGAAACCTTCTATTCACACAACCTGGGCCTGCCCGAGCTGCGCGAGTCGCTGGCCGGCTATGTCAGCGGCCTGCACCGGCCGGTGGGGCTGGACCGCATCGCGGTCACGTCGTCGGGCGTCACCGCGCTGATGGTGGCCATGCAGATGCTGCTGGGCCCCGGCGACGAGGTGGTGGCGGTGGTGCCGGTGTGGCCCAACCTCACCGCCCAGCCTGCCATCCTGGGCGCCACCGTCACCCGCGTGCCGCTGCGGACGCAGCAGGGCGCCTGGGGCCTGGACCTGGACGAGCTGATGGCCGCGGTGACGCCCAGGACCCGCGTGCTGCTGGTCAATGCGCCCAACAACCCCACCGGCTGGACCCTGACCCGCGCCGAGCAGCAGGCGCTGCTGGACCACTGCCGCCGCACCGGCACCTGGATCGTGGCCGACGAGGTGTACGAGCGCGTGTGGTTCGGCGAAGGCCCGGCCGCGCCCAGCTTCCTCGACATCACCGAGCCGCAGGACCGCGTGGTGGTGGTGCACAGCTTTTCCAAGAGCTTTCTGATGACCGGCTGGCGCCTGGGCTGGCTGGTGCTGCCCGAAGGCTGCCTCGATGCCGTGGGCAAGCTGATCGAGTTCAACAGCTCCTGCGCGCCGGTGTTCGTGCAGCGCGGCGGCCAGGCGGCGCTGGCCATGGCCGACAGCTTCGTGCCAGAGCTGGTGGCCCGCTTCAAGACCTGCCGCGACACGCTGCTGCCCGGCCTGGCGGCCCTGCCGCGGGTGCAGGTGGCCACGCCGCTGGGCGGCCTCTACGGCTTTTTCCGGGTGGAGGGCGAGCCTGATTCGCTGGCGCTGGCCAAGCGCCTGGTGAGCGAGCACGGACTGGGCCTGGCGCCGGGCGCTGCCTTCGGCGACGAAGGCGAGGGCTGGCTGCGCTGGTGCTTCGCCTCGCGCGACCCTGCGCGGCTGACGGTGGGGCTGCAGCGGCTGGCCGCCGCGCTTGGCGTATAATCGCCGGTTCCCTGGCCTTGCCGGGGGCATCGCACGGCATGGGTCGGTTTCACCCGTGACCGCAAGTTGAACCCGAGACCGTCCTGCCGCAAGGTGTGCGCATGGCGTCTCGACACCGAGGAACTCACCATGGCAACCGCCGACATCAAGAAGGCTGACATCATCCAGGCGCATGCGCGCGGCGCGGCCGACACCGGCTCCCCCGAAGTGCAAGTGGCCCTGCTGACCAGCCGCATCAACGAGCTGACCCCCCACTTCAAGCTGCACGCCAAGGACCACCACGGCCGCCGCGGCCTGCTGAAGATGGTCAACCAGCGCAAGCGCCTGCTGGCCTACCTGAAGGACCGCGACGCCGACCGTTACACCGCGCTGATCCAGAAGCTGGGCCTGCGCAAGTAAGCACCGTATGCATGCCGAGAGCCTGTCTGGAACCTCCAGCACAGGCTCTTTGCATTTTGGAGCTGGTTCGTCCACGGCGCTGCTGTGTCATTCCATCGGGGCCCGCCGCCCCGGCCGCCTCGATGGAATGGCATTGCGCCTAGCGCGATGAATCCGCCCCGGGCCATGAGCGCCGCCCCCAAAGGCGCCTGACAACCGGAGAACAACATGAGCCTTTTCAACAAAGTCACCAAGACCTTCCAGTGGGGCCAGCACAGCGTCACGATGGAGACGGGCGAGATTGCCCGCCAGTCCAGCGGCGCCGTGGTCGTGGACGTGGAAGGCACCGTGATCCTGGCCACCGTCGTGGCCAAGAAGGACGCCAAGCCCGGCCAGGACTTCTTCCCGCTGACCGTCGACTACATCGAGAAGACCTACGCCGCCGGCAAGATCCCAGGCAGCTTCTTCAAGCGTGAAGGCCGCCCCAGCGAGCTGGAAACCCTGACCAGCCGCCTGATCGACCGCCCCATCCGCCCGCTGTTCCCGGAAGGGTTCATGAACGAGGTGCAGGTGGTCATCCATGTGCTGTCGCTCAACCCTGAAGTGGCGGCCGACATCCCCGCCATGATCGGCACCAGCGCTGCGCTGTCGGTCAGCGGCATCCCGTTCAACGGCCCGATCGGCGCCGCCCGCGTGGGCTACATCAACGGCGAGTACGTGCTCAACCCCAGCAAGAGCCAGCTGGCCAACAGCCAGATGGACCTGGTGGTGGCCGGCACGCAGGCCGCGGTGCTGATGGTGGAATCCGAAGCGCAGCAGCTGTCGGAAGAAGTGATGCTGGGCGCCGTGGTCTTCGGCCACGAGCAAGGCAGCATCGCCATCCAGGCCATCAACGAGCTGGTGCGTGACGCCGGCAAGCCCGAGTGGCAGTGGCAGGCCCCCGCCAAGGACGACGGCTTCATCGCCAAGGTCACCGGCCTGGCCGAAGGTCCGCTGCGCGAGGCCTACCAGATCCGCAGCAAGCAGGCCCGCACCCAGGCCACCCGCGACGCCTACGCCAACGTGGTGAGCGCGCTCAAGGCCGAAGGCGCCGACTTCGACCCGATCAAGGTCGAAGGCCTGCTGTTCGACATCGAAGCACGCATCGTCCGCGGCCAGATCCTGGCCGGCGAGCCGCGCATCGATGGCCGCGACACCCGCACCGTGCGCCCGATCGAGATCCGCACCGGCGTGCTGCCGCGCACGCACGGCTCGGCCCTGTTCACCCGTGGTGAAACGCAGGCGCTGGTCGTGGCCACGCTGGGCACTGACCGCGACGCGCAGCGCATCGACGCGCTGTCGGGCGAGTTCGAAGACCGCTTCATGCTGCACTACAACATGCCTCCGTTCGCCACCGGCGAAACCGGTCGCGTGGGCAGCCCGAAGCGCCGCGAAATCGGCCACGGCCGTCTGGCCAAGCGCGCCCTGGTGGCGGTGCTGCCGACCAAGGAAGAGTTCCCCTACGCCATCCGCGTGGTCAGCGAGATCACCGAGTCCAACGGTTCGTCGTCGATGGCCTCGGTGTGCGGCGGCGCGCTCAGCCTGCTGGACGCCGGCGTGCCCCTGAAGGCGCACGTGGCCGGCATCGCGATGGGCCTGATCAAGGAAGGCAACCGCTTCGCGGTGCTGACCGACATCCTGGGCGATGAGGACCACCTGGGCGACATGGACTTCAAGGTGGCCGGCACCACCGCGGGCATCACCGCGCTGCAGATGGACATCAAGATCCAGGGCATCACCAAGGAAATCATGCAGGTGGCGCTGGCGCAGGCCAAGGAAGCCCGCCTGCACATCCTGGGCGTGATGCAAGGTGCCGTGGGCGAGGCCAAGACCGAGGTCAGCCAGTTCGCGCCGCGCCTGTACACGATGAAGATCAACCCCGAGAAGATCCGTGACGTGATCGGCAAGGGCGGCGCCACCATCCGTGCGCTGACCGAAGAAACCGGCACCACGATCGACATCGGCGAAGACGGCACGATCACCATCGCCTCGGCCGACGCCGACAAGGCCGAATACGCCAAGAAGCGCATCGAGGAAATCACCGCCGAAGCCGAGATCGGCAAGGTCTACGAAGGCCCGGTCACCAAGATCCTGGACTTCGGCGCCCTGATCAACATCCTGCCCGGCAAGGACGGCCTGCTGCACATCAGCCAGATCGCGCACCAGCGCGTCGAGAAGGTCACCGACTTCCTGACCGAAGGCCAGATCGTCAAGGTCAAGGTGCTGGAGACCGACGAGAAGGGCCGCATCAAGCTGTCGCTGAAGGCGCTGCTGGACAAGCCGGAAGGCTACGTCGAGGAAGAGCGTCCGCGTCGTGAATACGGCGACCGCAGCGACCGCGGTGATCGTGGCGAACGCCGCGACCGTGGCGATCGTCCGCCGCGCCGCGAGCGTGAGCCGCGTGAGCAGCGCGACGACGCCCCGCAGGCCGCGCCGGCTGCTGACGCGCCGCAGGCCGCCCCGTACAACGGCGGCTTCGACAAGCCTTCGCAACCCGAGTAAGCGGCATCGCCGCGGCGGCCTTGGCCGCTGCGGCCTGGCGTGGAGCAATCGATGAACGCAATCGAGATCGCGGCGCCTGGCGGCCCGGAAGTCCTTCGCCTCGTGCAGCGGCCCGATCCGGTGCCGGCGGCCGGTGAACTGCTGATCGCCGTCAAGGCCTCCGGCATCAATCGGCCCGACGTGCTGCAGCGCAAGGGCGCCTATCCGCCGCCCCCCGGTGCTTCCGACCTGCCCGGGCTGGAAGTGGCGGGCGTGGTGCAGGGCGGCAGCGAGGCCGATCTGGCCGCTGCCGGCCTGAAGATCGGCGACCGCGTGTGCGCGCTGGTGGCCGGTGGCGGTTATGCCGAGCTGTGCGTGGCCCCGGCCGGCCAGTGCCTGCCCATCCCGGCGGGCCTGTCCGACGTCGAGGCCGCGGCGCTGCCCGAGACCTTCTTCACCGTGTGGCAGAACGTCTTCCACATCGCCAGGCTGAAGGCCGGCGAGACGCTGCTGGTGCAGGGCGGCTCCAGCGGCATCGGCACCACGGCCATCATGCTGGCCAAGGCCATCGGTGCCACGGTGATCGTCACCGCCGGCAGCGACGACAAGGTGGCGGCCTGCGTGAAGCTGGGCGCTGACCATGGCATCAACTACCGCACGCAGGACTTCGCGGCCGAGGTGCAGCGCATCACCGGCGGCAAGGGCGCGGACGTGGTGCTCGACATGGTGGCCGGCGACTACATCGGCCGCGAGATCGAGTGCCTGGCCACCGACGGCCGCCTGGC
>CAKZXL010000420.1 GCA_937883885.1 uncultured Aquincola sp. | reverse complement strand
GTTCATGGTGTCTCCAAGGTTGCGCCCGGTGGTCCGGGTCTGCGGGGGTGTCAGAGCAGCGACGTGACGGCCCGTGCCGCCGCGATCTCGCCCTGGGTGAAGGCCTCGTGGTGGGCTTCCACCCGCGACAGGTCGTACAGGTAGTTGACCATCATGCCGAAGGACTGCTTGAGCCCCGGCTTGGACAGGTTGCCCATGGGGTTGAGCCGCTCCAGCCGCGCGCCGTTGTCCAGGTGGAAGCGCGCCACCGGGTCGCCGCTCGGGTGGGGCGTCTGGTGCACCAGGTAGAAGGCGCACAGCCGCTGCAGCGCGCGCTGCGCCTCGGCCGGCAGCGCCTGCAGCGCGGGTGCGCTGGCCAGCTTCGACCAGTCGCCGCCGCAGGCATCTTTGAGCTGCGCGCGGGCTTCCAAAGCACGTTCGGCCACCGGCTTTTTCACGCCAGGCAGCGCCGCCCAGTCCCCGTCCTTGGCCAGCCAGCTGGCAAAGCCGGGAATGGGCGACAGCGTGCAGAACGTGCGCAGCTGCGGCACCTCGCGCTTGAGTTCGTCGGCCACCCGCTTGATGAGGAAGTTGCCCAGCGACACGCCCTTGAGCCCCGGCTGGCAGTTGCTGATGGAATAGAACGTGGCCACCTTGTAGGTGTCGGGGTCGGCCGATGGGCTGGTCTTGTCGATCAACGGCGCCACCGCGGCCGGCATGTCGGGCACCAGCGCCACCTCCACGAAGATCAGCGGCTCGTCGGGCAGCTGAGGATGGAAGAACGCAAAGCAGCGGCGGTCGGGCAGCAGCCGGCGGCGCAGGTCGTCCCAGCCGTCGATCTGGTGCACCGCCTCATGGCGGATCAGCTTTTCCAGCAGCTGCGCGGGCGAGTTCCAGTCCACCTTGCGCATTTCCAGGAAGCCGGGGTTGAACCAGCTGGACAGCAGGTGCAGCAGGTCGGCTTCCAGCGCCTTCAGGCCGGGCTGTTTGGGCAGGCGGTCGAGCAACGCGCGCCGCATGCGCACCACCGCCTCGGTGCCGCCGGGCGTGCGGTTGATGCGGCGCAGCAGCTCCTGGCGCGGCGGCTCGGCGCGTTCGGTCAGGCGGATCAGGTTGTCGGCGGTGGGCTTTTCGGCATAGGCCAGTGCGCTGTCCAGCACCGCCTGCGGGTCGGGGCTGAACTCGCTGGCCAGCTTGTCGAAGAAGCTGGCCTGCTGCTCGGCCGGCAGGCTGTCGAAGCGGGCCACCAGCGTGCGGGCGATGGCCACGCTGTTGGCTTCGCCGCGCTCGGACAGCAGGCGCCGGCAGTCGGTCATCAGGCTGCGCAGCGCGTAATCGCCACCCATGCGGCGGGCGGCACTCTTGAGTTCATCGAGCATGGACGTCACTCTCTTCGGCGGGTGTGGCGGATCGGGCTTCGCGCTGGCGCAGCGCCTTCAGCGCCTGCAGCTGCGCCATCAGGTGGTCGTGCATCAGCCGCTCGGCACGTGGGGCGTCGCGCGCGATCAGCGCCTGCAGCAGCGCCCGGTGCTCGGCGATCGAGGCTTCCATGCGGCCGGGCCAGGCCAGCTGGCGGCCGCGCAGCAGGCGGATGAAGCGGCGCAGGTCGCCGGTGGTGCGGTCCAGCCAGCGGTTGGCGGCCAGCGCCTGCACCCGGCTGTGGAACACGTGGTTGTGGCGGTAGTAGCCGTCGGTGTCGCCGCGGGCGGCGCAGTCTTCCAGCTTGTCGTGCAGGCCTTGCAGGTCGGCCACGTCGGCATCGGTGGCCTTGCGCGCGGCTTCATAGGCGCAGCGGCCTTCCAGCAGCGCCATCACCGGAAACAGGTCGGCGGCGTCGTCTTCCGACAGCTCGGCCACCTGGCAGCCGCGACGCGGCACCAGCGTCACCAAACCCTCGGCGGCCAGCACCTTCAGCGCCTCGCGCAGCGGCGTGCGGCTGATGTGCCACTGCTCCACCAGCGCCATCTCATCGATCCACTCGCCGGGCTGCAGTTGCCGCTCGAAAACCATGGTGCGCAGGCGGGCGGCCACTTCCTCGTGCAAGGAGGTGGGGCGCAGCGGCTCGGTCAGGTCCATGGCTGCAATCTAGAACTCAAAATTCATAATTACAAGCACGGGTGTTCCCTGGGGGTGGTCGCGTGGTGCCTCCGCGGAGCGGGCGGTCCGGCGGTCCGACGGCGCCGCGGCCCAGCGGCGTGGTCGCTGGGGTCAGGGCGTGGCGGCCGGGCAGCCCGGCGCCTGCGGCAGCCAGCGGCCCAGCTCCTGCCGCAGCGCATCCAGCAGCAGCGGCTTGGTCAGGTAGCCGTCCATGCCGGCGGCCATCGCGCGCTGGCGGTCGCTTTCCAGCGCATGGGCGGTCAGCGCCACGATCGGAAAGTGGCGCAACTGGCCGGCCTGCTGCAGGGCGCGCAGCCGGCGGGTGGCTTCCAGGCCGTCCATCACCGGCATCTGCAGGTCCATCAGCACCAGCGCGGGGGCCTGGCGGGCGCAGGCGTCGAGCGCCTGCGCGCCGTCGTCGGCCGTCTGCGAGACCACGCCCAGCGCCTGCAGAAAGCCTTCGCCGATCATGCGGTTGACCGGGTTGTCTTCCACCAGCAGCACATGGCTGCCGGGGGCGGACAGCGCAGGCGCCGGCTCCGGCGGCGTGCCGAAGGGGGCAGCGGCCTCAGCCACCACCGGTGCCGGCCGCGGCGCCGGGCGCAGCAGCGCATCCAGCGCACGCGGCGTCAGCGGCCGCTGGGCCGAGGTGATGTGCAGCGCCTGCGCCGCCTGTTCGATGTCGGCGCGGTGCCAGTCGGGCCGCAGCAGCATCGACAGGTGCGCCTCGGGCAGCGCCTGCCGCAGCGCCTGCAGGTCGGCTGGGCTGCTCAGCGCCCATTGCGAGATCAGCACCGCCACCGGCCGCTCGTCCGCCGGCAGCTGCAGCGCGCGCTCGGCGGCCTCGGCCAGGCTGGTCGGTTGCTGCACCTCGCGGGCGCGGCGCAGCAGCTGCTGCAGCATCCAGGTCACCCGGCCGGGGTCGGTGGCCACCATCCAGACCGGGCCGTCGGGCGGGGGCGGCTCCGGGTCCAGCGGCCCTTCGGTGCGCAGGGTCAGCGTCAGCGTGAACACCGAGCCTGCACCCGGCTGGCTGCGCAGCGTGATGTCGCCGCCCAGGCCCACGGCCAGCGCGCGGGCGGTGGCCAGGCCCAGGCCGGTGCCGCCATGCCGGCGCGACAGGCTGGCATCGCCCTGCACGAAGGCGTCGAACACCTGCGCCTGCTGCTCGGGCGCGATGCCGGGGCCGGTGTCTTCCACCTGCATGCGCATGCGGCACGTGCCGTCGCCCAGCTCCACCACTTCGGTGATCACGCCCACGTGGCCTTCTTCGGTGAACTTCAGCGCATTGCCCAGCAGGTTCACCAGGATGTGGCGCAGCCGCGCCGGGTCGCCGCGCACGCGGGTGCGCCGGCCCAGCCAGTCGAAGTGCACCGCCACCTGGCGGCCGCGGGCCAGCGGCATCAGGCTGCGGGTGGTCACGGCCAGCAGCTCGGGCAGGTCGATGGCTTCGTCGGCGGGCGGGTGGCCGCCCTGCGCGCGCGAGAAGTCCAGCACCTCGTCCACCACCTGCAGCAGCGACCGGCCCGACTGCAGCGCCACTTCCAGGTGCCTGCGCTGGGTGGGCGAGCTGGCGATCTGCAGCGCCAGCTCGGTCAGGCCCAGCACGCCGTTGAGCGGGGTGCGGATCTCGTGGCTCATGTGCGCCACGAACAGCGACTTGGCGGCCGTGGCGCGCTCGGCCGCGTCGCGCGCCTGCTGGGCCTCGGCCAGGGCCGCTTCCAGGCTGGCGGTGCGCTGGGCCACCAGGCGCTCCAGCTCGGCGCGGTCGCGCTCCAGCGCCTGGCGGGCGCGCACCTGCTCGTCAACGTCGATCAGCACGCCGGTCACCCGCACCCGGCCGTCGGCCTGCACATGCGGCGTGGCCATCTGGTGAAACCAGCGGTAGTCGCCCGACTTGCAGCGCATGCGGTACTGCACGTCCAGGTCGGCCAGCTGGTCGCGGGCCTGGCGGGCGGTGTCTTCGTAACGCACGCGGTCGTCGGGGTGCAGCAGCTGCAGCAGGGCGCTGCGGGTGGAAGGCATCTCGCCGGGCTCATAGCCCAGCGCCTCCCACACACGGTCGGCCACCACCATGCGGTCTTCGTCCAGCATGCGCTCGAACAGGGCGTGCGAGGTGGCCAGCATCGCGCGGCCGTAGCGCTCGCTCATGCGCTGCAGCGCCTGGCGCGATTCGCGCGCGGCATGCACGTCGGTCAAGGAGCCGGCCAGCAGCGTGCGCCGGCCATCGGGCCCGGGCCACATGCGGCCGCGGCTGCGCACCCAGCGCCAGCAGTCGCTGCTGTCGCGCAGGCGCACCTCGATCTCGAAGGGCGCGCCGTCGCGGGTGGACTGGTCGGCCGCGGCTTCGAACACCGGCACGTCGTCGGGGTGCAGGTGCTCGGCCAGGCGGCCGGCGCCATCGGGCAGTTGCTCGGGCGTCAGGCCCAGCATGCGGCGCAGGCTGTCGGAATACCAGGCCGCCTCGGTACGCAGGTCGTATTCGAAGAAGCCGTCCATCGCGCTGGCCAGCGCGCGGTCCAGGCGCGCCGACAAGCCGGCCGCATCGTCGGGGGGCGGGGGTGGCACACGAGGCGGAGGCGTACTGCTGGGGGCCATCGAGACTTCTGCCAATGCCACGGCGCGCGTGGAATGGGCGGATGGTAGACCTTGCATTGAATTTGCGGCAACGGCCTCGATGTGCAGGCCTGACGGCTGCTGCACAGCGCATGCCCTTGACCCGGTCGCGGTTGGGGGGCCACTCCTAGAATCTTCCGCCCCGGACCGCTCCGGGCGCACTACAGAAGGACTCCATGACCTCCGGTGTCATCCGCATCCGCGGCGCTCGCCAGCACAACCTCAAGAACCTCGATCTCGACCTGCGCACCGGCGACATGACGGTGGTCACGGGCCCCAGCGGCTCGGGCAAGAGCAGCCTGGTGTTCGACACGCTGTACGCCGAAGGCCAGCGCCGTTACGTCGAAACCTTCAGCGCCTATGCGCGCCAGTTTCTCGACCGCATGGACCGCCCGGCGGTCGACCGGGTGGACGGCGTGCCGCCGGCCATCGCCATCGACCAGACCAACCCGGTGCGCACCTCGCGCTCCACGGTCGGCACGATGACCGAGCTGAACGACCACCTGAAGCTGCTGTTCGCGCGGGCCACCCAGCTGTTCGACCGCGAGACGGCGCTGCCGGTGCGCCATGACACACCCGCCAGCCTGCAGGCCGAGCTGCTGGCACGCGCCGCCGCGGCGGGCGACCCGCGGCTGGTGCTCACCTTTCCGGTGGAGCTGCCGGGCGACACCAGCCCCGAGCAAGTGGAGCAGTGGCTGGCGGCCAGTGGCTTCACCCGGGTGCAGGCCGAGCGTGTCATTGAAGCGCGGCCGAGCGGCGCCGGGCCGTCCCAAGCCGCGAGAGCCCCCTCGGGGGGTAGCGCCGGGGCGGCAGCCCCAAGCTTGGGGGCTCGAAAGCAGCTGGATGTGGTGGCCGACCGCTTCCGCGCCAGCACGGCTGAACCTGTGCGCGTGGCCGAGGCCATCGAGCTGTCGCTCAAGCGCGGCAGCGGGCGCCTGAACGTGTATGCGCTGAAGGACGACGGCGAGCCCGACATCTGGCGCTGGTCCACCGGCCTGCACTGCCCCGAGAGCGACATCCGCTATGCCGACCCCACGCCGGCGCTGTTCTCGTTCAACTCCGCCTTCGGCGCCTGCGAGGCCTGCCGCGGCTTTGGCCGCGTCATCGGCGTGGACATGGGGCTGGTGATCCCGGACGAGCGCAAGACCCTGCGCAACGGCGCCATCAAGCCGATGCAGACGCCCGCCTGGAAGGAGTGCCAGGACGACCTGATGAAGTACGCCGGCGACGCCGGCATTCCGCGCGACACCGCCTGGAACCAGCTCACCCAGGCCCAGCGCGACTGGGTGATCAACGGCTCGCCGCACTGGAACGGCAACTGGAACAAGCAGTGGTACGGCGTGCACCGCTTCTTCGAATACCTGGAGAGCAAGGCCTACAAGATGCACATCCGGGTGCTCTTGTCCAAGTACCGCAGCTACACCGAATGCCCCACCTGCGCCGGCGCGCGGCTCAAGCTCGAGCCGCTGCTGTGGCGCATCGGCAGCAAGGCCCAGGCCGATGCGGTGCTGCCGCCCGAGCAGCGCTTCATGCCGCGCGGCGTGAAATGGAGCCGCGAGCAGCTGGAAGCCTTGCCCGGCCTGTGCCTGCACGACCTGATGCAGCTCAGCATCGACCGCCTGCGCCGCTTCTTCGACAGCCTGCAACAGGACCCGCGGGTGCTGGGCAGCGCGCAGGACACGGCGCTGCAGCTGATCCATGAAGAGATCGGCACCCGCCTGAAGTACCTGTGCGACGTGGGCATCGGCTACCTCACGCTCGACCGGCAGAGCCGCACGCTGTCGGGCGGCGAGGTGCAGCGCATCAACCTCACCACCGCGCTGGGCACCTCGCTGGTCAACACCATGTTCGTGCTCGATGAGCCCAGCATCGGGCTGCACCCGCGCGACATGAACCGCATCGTGCAGGCCATGCACCGGCTGCGTGATGCCGGCAACACGCTGGTGGTGGTGGAGCACGACCCGGCGGTGATGCTGGCCGCCGACCGCCTGATCGACATGGGCCCCGGCCCTGGCGAGCGGGGCGGCCAGATCGTGTTCGACGGCGACCCCGACACCATCAAGAAGGCCGACACGCTGACCGGCGCCTACCTGGGCGGCCGCAAGCATGTGGGCTCGGGCTTCACCCGGCTGGTGGACGAGGCCACGCCCAAGCTCATCCTCGAAGGCGTGCGCGAGCACAACCTCAAGAACGTGTCGGTGAGCTTTCCGCTGCAGCGCATGGTGGTGGTCACCGGCGTGTCGGGTTCGGGCAAGAGCACGCTGATGCAGGACGTGCTGTACCCCGCGCTGGCCCGCCACTTCGGCCAGCCCACGGAAAGCCCTGGCCAGCACGACCGGCTGCTGGGCGCCGACTGGCTGACCGATGCGGTGTTCGTCGACCAGAGCCCCATCGGCAAGACCGCGCGTTCCAACCCCGCGAGCTACGTCGGCGCCTGGGACGCGATCCGCGAGATCTTCGCCACCGCGCCGATCTCGCGCCAGCGCGGCTACACCGCGAGCAAGTTCAGCTTCAACTCGGGCGACGGCCGCTGCCCCACCTGCGGCGGCTCGGGCTTCGAGCACGTCGAGATGCAGTTCCTCTCCGACGTCTACCTGCGCTGCCCCGACTGCGACGGCAAGCGCTATCGGCCCGAGATCCTCGAGGTGCGCATCGAGCGCCATGGCAGGAGCTACAACGTGGCCGACATCCTCGAGCTGACCGTGGCCGAGGCCGCGGCGCTGTTCGATGCCGACCGCGACGTTCTGCGCGTCTTGCAGCCGATCTCGGACGTGGGCCTCGACTACGTCAAGCTGGGCCAGC